>NZ_BAABDH010000034.1:0-68864 GCF_039539525.1 Hymenobacter algoricola | reverse complement strand
CAAACTCGGTTTTCATGACACCTTTTGGAAAAGCTGTCAACATATTTCCGGACCCGACAAACTCATAAAAAAGGCCCGCTGAACAGTTTCAGCGGGCCTTTTTTGTGGAAGTGCGGAGGCCTACAGCGGGTCGGCCGTTACCTTGAAGCGAATTTCTTCCTTCACCGTAATTTCCTTGGTGGTGGCCTGGCGCACGGTGGCTTTGGTGTAGAGCGTGTAGTTCGGGGCCTTCAGGTACTTGTCGAGCTTGGTGCCGCTCGACTGCAGCTCAATGGTCTGCACGCCCATCGGCACGTCGGTCAGGGAGGCCAGGGGTACGATGTCGGTCTGGTCGGTGCCGATGGATATTTCGATGCTCTTCAGAAAGTTGAAGTTCTCGGTGGTCGGGTCAATAATCGACAGCGTGAGCTTGGTCAGCGTCACGTCCTTCACCAAGTCGGCGCGGGTGCCCTGTTTGCTGAAGGTTTCGGAGGCCTTGTTGGTCACGGGCACCGGCAGGTTCAGCGTCACCGGCAGGCCGCCGACGAGGGGCGTGGCGGGAATCTTGAAGTTCTCGGTGTGCGAAATCTCGAAGGTGAGCAGCTGCTTTATTTTCTTGCAGCTAAAGGTGGCCAGGGCCAGCAGCGCCAGCACGGGCAAAAGCAGAAATATCTTTTTCATGGAGCAAAAGGTGAGGGTAAGCAAAAGTAGGTACCCGCCAAACGGCCGGCGGGCCGGTTTAGTGTCGGCCGGCGCCCCGCAAAAGTTAGTCCATCATGTCGGCGGCCCGGGGCGGGTCGTGCTTGAAATCGGGGTTCCAGCTCATCGGGTACTTCTCGTCGAGGTAGGGCAGGGCCGCTTCGGTGAGGTAGAGTGGGCGGAACGTGTCGACCATAACGGCCAGCTCGTGGGTTTCCTTTTTGCCCAGGCTGGCTTCCACCGTACCCGGGTGCGGCCCATGGGGAATGCCGCTGGGATGCACCGTAAATGAGGCCAGGTCAATGCCCTTGCGCGACATGAAGTTGCCCGCCACGTAGTAGAGCACCTCGTCGGAGTCGACGTTGGAGTGGTTGTAGGGCGCCGGAATGCTCAGCGGGTGGTAGTCGAACAGGCGGGGCACAAACGAGCAGATGACGAAGTTGTGGGCCTCGAAGTGCTGGTGCACGGGCGGCGGCTGGTGCAGGCGGCCGGTTATCGGCTCGAAGTCGTGGATGCTGGTGGCGTAGGGGTAGAAGTAGCCGTCCCAGCCCACCACGTCGAAGGGCGAGTGGGCGTAGGTGAGCTGGTGGAGGTAGCCTTCCTTCTTGATCTGGACCAGGTACTCGCCCGACGCCCGCACGTCGCCGGTGACCAGCTCGGCCGGCGGCCGGATGTCCCGCTCGCAGTAGGGCGAGTGCTCGAGCAGCTGGCCGAAGTGGTTGCGGTAGCGCCGGCAGGTTTCGATGGGGCTGAACGACTCGATAATCAGCAGGCGCACCGGGCCCTCATCGAAGTGCAGCTGGTGGATGATGGTGCGCGGAATGATGACGTAGTCGCCGGGCTCGAAGCGCACGATGCCCAGCTGGCTCCACAACTCCCCGCTGCCCTCGTGCACGAAGATGACCTCGTCGGCCAGGGCGTTTTTGTAGTAGTACTGCATCCGCCGCTCGGTGGGGTTGCAGATGCTCAGCGTCACGTCGGCGTTGCCGATCATGGTCTGGCGGGCAGCCAGGTAGTCGCCGCCGGTGCTCGTCTGGGCCAGGGTACGCAGGTGGCTGGGCGCCAGCGGCCGGTCCTTGAGCAGCTTCGGGCCGTAGGGCACCGGCTCGCCCACGTGCTTGATCTGGGTGGGCGGGTGCACGTGGTAGAGCAACGACGACACGCCGTGGAAGCCCAGCGTGCCCACGAGTTGCTCGGCGTAGAGCGTGCCGTCGGGCTGGCGGAACTGGGTGTGGCGCTTGCGCGGAATCTGGCCGAGGCGGTGGTAGTAGGCCATGCGGAAAGAAGTTAGCGGGTGGGAAAACGAATGCCGGGCGGTAGCGTGAAGGTACGCAGGAGCCGCCAGAAACGGTTGTCCTGCCGCCCGGCCGGAAACGAAACCCAGCTAAAGGCGGATGCCCGGTTTGCCAGGGCAAATTCTCTGTGAACAGCTTGTCACTAAAGCTAATTAGCAGTACTCTTACTGCCCGATGTACTCCCATAGGCGGAGTCGTCGGTGTTAGCCCTAGCCTACTCCGCCCTATTCTACCTATTGCCTGTTTGCTGCTTTCCAGTCTGGCAGACCGCTACGCGGTTTTGCAGGACAAGCATACATGGCTCTGCATTCGGCACTGATTGCCCTCGTAAAGCCTCTGATTTTTACCGTATCACAGTTCCTTTTCTTTTAGCCATTTACCCTCACGTTTCCTTGTATAAGCAAGAAAGCCTTTGTGCTGCTGCTATTGCTGGCCGCCCTCTCGCTGCTGCCAGATTATGGCGCAGCCACCTCCCACAATGCGCTTCGCATTCCAGCTCCTGCCTCCGTGGCCGGCGGAGGCGGAACTACCCCACCTCCGCCAACCGCGCCAACCCAGATGCGAAGCTGGCTGTTCTCGCCCAATCAGGTGAACTTTAGCAGCAACGGGGGCAGCCCGACAGGTAGCAGCAGTACCCGGTGCTACCGGCAACAACAGCCTGACGGCAGCGGGTTATGATGAGAATAATAATTTGCTGTTTTATGTCGACGTCAATTCCGGCGTTTTGTACACGCCCGACGGCACCGCACGAGGCACGCTGAGTTCTTACGTACACCCCACTGCGGTTGATGGCAATGGGCTTCCTCTGACCTATACCGGCAACAGCTACACCAGTATGGCGGTGGTACCCGTTCCTGGCGCCTGCAAACGCTTCTATCTAATTACCACTCGACATGGTCAATATGACCACGTGTTGGTATATGCGGAGGTTGATTGCACTGGCCTGCCAACTATAACCCGCCAAACAACTTTGATTGATAGTTTTGGTGGCACCAGCTTCGGTATCGCCGTTTCCAAGCTGCGCAACGGCTCGGTTCGGGACCTTTATCACGGCCCCGATGCGTTTGGCGGCCTGTCCCAATACGTCATTTCGGGCGCGGGCATCAGCGCCGGCACTACCTATTCGCTCAACGGCGTACCGGCCTCAACCACCGAGATGGATATTTCGCCGGATGGCCAGTCTATAGCCTGGCAGCATCTGGACAAGGTGTACAGGCTGAACAGAGCTGTCAACAACGGAGCATTGGATATTAGCCTGTTATCAACCTATACGCCCGAGTTGGCGCCCGGGGTGCCGGTGCAGGTAGTCCGGGGGCTGGAATTTTCGCCCGACAGCAAAAAGATTCTCGTCGCGGGCTACCGCAACCAGCCCATTGGCACTTCGCCCACCGCGGGCATAATATCTCTGGACCGGGTAACCGGACAAAGCAGCTACGTAGCGGGCTCGGCTTCCTGTGGCAACACGCAGCTTGAGCTGGCCTACGATGGGCTGATCTATGGCATAGCCAACAGTGGGAGTCTCTGCTCCATCAATCCTGCCTCTCTGGCCTTCGCTACCTCTCCCCTGTCTCCCGCGCTGACGCTTCACCCTACTTCTGCCGCTGCTCCCTACGACAGCCCATTCGAACGCCTGCCCAACCAGATTGACGGCGAAGACTACCAGTTCTTCTTTGGAGTAGCCGCCGCGACTTTGTCCACGCCGCAGGTAGACGGCCTGAGCATCCTGCCGGGGTTAGCGCAAAACGTCTATAACTGCAAGCCGTTGGCACTCAGCGCCACCGTTACCAATGCCTCCTCCGTTCGCGTCACTGTAACCAGTGCCCTGGCCGATGGCACCCTGACCAGCGCTTTCACGGCCACCACGGGCTTTACCCCGGCGCTGCCCACTAGCCTGCTGCCGTTGCTGAATGGCCGTACCGGCTATTTCCAGGTATCAGTAGAGGCACGAAACTCCTGTGGGCAAACCGTGCAGCGGCGGGGCTTGGTCCAGGTCAGCTCGCTGACGCCCTCTTCAGCCGTACTGAAATTCAACGACTGTGGTGGGGTCGCGCAAACACCCTCCAACGACCCCGCCGTTCCAACGGTAGTAGGGCAGTACGGTGCTTCGATTGGCATCAGCAACAGCACCGGCGACTACGACACCTACCAGGCTACTTTTGAGCAGTGGGATGGCGGCACCACTTATTACCAGATTGGGAACAAGACGGGTGCTATTGCCAGAACTGGCAACTTAGCGGCTATTCCGCTCAACGGGCTGGCGAATCAGGCTGGATTGGGTTCAGGGTATTTCACGCCGGGCAATGCCGGCAGTGAGTTGACGGTTCGCCTGACCATCACACTCAACAATGCCTGTGGCAGCTCAACGGCTACCGGGATTTTCAAACCGGCTGATACGAATTGCCGTGGTACGCTGGCTGATGGCGCCACGCGGCAGCCGGACGCCCGCGTAGCCTTCTTCCCCAACCCATTAGCTAATGAGCGGGGCCGGTTTGAGTATACTATTCCGGTAGCGCAGCCCGTTACCCTCACGCTGGTAGACGCCCTGACCGGCCAGGTTCGCCTCACGCTGCTTAGTGGTGCCACACAGGCAGCCGGGGCCCATACACTCGACTTCGACGCCTCTCACCTTCCCAAAGGCTTGTATTTCTACCGCTTGGTAACTGACCGGGTGGTCGTCGGCCGCCTGGCTAAATCAGAGTAGTTTTTGGTCTGTCATTTTTGGGAGTCATCTACCGGTTCCGGTAGATGACTCCCTGACTTTCTATCCGGATGAAACCCTCAATCCTTTTCCTGCTGTTATTTTCGATGGCCAGCTTCTGCAGCCAGGCGCAGAACCTGGTTCCGAACAACAGCTTTGAGCAGTTTGTACGGTGTGTCGGCGCTCTGGACAGAATTGACGATGCGGGAATTGGCACATCCGGAGCGCCGGGCTGGCGCTCCCCAACCTACACGTATGTATATCACTCTCTAAGTTGCCGTCTGCGTGATTTTTTCGGCTACGACACCACCTGGTTCAAGCCCCGTAGCGGCCGCAACTACGTTGTCATTCAAACGTACGCCGGGGATTTTCGCACCGATTCCACCACCCGGCAGGGCCGCTCCTATATCCAGGCCACGCTCACCGCCCCGCTGCTGGCGGGCTGCTCCTACCGCGTCACGGCCTATGCCCGCCTCTGCTGGGGCCAGGAATTGTACGGCCAGGCTAGGCTGCCGCCCATGGCCACGGATGGCCTGGCTTTCCTGCTCACCCCGACCCCCATCGAGCGCCATGACCTGCTGGGCTTTTCCAACCTGCCCCAGATCAGCTCCCCCCGGGGCGTACCCCTCACCGATACGCTGCGCTACGTGGCCGTCACGGGCACCTTCGTGGCCCGGGGCGGGGAGCGCTACCTGACCATCGGCAATTTCCTGCCCGACGCGGCCACCACCGTGCGCCGCCTCACCGGCAGTACCCGCCCCACCCTGGCCCGCTACGCCCTCGACGACGTGTCGGTGGTGGCCGTGCCGCCGGCCGGGCTCACGCTCTCGGCCGGGCCCGATCTGCTGCTCTGCGGCTCGGGCTCCCCCGTCACGCTCACCGCCTCGGCCGGCTTCGGCTCCTACCGCTGGAGCACGGGCCAGACCACGCGCAGCATCCAGGTGACCACGCCCGGCCGCTACCTCGTCACGGCCGACTTCGGCTGCGGCACCACCCAGGATACGGTGCTGGTCGGCACCTTCGATGCCACCCGCCAGCGCCTGCTGCCCGCCGCCGGCCCCGTGCTCTGCCCCGGCGAGGTGGCCACGCTCCAGGCCCTGCCCGGCCTGCTCGACTACCGCTGGGCCGACGGCCCCACCGGACCCAACCGCGCCGTGTCCGCCCCCGGCCGCTACCGCCTCACGGCCCGCACGGCCGACGGCTGCCTGGTGCGCGACAGCACCCTGGTGACGCTGCTCGGCGTGCCCGCCTTGCCCCGCCTGCCCGCCGACACGCTCACCTGCGCCGACGAGCCCCTGACGCTACGCCTGCCGCCCGCCCCGGCCGGCCTCACCTACCGCTGGAGCGACGGTAGTACGGGTCCGGCCTTCACCACCCGCACGGACGGCCCCGTCACGCTCACCGTCCGCAACCGCTGCCTCAGCGCCACGGCCACCGTGCAGGTGCGCCGCCAGGACTGCGCCCCGCTCACTATTCCCAACATCGTAACGCCCAACGGCGACCAGAAAAACGACTTCTTCCGGGTGCAGGCGCCCAGTCCCCGCACCCTGGAGCTGACCGTCTACGACCGCTGGGGCCGGCAGCAGTATCACGCCGCCGACTACCGCAACACTTGGCCGGCCCCCAACCTGCCCGACGGTATCTACTACTATTACCTCCTCGACCAAACCTACCACCGCCGCTACCGGGGCTGGGTGCAGGTAATGCGCTGAACAGCACACAAAGGAAGTCCCACTGAGCCAGCAGCGGGACTTTTTTCAGGAAGCAGCCAGAGTAATTTATTGTGGAGCAGCCGTAGGCGCACAACCTAGCCGCTGCAGCCCGGGCTTCTGATGTTCCGGCTACCGGCCCGCTTGCCGACCGCGCCCGCCAGCTGGGACTTCGGAGCGAGGATATGGTTGTAACTTGCGGCCCAATAGTTCAGCCTGTTTCTAACGGGCTGCTTACCTTTTGTGTGCCGCCCGTGCTCTTCCCTGCCCTCACCTGGCCCCTGCTGCTGGCCTTTGCCGCTGGCAGCCTCGCCCCCACCGGTAAAATCCCGACCGCTGCTCCGCTGCGCAGCCGCACGTTCTCGTTCGACTATACCACCCGGGTGCACGACCTGCCCGCCGGCGCCAGGCAGCTCGACCTCTGGCTGCCCGTGCCCCACACCGATAAGTCGCAGGACATTGCCAACCTGAAGATTACCTCGCCCTATCCGTACGAAATCCTGACCGGGCAGTACGGCAACAAGGTGCTGCACCTGCAGGTGAAAGACCCGCAGCCGGCCGGGTTTGCCGTTACGATGGCGGTGCAGGCCGAGCGGCGGGAGCATATCAACCCGATGCTGAGCCCCGAGCCGCCCAAAAAAGCGCCCAAGGAAGCTGCCGACCCCAACATGACGCGCTGGCTGGAGGCCGATAAGCTCGTGCCCCTCGACCCCAAGATCAGGCTGTGGGCCCTGGAAGTGGTAGCCAAGGCCAACGCCAGAACCGACCTGGAAAAAGCCCAGGCCATCTACAACCACGTGGTGAGCACCGTAACCTACGACAAGACCGGCCAGGGCTGGGGCCGCGGCGACATCTACTACGCCTGCGACGCCCGCCGCGGCAACTGCACCGACTTCCACGCCGTGTTTATCGGCTACTGCCGCGCGCTGGGCATTCCGGCCCGCTTCAGCATCGGCTTTCCGCTGCCCCCCGAGCGGGGCACCGGCGAGGTGAAGGGCTACCACTGCTGGGCCGAGTTCTTCACCAAGGAAACCGGCTGGGTGCCCGTCGATGCGTCGGAAGCCGCCAAGAACCCGGCCAGGCGCAACTACTTCTTCGGCGCCCACGACGAAAACCGCCTGGAGTTCTCGCGCGGCCGCGACCTGACGCTGAACCCCAAGCAGCAGGGCTCCCCGCTCAACTACTTCATCTACCCCTACGCCGAAGTCGACGGCCAGCCCTTCGCCGCCGTCGACAAGCAGTTTCTGTACCGCGACCTGACGGCCGGCAAGAAGTAGAAAGCCAATAGTCCGTCATGAAGAGGCGAAGCCGAAGCATCCCGCGGGCTGCCGGATGATTACTACTCCAACGTCAGTCCGCGAGATGCTGCGCGACGCCCGGCATGACGGACTTAAAAAGGCAAAAGGCCGGAACGTGCGTTCCGGCCTTTTCTGTGATGGCGCTTGCTCAGCTTACTCGTGCTTGAGGGTGATGCCCTGCATGAGGGAGGCGTTGCCGTCGGTTACGGCGTGGAAGGCCTGCTGCAGCTCGTGGTCCTGCTCGCGCAGTACCTGGTAGTAGGCGGTTTTGCCGTAGGCGCTGCGGGCAATGTGGGCCTTGAGCTGGTTGCGCACCAGCCCGATGCAGCGGCGCAGGCCGGCTACGTCATTCGGAATCCCGTCCTGGCGGGCCTTGACCGTCAGCGCCTGCAGCTGGGCGTCGGAGATACGGAAGGTGGTGTTGAACTGCTCGAAGCGCATGGCTTCCAGCTCCTCACGGTGGTCCTGGAAGAAGTTCAGGGCAAACTCCCGGATCAGGTTGTGGCTTTGCAGGCGGGTGTAGTAAGCCGAATACGCCGACGTGTCGCGGGGCACAAACAGGTCGGGCATGATGCCGCCGCCGCCGTACACCGTGCGGCCCCGGTCGGTGCGGTAGCGCAGGGAGTCGGCAAAGTGAATGCTGTCGGCGTGGAAGAACTCGCCGTGCTGCAGGCGCTGGGAAAGCTCCTTTTCGTAGGCTTCCACCCCGCTGCGGTACGATTTCTGGATGGAGCGGCCCGAAGGCGTGTAGTAGCGGGCAATGGTCAGGCGCAGCTCCGAGCCGTCGTTGAGGGCAATGGGCTGCTGCACCAGGCCCTTGCCGAAGGTGCGCCGCCCAACCACCAGGGCGCGGTCGTGGTCCTGCAAGGCGCCGGCCACTACTTCCGAGGCCGAGGCGCTGCCTTCGTCCACCAGCACCACCAGCGGGCCGTCCTCAAACTCGCCCAGGGTGCGCGAGTAGGTCTGCGTGTCGTACTGGTCGCCCTTGCCTTCGGTGTACACGAGCTTTTTGGTGCCGCTGATAAACTCGTCGGCCAGCTTGGTGGCGCGGTCGAGGTAGCCGCCGGGGTTGCCGCGCAGGTCGAGCACGAGGCGGGTGAGGCCCTGCCGCTTCAGGTCGGCGAGGGCCTGCTTGAACTCGTCGTAGGTGCCGCTGGCAAACCGGCTCACCTTGATGTAGCCCGTTTCGTTGTCGAGCATGTAGGCCACGTCGACCGAGCTGTTCGGAATCCGGTTGCGGTTCACGACTACGCTGATCGGCTTCGACTGGTGGCGGCGCTGCACCAGCAGCTGCACGCTGCTGCCGCGGGGGCCGCGCAGCTTGCCAAACATCTGCTCGGTCGTGATGCGCACGCCCGAAACCCGCTCGCCGTTCACGGCCAGGATTCGGTCGCCGGGCTGCAGGCCGGCCTGCTCGGCAGGGCCGCCGCTCAGGGGCGAAACCACGGTTACGGTGTCATGAAACAGGTTGAACTCGACGCCCACGCCGTCGAAGTCGCTCTGCAGAAAGGCCGACGCCTGCTGCTGCTGCTTGGCCGGAATGAAGACCGAGTGCGGGTCGAGCCGCTCCAGCATGCGCGTAATGGCATAATCCGACAGCGCCTCGGCATCTACCGAGTCCACGTAGTCGCGGTCTACGTAGCTCAGGATTTCCTTGAACTTGAGGTAGCCGCGGGCCGTGCCGTCGGGGTTTTGCTCGGAAGGGCGAAACGGATTGGCTCCCAGCAGGATGCCCGCCGCCAGCACCAGCGCCAGCAGCAGCGGCTGCCGGATCTGGGCCCGCGTGTTGCGCGGGGCAGCCGCGGGCTCAGCGGCAGGGCGAAGCGTCGGAGCTGGGGTTGGCTCGTCGGTCATAAGCAGTTGAAACAGTACAAGTTCAGTCGATACTGGGAGAATTACGAAGAGGCTATCCTTCAAAACTATTGAAACTTTTCCAAGAAAACCACGACAAACATCGTGGGGCGGTAATTTTCCAATAACAGTGCAATTTTTTATTTGCTTAAAGCAATAAACAGCCGTTTATTCTGGAATTAACCCTACCCAAGCGGGCCGGGCAGGGAGTTATACGGCAAATATAAATTTGTGATTTTAAAGGGAAGCTGCTCATTCGCCCAACCTGGTTTGGCAACGGGTCAAAACTGATCTTTAGCCGTCTAACTCCTCGCATAGCGGCCGCCGGAAAAGTCACCTTTCCGCTGGCTGTCGTATCTTTGCGGGGCGGGCCGCGCAACCATGGGCGGCCGGCTGGATTATCTTTTTTCTTTCTTCTTCCTGATGGGCCGAATTCTTGCCATTGATTACGGCAACAAGCGCGTGGGACTGGCCGTGACGGACCCGCTCCAGCTCATTGCCTCGCCCCTGGAAACCATTCACAGCCAGGACTTACTGGCCTACGTGAAAGCCTACCACCAGCGCGACCCGCTGGAAGCGCTGGTCGTGGGCATGCCCCGCACCCTGCTCAACGAAGACACGAACGTAACCAGCGCCGTGGTCGGACTGATCCGCACCCTGCGCCGGGAGCTGCCCGCGCTGCCGGTCCACGAAATCGACGAGCGGTTTACCTCCCGCATGGCCCACGCGGCGATGCTGGCGGGCGGCCTGTCGAAGAAAGACCGCCGCGACAAAGCCACCGTCGACCGCGTCAGCGCCACCCTGATTCTGCAATCCTTCCTCGAATCCCGATGATTTACCCTATTGTAGCCTTTGGCGACCCGGTGCTGAAAGCCCGCGCCAAGGACATTGCCGCCGACCTGCCGGCCGCCGACCTCCAGCAGCTGATTGCGGACATGTACGACACCATGTACCACGCCCACGGCGTGGGGCTGGCCGCGCCCCAGGTGGGCAAGAGCGTCCGCCTGTTCGTCATCGACTCGACGCCCATGCTCGCCGATGAGGATGAGGACGACGAAGCCGCCGAGGACTCGGTGGAAACGGACCCGACCGAGGCGCCCGTGAAGCGGGCCTTCATCAACCCGGTGATGGTGAGCGAAACCGGCCAGGAATGGGGCTTTGAAGAAGGCTGCCTGAGCATTCCCGGGGTGCGCGAAATGGTGTACCGCCACGAAACCATTGTGATTCGCTACGAGGACGAAAACCGCGTGACCCGCGAGGACACCTTTTCCGGCATGACGGCCCGGGTGATTCAGCACGAGTACGACCACCTGGAAGGCGTGCTGTTTACGGACCTGATTTCGGGCTTCAAAAAGCAGCTCATCAAGGGCAAGCTCACCCGCATCAGCAAGGGCAACGTGGACGCCGACTACCGCATGCGCTTCGCCGGCCAGGGCCGCCGCTAGCCGTTCCGGCTTTTCCAACTACTCGTCTGTCGGGCTACTGCATAAGTAGCCGGGCAGACGAGTTTTTGTTTACATTCGGGCTGCCCGTTGGTTGACTTATAAAACGATTCCGTGTGAAAAAACCGCTACTCTATGGCCTGCTGGGCCTGCTGCTCCTGCTGCCCCACCAGCCCCGGGCCTGGGGCTTTTTCGGGCACCGGCTCATCAACCGGCTGGCCGTATTCACCATGCCGCCCGAGATGATCGGGTTTTATAAGACCAACATCGACTACCTGACCGAAAACGCCACCCGGCCCGACTCCCGCCGGGCGGTGGTGCCCGGCGAGGCGCCCCGGCACTTTCTCGACGTGGATGCCTACGGCGACTCGGCCCTGACCCGTCTGCCCCACAGCTGGGCCGACGCCGTGGCCCGCTACGGCGAAGACTCGCTGCTGCGCCACGGCATTGTACCCTGGCAGGTGGCCCGCATGAAGTACCAGCTCACCGAAGCCTTCCGCAGCCGCGACGCCGACAACATCCTGCGCCTGTCGGCCGATATGGGCCACTACATTGCCGATGCCTGCGTGCCCCTGCACACCACCCGCAACTACAACGGGCAGCTCAGTGGGCAGCGCGGCATCCACGGGTTCTGGGAAAGCCGCCTGCCCGAAATGCTCAGCGCCAACTACGACTTCTTCGTGGGACCCGCCACCTACCTGGAAAACCCCACCGAAACCATCTGGCAGGTGGTGGGCCGCTCCCACGCCGCCGTCGACTCGGTGCTGCGCTTCGAGCAGCAGCTGACGGCTACGTTTTCGGATGACCGCAAGTATGGCTTCGAGGAGCGCGGCAACGCCACTGTGCGCGTGTACTCCCGCGACTTCAGCACCGAGTACCACCAGCGTCTGAACGGGCAGGTGGAGCGGCAGCTGCGGCTGGCCGTGCACCTGGTGAGCTCCTACTGGTACACCTGCTGGGTAGATGCCGGCCAGCCCGACCTCGATCAGCTGCCCAAAACGGCTTCCGAAAGCGAGAAGAAGCGCCTGGCCCGGGAGGCGCTGGAGCTGCGCAGCGCCCCGGCCCAGGCCGCCGTGCCGGGGCACGAAGATTAGAAGCTGCAGTTCGTCCTGAGCCAAGGAAACTGTCGTGGCGGGCAAAGCGCGGCCGTCGGTCCTGAGCAGTAAAAACCACCCAGGGCACAGAACAGCCCCGATGTCGGGCACAGGCACTGGCTTTTCAGGCCAGAAGAAGCTTTTTCCCACCTGAGCGGCTGGCTTGCTTCGGCTTAGGCCTCGCAAGGGCAGCCGGCCATGCGCACGGCCCTGTCGCCACGCGGATAGGATGCCACCATACCCCGGCAGGCAGCGGATCTTCGCCAGGACTGCCTACCTTCCCGGCCGAATTCAGCTACTCAACTCCTCCTCCCTATTTACCCTCTCTTCTTATGAGCAACCGTTACGCTGCCGCGGCCCGCCGCAAAGCCTCGTGGGCCGGCTTACTGCTGACAGTTTTACTGGCCGGCCCGGCCCGGGCCACCACTACCGCCCTGAGTACCGCCCTGGCACCCGATGGCACCCTGCGCGCCGGAGTAAGCGGCTCCTTCGATGCCCGCGGCTACACCCTGCAAACTGCCCCCGACGGGCGCCCGGTGTTTCGGCCGGCCGGCGCGGCGCGGTTTTCTGGCACGCTGGGCACCGGCGACGAGTTCTGGTCGAATGCCTTCCAGAACAACGGGCCCAACGGACCCCTCCGGGCGCTGGCCGTGGATGGCAACGGCAACGTGTATGCGGGCGGCAGCTTTACCACGGCCGGCGGCGTGGCGGCCAACAACATTGCCCGCTGGAACGGCACGAGCTGGTCGGCGCTGGGCAGCGGCACCAACGCCTACGTGTACGCCCTGGTGCTGGATGGCGCCGGCAACCTCTACGCCGGCGGCCGCTTCAGCGAGGCCGGGGGCCTTTCCGTGTTCGGCACCGCTAAGTGGAATGGCACCAGCTGGTCGGCGCTGGGCGGGGGCATGAACGGCTGGGTCTTCGCGCTGGCGCTGGATGCGGCCGGCAACCTCTACGCCGGCGGCAACTTCAACCGCTCCGATGGCCTCGACACCAACGGCGTAGCCAAATGGAACGGCACGAGCTGGGCGGCGCTGGGCGCGGGCGTGGGCGGACCAGGCCCCTTCAACACCGTGTTTGCCCTGACCCTGGACGGTAGCGGCAACCTGTACGCGGGCGGCATCTTCACCACGGCCGGCGGCGTGCCCGCCAGCAACGTGGCCAAGTGGAACGGCACGAACTGGGCGGCGCTGGGCGCGGGCGTAGATGGCAGCGGCCTGAACGCGCTGGCCGCGGATGGGGCTGGCACCGTGTATGCCGCCGGCTACTTCACCAGGGCCGGCGGGGTAGTGGCCAACAATATTGCCCGCTGGAACGGCACGGCCTGGTCGGCGATGGGCACGGGTATCGGCGCCTCGAACCCGACGAACACCGTGCGGACCGTGGCCGTGAGCGGGGCCGGCACCGTGTATGCCGGCGGCGACTTCGTCACGGCCGGTGGGGTAGCCACCCGCAACGTGGCCCGGTGGAACGGCACGAGCTGGTCGGGGCTGGGCACGGGCGTCAATGCCTTCGTGGCGGCCCTGCTCCCTGCCCCCACCGGCCTCTACACCGGCGGCGACTTCACCGCGACGGGTGATGCCAGCAAGTCTATGGTGCGGGTGGGCTTCTACTCCAGCACCGTGCTGGCCGCCGCGGCCGCGCAGCCCGCCCTGGCGCTCAGCCTGTATCCGAATCCGGCGCATGCCGCGGCCACGGTGCGGCTGCCGGCCCTGCCGGGCACCTCGCAGGCTACCCTGCAGCTCGTCGATGCCCTGGGCCGGGTGGTGCGCACCGAGCAGGTTCGCCTGGCGGCCGGCGGCACTTCCGCCGAGCTTTCCCTGGCTGGAGTGGCACCGGGCCTGTACCGGCTGTGGGTACAGGCCGGCAGCCGCCGGGTTAGCCAGGCGCTGGCCGTGGAGTAGCGGCCCGGGTTCTGCCGCCGCCCGGCCGGAGGTTTATTATCCCGGTAGCGGAGAGTCCTCCGCAGGCCGGCGGTACCGCTCAGGCGACCCAGCAGCCCCCTGCTGAGAGGCAGGACGCGGTGGCAGGCCTTCCGTACTTCTCCACCGTATTCTATTTGAAAAAAGGCGGCCCCGAAGCATCGGGTCCGCCTTTCTTGCTGGGTAGCTATGGCTGAGCAATGGCGTTCGGCCGGGGCCGGACAGTTGCTCCTTGCCCATTGCTACCTGCTCATTGAGCTCCGCCAGCAGCCGCACGCCGAGCTGCTGCTCAACGTACTGGATTGCCGCCTCCGTCACCGGCGGCGCAACGGGGGGCGTAGCGTCCCAGAAATCGGTCAGGGGTAGTGCCATGGGTAAAAGGTATTGCTATCGGGTTGGAAGAGCCGGCTGGCGGCGCGGCTTGGTTAAGACTTTCGGCTGGAAAGGTACTGGGCACATTTCAGAGGACGGATTGCTTCGGCCTTTGGCCTCGCAATGACAGGGCCGCCCTACGGCACGAGTGCGACTCGGCCCAGCAGCACAGCACATCAAATCTCCTCCGTCTCGTGGAGCTTGTCGAGGTCCAGCACCACCATGCCGTCGGGCTCGATGTCGTAGGCGCGGACGTAGCGGCGGTTCCACTCCAGCTCCTCGTGGCGGTAGGAGTTGCGGGCGTGCACGTCCTGGGCGAAGGTGTCGTCGTAGCCTTTGAGCAGAATGAGCACTTCGGCGGCGCGGGAGGCCAGGTCGGCCGCGGCCAGGCCGTGCAGGGGGCTGTCGGCGGTTATTTCGTGGACGACGGTCCAGTTCAGGGGAAAAAAGTACACCGAGTCGCGCTCCAGCTTCAGGTCGTGGTAGCTGCGGTTGCCGTCGGGGGTGGTAAACTGCAGCAGCACCCGGGCCCGCATTTCGACCAGGGTGCTGCGGTGGCGGTTGGCAATGCGGAACTGCAGCGTGGGCGTGCCGTCGGAGCTGCGGCGGGTCATCAGGGCCGTGCGGCTGAACAGGATGCTGGCCCGGGGCCGCGAAAACCGGCCGTAGAGCAGGCCCGTGGCCAGGGCCGCCATCAGCAGGCCCGTCATGGCTTCGGCGCTGGCCAGCATCCCGGTGCCCACGCTGTTGGGCGACACGTTGCCGTAGCCGACGGTGGTAAAGGTCTGGACGCTGAAGAAAAACGCCTGCAGAAACGGGGGAATGTGGGTCAGGGCCGCCGTGCCGCTCAGCTGGTCGAGGCCCAGCAGCAGGTAGCCGGCAGCAAACAGCCCGTTGACCAGCGTGAGCGTGCCCAGCACCAGCGCCAGAAACCGGCCCCAGCTCATGGTAATGAGCTCCTGGTACAGGTCGTGGACCTGAAACTGCCGGCTGCGGCGGCGCACGTTGAAGGTGCCGTCGTGGTTGATGGCCCGGCGGGTGGCGCGGCCAAAGTTGACCCCGATGCCCGGATCGACGGCACTGGGCGGGGCGGCGGGAGCAGAGGGTCGGGAAGCAGCCATAGCGGCGCCAAGGTAAGGAGTTTCGGCGCCCGCCGTACCTTGCCGGCGCCCCGGCCCGGCCGCCACCCTTTTCTGTTTTGCTGCCCATGAAAGCTGTCTACACCATTCTGCTGCTCACCATCTCCAACCTGTTTATGACCTTTGCCTGGTACGGGCACCTGGGGTTCAAAAAGATTTCGTGGCTGCAGGGCCTGGGGCTGGTGGGCGTGATTCTGGTGAGCTGGGGGCTGGCGTTTTTCGAGTACGTGTTTCAGGTGCCCGCCAACCGCCTCGGGTTCGCGGAAAACGGCGGCCCCTTCAGCCTGTTTCAGCTCAAGGTGATTCAGGAGTTTATTTCCCTGGCGGTGTTCACGCTCTGCGCCGTGTACGTGTTCAAAACCGAGAAGCTGGCCTGGAACCACCTGGTCGGCTTCGGGCTGCTGCTGGCCGCCGTCTACGTCATTTTCCGCAAGTGGTAGCGCCCCCCGAAACGGCCCCGGCCGGGCCGGCCGGGCCGCGTGGCCCCGCCCCCGGGCCGCTCAGCTTGCGCCGGCCCGGCCCGGCTTTCCGGCCCGGCAACTCCCCTGCGCTTCCTGCGTAGGAAACCCGCTATCTTCGCCGGTAGCCTCACCTTCCCACCTATGCGCAAAATCTACTGCTGGCTGCTGCTTTCCCTGATTTCGGCTTTTTCTAGTTCCCCGGCTGCCGCCCAGAAAGTCGGCCTGGTGCTCAGCGGCGGCGGCGCCAAGGGCCTGGCCCACATCGGCGTGCTGAAGACGCTGGAGAAAAACCGCATTCCCATCGACTACATCGTGGGCACCAGCATGGGCGCCATCGTGGGCGCGCTGTACGCGGCGGGCTACTCGCCCCGCGAAATCGAGGAAATCGTGCTCAAGCCCGAGTTTCAGAACTGGGTGTCGGGCGAGCCGCTGGAAGATAAGGTCTACAACTACTACGACGCCGAGCCCACGCCCGCGGCCCTGCACCTGCGCCTGGCCGTCGATTCGAGCCTGAAGGCCCGCGTGACGCCCAAGCTGGTCGACGACGTGACCCTGAACTACGTGCTGGCCACCATGCTGGCCCCCGCCGGCGCCATTTCGGGCTACGACTTCGACAAGCTGCTGGTGCCCTACCGCAGCGTGGCGTCCGAGGTGTTTACCCGCGAGAAAGTGGTGCAGCGCAGTGGCTCCCTGTCCGACGCGGTGCGCAGCTCGATGGCCTTTCCGCTGGCCTTCCGGCCCATCCGCGGCCTTGATGGCCGCTACCTGTTCGACGGCGCCGTGGTCGACAACTTCCCTACCGGCGTGATGCGCCAGGAGTTTAAGCCCGACGTCATCATCGGCGTGAACGTGGGCGACGTGGCCTTCAGCAAGTACCCCAAGGAAAAGGACGACGCGCTGCTGACCAGCACGCTGCTGTTTCTGGGTTCCAACGTGGCCGATACGGCCTCGGTAGGCAAAAACGGCATCTTCATCCAGCCCGACCTGGGCGAAATCACCGCTGCCGACTTCAACAAGGTCAAGCAGCTGATTCTGCTGGGCGAGCAGGCCACCGAGCGCAAGCTGGAGCTGACGCTGAGCCGCATCCAGCGCCGCGAAGATACCGTGGCCCTGCAGCAGCGCCGCCGCGTCTTTCAGGAGCGGGCGCCCAAGCCGGAGTTCTCGCAGATAACCGTGCAGGGCCTGCCCCGGCAGCAGCAGGATTTCGTGCGCCGCTTCTTCCAGAAGACCGGCTCACGCTACTCGCCCGGCGACATTGAGGAAGGCTACTACCGGCTGGTCAACAACGACTTCTTCAACAACGTGTACCCGCGCGTGCGCTACGACCAGAAGCAGCAGGGCTACGTGCTGGGCATCGACGCGCGGCAGAACAGCAACCTGACCACCGACCTGGGCGTGCTGCTCTCGACCCGCTCGATGAGTAACTTCTACCTGGGCCTGGCCTACCGCTACCTCAACCGCTACCTCTACACCATAAAGGCCGACGCGACCGTGGGCCGCTTCTACAACGGTGCCCGGGGCTCGTTCCGCATCAGCGTGCCGGGCCGCACGCCGCTGTACTTCGAGCCGACGGTGACCTTCAACAACTTCAACTACCAGGATACCGGCGGCCTGCTGGGCTCGTCGGCCCAGAATACCCAGCTGCAGCAGCGCGACGTGAAATTTGAGATGCAGGTCGGGCTGAGTCCCAACTTCCGCAGCCGCTACACCCTGACCGGCGGCGTGTTCACCAACCGCGACCGGTACGCCAACACCAACGAAATCAGCAGCAACGCGGCCCTCGACCAGGACCGCCTCGACGGCATCACGGCCTCGGCGCGCTTCGACCGCAACTCCCTGAACCGGCGGCAGTACGCCGTGAGCGGCCGGCGCGTGGAAGCCAGCGCGCGGGCCGTATCGGCCCAGGAAACCTACGCCCCCGGCTCGACTGCCGGCGACCTGGAGGGCCTGACCCAGAACCACCAATTCCTCAAGCTGGACTTGTTGAACGAGCAGTACTTCACCTTCAACAAGACCGATTCGGTGGGCACCCGGGTGCATGCCTGGGGCTACATGGTGCAGGTGGTGGCTTCCACCCAGGGCTCCTTTGCCACCTACCGGGCCTCGCTGACCATGGCCCCGGCCTTTCTGCCCCTGCCCGACTCGCGCACCCTGTTTCTGGACCGCTACCGGGGCACCGCCTACGCCGCCGGCGGCCTGCGCTACGTGAAAGCCGTGGTCGGCGCGCTGGAGTGGCGGACCGAGGTGTACGCCCACACCATGATCCGGCCCTTTGTGCGCCAGCCCGGCAACGGCCTGCTCGCCGACCGCGGCACCACCATCAGCCGCCCCTACTTCACGGCCATGACGGGCCTGGTCTACCAGACGCCGGTGGGCCCGGCCGCCCTGCAGTTTATCCGCTACGACGACCCCAACTACCAGTTCGGCGTCTTCGCCCACATCGGCTACGTCCTGTTCCGCGACCGGTCGCTGGACTAAGCGCGGAAGCGGTGCAAAGGGGCTCTGCATTGCGAGCGTTCTGCGCCTCAAGCGCAGCCGGAGCAATCCGTTGTCTGAAATGTGGCAAGCCTTGTTTCACTACAACGCCCCGACGTCTGTCTGACGTCGGGGCGTTTAGATGTAACGCGAAGTTGCACTTCGCGACACGCTGAACAGTAGTAGTTGCTACGGCGCGGACGCCTCGCGAAGTAGAACTTCGCGTTGCACACAACGCCAACGGTTTGCAGGTAAAAAGGAGCTTTTTGCATTCCAGAGGACGGATTGCTTCGGCCCCTGGCCTCGCAATGAAAGCCCTACTGCACCAGAATCATCGCCGTGGAAGCGGGCAGGATAAGGGGCTGGCCGGCGGGCTGCAGCAGCTTGTGCAGGCCTTTCGGGTTCACCTCGCCCCCGCGCAGCACCACCGTGTAGCTGCCGGCGGGTACCGGCACGGCGGTGTCGGTGCGGTTGCCGTTGAAGAGCACCGTGATGGTGCCCCAGGCGTCGGCGCCGGCGTGGCCGAGCAGCTGGTAGCCGATGGTGTTGGCCGGCAGCCCGGGCAGAAACGCCAGGTGCTGCTGCACCAGCGCCTGGGTGGGCAGGCGAAAAGCGGGGTGCGCCCGGCGCAGGGCAATCAGCTGCTGGTAGAACCCAAAAATGCGGCGGTAGCGGGCCTTGCGCGCCCAGTCGAGCTGATTCACGCTGTCGGGCAGGTTATAGGAGTTGTGGGCGCCGCCCTTGGTGCGCAGAAACTCGTCGCCGACGGGCAGAAACGGCACGCCCTGGGAGGTGAAGACGATGGTGTTGCTGAGCAGATCCATCCGGATCAGCTCTTCTTCCGTCGCGCCGGGGTTGGCCACCGTCAGCTTGTCCCAGAGCACCCGGTCGTCGTGGCAGGCGACGTAGTTGATGGCCTGCCCCGGCTCATTGGCCCAGGGCGCTTTCGAGTAGTTCACCTTGGCGTAGTCGAGCTGGGGGTGCCGGGTGGCGGCCACGATGCCGAACTTCACGCTTTCCTCCAGCCCGGGCTGCCCGCTGGCAAAGCCGGGCTCCGCCTGCCGGGCGTAGTGGCCCTTCACGCCGTCGCGCAGCTCGTCGCCGAAGGCGGCCACGCGGTTTAGCTTCAGCACGTTGGCCTTCACGGCCCGCTCGGCTTCGGGCAACGGGCTGGCCCCGGCCGTCCAGCCTTCGCCGTAGATGAAAATGCTGTGGTCAACCTCATCCAGGGCCACGCGCACGGCCCGCATGGTGCGGAGGTCGAGCACGCCCATCAGATCGAAGCGGAAGCCGTCGACGTGGTACTCCCGGGCCCAGTACGCCACCGACTCCACAATGAGCTTGCGCACCATGGGCCGCTCGGAGGCTATTTCGTTGCCGCAGGCTGTGGCATCCGAATACGTGCCGTCGGGCTTGTGGCGGTAGTAGTAGCCGGGTACCAGCTGCTCGAAGGAGCTGCGGGCGGCGTCGGCGGTGTGGTTGTACACCACGTCGAGCACCAGGCGCAGCTCGCGGCGGTGCAGGGTCCGGACCAGCTGCTTCAGCTCCCGGATGCGGCTGGCGGGGTCGGCGGCGTCGGTGGCGTAGGAGCCTTCGGGCACCGAGTAGTGCAGCGGGTCGTAGCCCCAGTTGTAGCGGTTGGCGGCGGGCCGGCTCTCATCCACCGAGGCAAAGTCGTTGGTGGGCAGCAGGTGCAGGTGGGTGATGCCCAGCTCGAGCAGGTGCTGCAGGCTGGTGCTGACGCCCGCGGGGCCGGTGGTACCGGTTTCGGCGAGGCCCAGGAACGTGCCCTGCTGCCGCACGCCGGCTTGCGGGTGCATGGTCAGGTCGCGCACGTGGGCCTCGCCGATGACGATGTCGGTAGCCTGCCCGAGCTCGGGGCGCCGGTCGTCGGACCAGCCGGCCGGGCTGGCGGTGGCCGGGTCGAGCACCGCCCCGCGCAGCCCGTTGAGGCCCACGGCGTGCACGTAAGGGTCGGGCACCTCGGCCAGCTGCCGGCCCTGGATGGTGGCCTGCACCACGTAAAACCGGCCCGGCAGCGGCGTCGGCAGCTGATACACCCAGGTGCCGCCCGTCGACTTTTCCATGGCGTAAGTAGCTACCGGCGCCCCACCCGTGCCTTCGGCGTAGAGCTTGAGCTGCAACGCCTGGGCCGTGGGCGCCCACACCCGCAGCCGGGCCTGCTCCCGCCCGAAGGTCAGGCCCAGGTCGGAGCCGGCATAGGTGGGATAGGCGGCAAAATCAACGGGGGTCGCCTTCGACTGGGATAGAACCGCGCAGGCAGCGGTGATGCTCAGCAAACTCAGGAGCAGCAATATCTTCATGAGAGCAAAGTTGCTGAAAAGCCCGCAGCAATCCGGCTTTCTACCACGACTGGGGCAGGCGCAGAGGAGTTTCCGGATCAGGATACGGCCACAGGCACAGGCGCAGTAAAACTTGGCGAGTCATTGCTGACGGCAGCAAACGATTCGTTCCGAACCTCACGAACCACCGCTGCCCGTCGCCCCTTTCTACTGACTAGGCGCCGGCCGCTATCTGGTGCTTCCCGGCGAATTCCCGCAGCAGCCCGGCTACCTCCCGGGGCGCCTCGTAGGGCAGCAGGTGGCCCACGCCGGGCAGAATCTCCAGCGGCGTGCCTTCGGGCAGGTGGGGCAGCGTTTCGAGGCCGTGCACCGAAGGCGACATAATCGGGTCGGAGCCCCCGGCAATGATCAGGCAGGGCACCTGCACCCGGCTCAGGCGGGCAGTGATATCCTCGCGGCTGCCGTGCAGCAGCCAGGCCTCCCAGGCGCTCCGGGTGCTGCGCAGGTTGTCGGCCACAATCTGCTGGTGCGCCCCTTCCGGCACCGGCCGCACCACGATTTTGCGAAAGGTCTTCTCGGCCTCCTTGGGCTTACCCCAGGCTTTCAGGCTGGCCTGCCGCTCGGCATCGGTCATGGGCTCGGGCGAGGGGGGCGACGGGTTCAGCAGCACCAGGCCCGCCAGGCCCGCGGGCAGCCTGGCGGCCAGAGCCATAGCCAGCTTACCGCCCATGCTGTGCCCGACCAGCACGTAGCGCCGCAGCGCCGGCTGGTGCTGCCGGATCAGCTCGGCCAGCTGGTCGGCGTAGGCAGCTACGGTGTAGCCCCCGGCCGGCGCCGGCGCCCCGCCGAAGCCACCCAGGCTGAGGCCCACTACGGGGTAGTCGGGTGCCAGCGCCTCGGCCACCGCCTGCCATTCCAGGCCCGAACCCGCCCAATAGTGCAGACAGACAAACGTAAGCGGGGCAGGATCGGGCATAGCGTGGGGCAAGAGCGAGGGGCGGCGGGGTAGCGGAATCAGAACCGCGGCCGCCGGCAAATGTCTGCTTACTTCCAGCGAATCTTTTGCCCGGCCTGCCCCACCCGCAGCCGCTCGGGCAGCCGGGCCAGAATAATCTCGCGCAGCGTGTGCAGCAGCGGCAGCCGCACGAAGCCGTGGTGCACCACCAGGCTCACCTCCCGCACCGGCTGGGGCGCGGCAAAGCGCTTCACCATCGGGTTGGTGTCGATATCAGCCAGCACCGACAGCTCGGGCACTGGTTCCGCGCCGACATCCGCCTGGGCATGGCCGTGGCCAAAGGCCTGGGTGTGGACGCCGAGATGCCGATGCAGCACGCTTAGGCTACGATATAAAGCACTCATTGATAGGCGCGAAAAGGCCGGCTTCCGTGGGGGGGGAGTCGGCCTTTTTTATTGTCATGGCGAGCGAAACACGGCTATTAGCATTGGGCAATAAGCGAAACCGATTCACCTGAAAGTCCGGCGTATGCGTACCGTGGAACTTTGCAGTTGCTGCTTGCTACCGAGGGCGGGCTTTTACCAGGAAGTCCAGATCAACGCGCAGGGGCTGGTCGTTCGGGAGGGGCTGGTCAGTTTCTACTTTCAGCACCAGCACATACCGGCCGCTGCTCACGAACTGGTCGAATTTATTGCCGGCCGAAGCCAGGCGCAGGCCGGTCACTCCATCGGGCACAGCAGCGGCGGAGGCCAGCAGAAACTGATCCGGGCTGCCGGCCGCGGGGCTCAGGTACACCTCCACGCGGCGCAGGTAATCCAGCGGCCGGCCATCAGGGCTGGTCAGCGTGAGGTAGTCGAGGGACACATCCTGCACGTGGTCGGCGTCCGTATTGTTCTGAGCATATATGGTCAGGCTATTTGAAACCACTGCCACCGGCAACAAGGGGGCAAACGTACCGGGCGGAGTATTCATGGCCACGGTGAGTTGGGCCGAGTCGTGCACCCCAAACGTCACGGAGCCAGGGGTTTTGGAGCAGCTTGTGGCTACCAGCAGCAAGGAAATAGGCAGAAGCCAACGGGTTTTCATAGCTGTAAAAGTAGCACTCTGCTGAAACCCGGACCCACCACTACACCTCCACCTTCAGCGTAGCGGGCCGCTTGGTTACCTCGAACAGCTCGCCGTGGGGCACGATGGTGATGTTGCCGTACTCGCGGAGCAGCATCTTGTAGGCTTCGGCCACGGGGCGGGGCTTGCGGTCCAGGTCGTAGAGGCCGCAGGCATTTACGCGGCCCAGCTTCTGGCCCAGGCCGATGTCCCAGTCGACCTGGTCGATGAGCGAGTACCAGGTGAAGCCCAGCACCGGCACGCCTTCCTTGCGCATGCGCAGCACGTTCACCCACTGCTTCCAGAGCCATACGGGCGCCTCCTTCGGGTCAAACACGTTGGTTTCGGTGTGCATCACGGGCTTGAGGTAGCGCTGGTAGTAGTCGTGGGTGATGTGATACCAGCCCAGCACGTCCATGCTGGTCTGCACGGTGCCGTCGGGCAGCACGATCTTCTCGTTGCGGCCGTAGTAGTCGTTGCCCATAATCTGGTAGCCCGGCGGCTCTCCGGCCATAAACCAGTCGTACTCGCGGCGGGTCATGCCGTTATCCAGCAGGTAGTTGAGCACTTCGGCATCGGGGTGGTGGGCGTAGAGCAGGTCCAGGGCCAGGAAGCGCAGCTTGTTTTCCATCTGAATGGCCGGCGTGCGGGTGGCCCGCAGCTCGTGGGTAAACTCGGCCGACTCGCTCTGCACGATGATGCAGTCGGGGCGCTGCAGGGCAATCTGCTGGGTGCCCATGATGCTGGCCGCCACCGTGTGCTTAAGGGCCGTCACAAACCCCTTGTCGGTTTTGAGCTGCTCGTTCCACACCCCGTCCTTGGCGCTGAGCTTGGCCGTGACGTAGATTTCGTTGACCGGCGTGTAGTAGCGCACCCAGGGGTAGCGCTTGGCCACGGCCCCGGCATACTCGGCAAAGTGCACCGGCAGCTCCGGGTTCTGCAGGTTACCGATGAAGTCGGGCACGCCGAAGTGCATCAGGTCCAGAATCGGGGTGATGCCCAGGCGCTGCATTTCGGCCATGGCCAGGTCGGCAAACTCCCAGTCGTACTTGCCCGGCGCTTTCTGAATGCTGTAGTAGGGCAGGCCGTAGCGCAGCACTTTCAGCCCCATTTCCTTTACCAGCCCCAGGTCTTCCTTGTAGCGGTTGTAGTGGTCGCACTCGGCCAGCAGGTCGCGGCGGGTTTTGCCGTGGTCGATGGTAGGGTACGAGCACTCGATGCCGGTGGCAAACATGAAGCTGCCGGGCGAGCCGGTGGGCAGGCCGCTGCCGTCCTGGCCCCCGGCCCCGCCGTACTGGTCGCCGGCGTAGCCGCCCGCGCCGAAACGCTCCGTAATCTGGGTTAAAAAGCTTTTGGCCATAACACTGTAACGCGAAGTTTCACTTCGCGGCTCGTCCGCGCAGTGAGGAGTGAAGTAAGAATAAGCGGAAACCGAACCCGGCGGCACAAACGGTCGCGAAGCGGTGCTTCGCGCTACCACCAGCGGGCCTACCTCAGGTTTTCCAGGAACTTGTCCGCCGTACGCAGGCTCAGGGCCATGATGGTCAGGGCCGGGTTCACGCCCAGCGCACTCGGAAATACGGAGTTGTCGCAGATGTAGAGGTTGGGCACGTCGAAGGCGCGGCCGCTGGCGTCCACCACCGCATCGTCGCCGCTCAGCCCCATGCGGGCCGTACCGATGATGTGGGCATTGCGCGGAAACGACCAGATATCGGTGGCGCCGGCCGCTTCCCAGATGCGGCGCATCAGCTTCTCGGCGTGGGCACTCATGCGCAGCTCGTTCTGCTGGTTGGTGAAGTGCACCCGCGGCTTGGGCAGCCCGCGGGCATCCTTCTCCTCGGCCAGCTCCAGAAAGTTGTCGGCGTGGGGCAGGCAGTCGCCCAGGATGTTGATGCCCGCCACGTGGTTGTACTGCCGCATGTAGTCGCGCAGCTGCTGGCCCCAGAAGCCGCGGCCCCGGGCCACCTCGCCGGCAAACGTCACGGGCATCACGCCGATGCTCTGCAGCAGGTAGCCCCCGGCAAAGTCGGCGTCGTGGGGCCGGTGGGTGTCTTCCGAAATCAGGGCGCCGGGAATGCCTTTGTAGGGCCGCACGGTTTCTTCGAACGTGCCGAACACCTGCACGCCGGGGTGGGCCATGAAGTTGCGGCCCACGTGGCCGCTGTTCAGGGCCAGCTCATTGAGCAGCAGCAGCCGGGGCGTTTCGATGGCGCCGGCGCACAGAAACAGGTGGCGGCAGCGCTGCCGCAGCTCCTGCCCGTTCTGCTGGTACACCACGCCGGTGATGCGGCCCGTGTCGTCGCGCTCAATCTCGGTCACGTAGCTGCCGGGGCGAATTTCGGCGCCGTGGGCCACGGCCAGGGGCAGAAAGGTGACGTCCATGCTGGCCTTGGCGCCGGTGCTGCACCCGGCCTGGCAGAAGCCGCGGTTGGTGCAGGCCTCCCGCCAGCCCACACCCGCCTGGTAGTAGCGTGCCGACAGCGCCGCATTGGCTGCCGGCGAGGTTTGGATGCCGAGCTTCTCGCAGCCGCGCTGCATGAGCTGGGCCGCGCCGTTCAGCGGCAGCGGAGCCAGCGGGTAGCCTTTCTTCCGGCCGGGCCCCCAGGGGTAGGGCGTAGGCCCCGAAATGCCCAGAAACTGCTCCAGCTCCTCAAAGTAGGGCTCCAGCTCCTCGTAGCCGAAAGGCCAGTCGACGCCCACGCCGAAGTCGCGGTGCAGGTGCAGGTCGGCGGGCCGGGGGCGGGGGGTGTAGGCCGTGTAGTGCAGGGTGGAGCCGCCGACGCCGATGCCGGAGTTGTTCTTGCCGAAGGCCACCGGGTCTTTGCCCGCCGAGAGCCGCTCATCGTTCCAGAACAGAAACTCCTGGGCTTTTTCGTCGGTGGCAAAGTCCTTTTTCGGGTCGTGCCAGGGGCCGGCCTCCAGGGCCACCACCTTCAGGCCGGCCATGGCCAGCCGGGCCAGCAGCGGCGCGCCCCCCGCCCCGGTCCCGATGACCACGCAGTCGACTTCGTCGGCCGACCCCGGGATTTCCAGGGCTTTTTCCAGCTCAACCGGGGCCTCAGGCGCGGCATTTTCGGCCAGAATGCTTTGCAGCAGCGGGTCCTGCACCTCGGTCTGCGCGGGGTTCAGAACGCCTTCTTCCAATACTTCTTCGTCAGGCATGTTTCTATCGAATTAATAAGTAGTAATTCTTACTTACTACTTGATTCTGGCTCCCGGTCTTCCCGCTCGTTGAGGCCGATGCGGGTCCAGCCGGGCACGTCGGCCATGCCCACGTACCCGATTTCCTCCTGGGCCAGCGGGTGGGCATAATAGTTCTCGGTCAGCTCGGCCAGCAGCTCCTCGAAGAAGCGGGCGGGCGGCACGGCCTGCCAGGCTTCGCCGGGGGCCGTGCCGGCCTGCACGGCCCGGAGCACGGCATCCTGATCATCGGGGCGCAGCGCCTCAAACTCCTGCTGAAACAGTGCCCGGGCACTTTGGCGGATACCGCCCAGACCCAGGCGAAAAGCTTCCCGGTCGGGGGGCAGCGCGTCGTAGCGCCAGCCGTCGGAGCCGCCCTGGAGCAGGCGCCGGTCAATGGCCGGGGCCAGCTCGATGGGCGCGGCACGGTCGGGCTGGGGCAGCAGGCGGGCCGCCACGGCGCGGAGCAGGGCGTAGGTTTCCGGTTCGAAAAACTGCGGCTCGTAGGGCGGGGCCAGCAGGCGGGCTTCCAGTGCGGCGCGGGTGGCGGGCGTCACCAGATCGGTGGGAAGCAGGGCCCGGACCGTGCCGGCCGGATAAGAAGAATCAGGCATGGGGAGAAAGGAAGAAACGAGAAGCCGGGCAACCACTAGCAGTACTGCCGGGCTTCGCCGAAGGTTATGCAGGCGGCGCGGCCGCACCCAGGCAGAACCGCCCAAGCCGCCTTTTGTCTGGGTTGCCACCGGTTTTCCGGCGGCCGGCGAATTGCGGGGTCAGCCGGCCGCACAACTTCGTTCCTATTTTTTCTATCTTCCACACCACATTCCGCCTCACCTCACTGCGTATGAAACGACTGCTTTACTCTTTGCTGGCGCTGGGTCTGAGTCCCGCCGCCCACGCCCAGCTTGCGGGCCCCAAAACCATTGACCCCAGCGGGACGGGCCCGAACAACTACGCAACTTTCTCGGCCGCCGTGGCGGCGCTGAATGCCGGCGGCGTCGGCGCGGGCGGAGTCACGTTTCGGGTGAAGAGCGGGACGGTGTTTGCCGAGCTGCCCCCGGCTATTACGGCCAGCGGCACGGCCGCCAACCCCATCATCTTCCGCAAGGACGGCCCCGCCGCCAACCCCCGCCTCGAAGGCGCGGGCACCGGCGCCACCGATGCCGGCCTCACCCTCGACGGGGCCGACTACGTGACCCTCGACGGTATCGATATCAATGACGCAGCGGCCAATACCACGGCCGCCCAGCAGCTGGAGTACGGCCTGTGGCTGAAGGGCGGGGCCACCAACAACCTCGTGCAGAACTGCACCGTGGACCTGAACCGCACCAACCCCACCCGCACCTTCGGCGTGTTTGGGCAGGACGGCGGCAACAACGCCAACCGCTTCCTGTCCAACACCGTGCAGGACTGCTTCAACGGCTACAACCTCGACGCGGGCAGCACGCTCACCGACAGCGGCAACGAAATCGGGACGGTGCCGGGCGGAGCGCCGGGCCGGGTGCTGAGCATCGGCTACCCCACGGCGGGCGGACCCACGACGGGCACGGTGTACGGCATCTACCTGCGCAGCCAGACCGCGGCCAGGGTTTCAAATATGGACGTATCGGGCCTGAGCTCGTCGAGCGCCGTGTACGGCATCTACTCGAATGGCTCCGTTAATACGGTCGACATCCTCGACAACCGCGTGCACGCCCTGACGGGTACGGGCAGCACCTCGGCGGCCCAGGGCATCTATGTCAACAGCGGCACGCTCCACAACATCGGCCGCAACCGCACCTATGACATTGCCGCGCTGGGCACCTCGGGCTTTGCCTCGGGCATGGACATCACGGCGGGCACGACCAACAACGTGTTCAACAACTTCGTCTACGACATCCGGGCGCTGGCCAGCACGGCGGGCACCTCGGTGCGGGCGCTGAGCTTCCGCGGCGGCACCAACAACTACTGCTACCACAATACGGTGGTGCTGAGCTACACGCCCACGGCCCCGGCCAACAAGAGCGGGGCCTTCTACATTTCGGGCACCCCGGCGGTGGACTTGCGCAACAACATCTTCGTGAACCTGGTGAGCCTGCCCGCCGGCGGGGGCGGCGTGGCGGCGGCCTTCTTCAAAAGCACCGCCGTGCTCACCAACCTGGCCGCCGCCTCGAACAACAACCTGTTCTACGCCGGGCTGCCCTCGGCCGAGAAGCCCATCTTCTACGGCGTGGCCACCACCCCGGCCGTCGAC
The DNA here is from genome assembly GCF_039539525.1 of Hymenobacter algoricola. Taxonomy (NCBI): domain Bacteria; kingdom Pseudomonadati; phylum Bacteroidota; class Cytophagia; order Cytophagales; family Hymenobacteraceae; genus Hymenobacter; species Hymenobacter algoricola. The sequence continues at coordinate 40,655 of NZ_BAABDH010000034.1, read as the reverse complement.
CAGACCCTGGCCCAGTACCAGCAGCGGGCCGCCCCGGCCGACCAAAGCGCGGTGACGGAAAACGTGCCGTTTGTGAATCCGCTGACCGACCCGCACCTCCAGCCCGGCGCGGCGACGCAGGCGGAAAGCGGCGGCCTGAGCCTGGTGGCCGCGCCCCTGCCCGTGCCGACCGATATCGACGCCGAAGCCCGGGTGGTAGCCCGGCCCGATCTGGGCGCCGACGAAGGCAGCTTCCTGATCGTGGACTTGTCGGGCCCCAGCATCACGTACGCGGCACTGCCTAACACCGCCAGCCTGGGCAACCGCAGCCTGAGCGTGGTCATAACTGACCTCAGCGGCCTGGACAACACCGCTTTCGGGCCGCGGCTATATTACAAAAAGAGCACCGACGCCAACGTTTTCACGGCCCCCAACAACGCCCCCGGCAACGGCTGGAAGTGGGTGCCCGCCGGCCCGGCGCCCACCACCAGCTACACCTTCACCCTCGACGTGAGCAAGCTGCGCAGCGCCCCCGCCCCCGGCGACGTCATCGAGTACTTCGTCACGGCCCAGGATCTGGCCACGCCGCCCAACGTGAGTGCCTCGCCCGGCCCGGGCTTCGCCGCCACCTCCGTGGCCAGCATCAGCAGTGCCCCGACCCCGCCCGGCTCCTACCGCATCCTGGGTCTGATCAGCGGGGTGAAAACCGTGGGCATCTCCGCGGCCGCCGACTACCCCACGCTGACGGCCGCGGCCACCGCGCTGAGCAACAATGAGCTGAGCGGGGCCCTCATCCTGCAGCTTATCGACCTCACCTACCCCACCGAGACGTTTCCCATCACCCTGGCGGCCAACCCCGGCTCCAGCGCCACCAATACCGTGCTGATCCGGCCGGCTCCGCTGCGGGCCGTAGCCCTGACGGCCAATACCCCCACGCCCCTGCTTATCGTGGAGGCCAGCAACGTGACGATTGAAGGCGCTACGCCCGTCGGCAACAGCGGCTCGCTCAGCCTGGCCAACGCGGGCACGGCCGCCAGCAGCGGCGTGGTGTTCGTGACGGGCGCCAACGTAACCCTGCGCGGCCTGGAGCTGCGGGCGGCCAGCCCGCTTACCGCCTACGGAGTGGCCTTCAGCGGCGCCACCGACGGAGCCGTGCGCCAGTGCAACATTGCCCGCACCGCCACCGCCATTCAGGCCCAGGCCAGCTGCGTGAACTTCGTGGCCGCCGGCAACGTCATCGGCAGCACCGCGGCCGCGGATAAAGTCGGCAGCAGCGGTATCGTGGTGCTGGCCACCACGGGCTTTGCGGTGAGCAACAACACCATTGCCGGCGTGACGCGGGCCACCAGCCCGGCCGTGGCCGGCGTGGTGGTGGGCACCACGGCCGTGGACGGCATCGTCAGCGGCAACCGGATCCGGGACGTGGCGCACACCGGCACGGGCACCACCAACAGCTTCGGGGCCACGGGCATCCGGCTGTCGGCCACGGGCAGCAATGCCAATATTTCGGTGGTCAACAACTTCATTTCCGACATCGTGAGCAGCGGCGACAACGGCGTGGCCTTTACGCCCCACGGCGTGTATATGAACGCGGGCGGCGGCTACAAGCTGGCCTACAATACCATTCGCCTCACCGGCAACCTGGCCGAGGGCACGACCCCGGTGTCGGGGGCCGTGACGGTCAACACCGGCGTTACGGACGTGTCACTGGTCAACAACCTGCTGGTGAACGAGCAGACGACCACGGCCGCCGGCGGCAAAGCCTACGCCCTGTATTCGGCCCCGGCCACCTCCCCCCTCACCGCTTCCGACAACAATGCCTACTCGGCCCAGGGCCCGCAGGCCACGCTGGCGTACCTGAATGGCGCCGACCGGCCCACGCTGGCGGCCCTGCGCACCGCCACCGGCCAGGATGCGGCCAGCCTGGTTACCCGGCCCGTGTTTGTGCTGACGACGCCCGGCGACCTGCGGCCCGTAACCAATGCCAACTGCAACCTCGACGGCCGGGCCCGCGCCCTGTCCAACGTGCCGACCGACATCACCGGGGCCACCCGCAACGCCGCTACCCCCGACATCGGCGCGTTCGAGTTTGCGGCCTCCGCCCGCCCGGCCCCGGCCGCGGCCAATCAGGTCGGAGTTTTCGGCCAGGCTATTCCCAACCTGACGGCCGCCACCACCAGCCCCGGCGTGGCCGTGTGGTACGGCAATGCCGCCCTGACCCAGCGCCTGTTTGCCGGGCCCAGCTTCGCCACGGGCCGCACGGCGCTGGGCACCTACACCTACTTCGTGGTCGACTCGCTGAATGCCTGCGTGAGCCCCGCCACCCCGGTTACGCTCACTATTCAGCAGGGCACGGCCACGGTGGCGGCCCTGCGGGAGCTGAGCGTTTCGTGCTACCCCAACCCGACGGCCGGCCCGCTGACGCTGGCCGTAGCCGGTCCGGCCCGCCTGCTCGACCTGCAGCTGCTGGACGCCCTGGGACGCCCGGTTTTGCGGCAGCAGGTCCGCCATGCCGGCGGCGCCACCCAGCATCCGCTTGATCTGCAGGGCCTCGCCAAAGGCATGTACCTGCTCCGCCTCAGCACCGAAGGCCAGACTACCGGCCGCCGCATTGTGGTGGAGTAACGGGCAGACTATTCGCAAAAAAAGGGGCGGCTCCATTGCGGAGCCGCCCCTTTTTTTGCTTTCAACGACCTGGCCAGGCTACTGGTCGGAGCTCATTTTGCCACCCGTGACGTGGACGAGGCTGCCGGTCATGAACGAGCCGTCCTGGGAAGCCAGCAGCACGTAGGCGGGGGCTATTTCCTCGGGCTGACCCGGGCGGGCCAGGGCTACTTCGTGGCCGAACTTCTCGATTTCGGCCCGGGGCATGGTGGCCGGAATGTTGGGCGTCCAGACCGGGCCGGGCACCACGCAGTTTACCCGGATGCCCTTCTCACCCAGGTACTGGGCCAGGCTCTTGGTCAGGGCGTGAATGGCCGACTTGGAGCTGGCGTAGTCTACCAGAATCGGGATGCCCGTCAGGCCCACGATGGAGCCGGTGTTGATGATGCTGTCGTCCTTTTTGAGGTGGGGAATAGCGGCCTGGGCCATCCAGATGTAGCCCAGAATGTTGGTGTCGAAGGTGCGGCGGATCTGCTCCTCGCTGATGTCCTCAAACTTCGCCTGGCTCATCTGGAAGGCGGCGTTGTTGACCAGAATATTGAGCCCCCCCAGCTCGGCAAGGGTGCGGCGTACGGCCTGCCGGCACTGCTCCGGGTCGCGCACATCGAGCTTGAGCAGCAGGCAGCGGCGCTTTACCTTCTCAATCCGCCGCTGGGTTTCCTGGGCGTCCACGTCGTTTTCGTTGTAGAGCACGGCCACGTCGGCGCCCTCCAGGGCGAAGGCAATGGCTACGGCCCGCCCGATGCCGGAGTCGGCCCCGGTGATGAGGGCCACCTTGCCGGTAAGCTTGCCGGCGGCTTTGTAGTTGGCAAAGTCGGTGTCGGGCTGCAGCTTCATATCGGCCTGCCGGGCGGGGTAGGGCAGCTTCTGGGCCGCCTGCTTCATGTCCTTGGCCGTGGGGCGGGTTTCGGGCTTGGCAGCGGGAGCGGCTTTCTTGGCGGGGGCTTTGGCAGCGGTGGTTTTGGCGGCAGCGGCGGCTTTTTTGGCGGGCATAGCGAAGCAGTAAGGAGTAGAGCCTTTGCTTACGCAAAATCCCGGGCGGCAGCCAAACCCGCCGCCGCCGGCCGCCCGATTTTATTGCGCCCGTCCCCGGCCGGCCGACGGGCACCCGTCGTTGTCACACCAAGCCGGTTTTTTTTAAAAAGTGTGACAACCCGTGTCACACTAAGTCCCGTTTTTTCAAAAAGTGTGACAGCCCGTGTCACACTTTTTTTTATTTTTTCCATTTATGTGACAAGCTACCGGGCTCCGCTAAAACGACAATTCCCGGCCCGCCAACTGGCAGACCGGGGATTCGGCTACGGGGTTCAGCCCCGGCTTAGGCCTTGGCTTTGGCCTGCGCCAGCACCGGGTAGTCGGTGTAGCCTTCGGGGCCGGGGGTGTAGAACAGGTCGGGGTTGGGCTGGGCCAGCTCGGCATCCTGCTGCATCCGCGCCACCAGGTCGGGGTTCGAGATGAAAGGCCGGCCGAAGGTGATAAGGTCGCCCTTGCCGCTTTGCAGGTCGGCCTCAGCCCGCGGCTTGTCGTAGCCCCCGCTCAGGATCAGGGTGTTGGTAAACCGCTCCCGGATGCCGGCCACCAGCTCCGTCGGCACTTTGGCCCCGCCCATGCTGGAGTGGTCGACGAGGTGCAGGTACACCAGCCCCAGCTGTTGCAGCTGCTCGGCCAGATACAGGTACTGCGCGTCCAGGTCGTCGAAGGGCTTCAGGTCGCCGGCCTGGCTGTAGGGCGAGAGGCGGATGCCCACCCGCTCGGCCCCGATGGCGGCCACAACTCCGGCGGCTACTTCCAGGGCGAAGCGGCTGCGGTTTTCGAGGCTGCCGCCGTACTCGTCGGTGCGCTGGTTGGCGGCCGGGTTCAGAAACTGCTCAATCAGGTAGCCGTTGGCGCCGTGCAGCTCCACGCCGTCGAAGCCGGCTTCGATGGCCAGCCGGGCGCTCTGCACGTGCTGCTGCACCAGCTCTTTCACCTCGGCCGTCGTCAGGGCGCGGGGCGTGGGCTGGGGCTGCATCTGCTCCTGGTCGGTCCACATTTCGCCGGCCGCGGCCAGGGCCGAAGGCGCGACCATCTCGGCCCCGGCCGGCAGGTTCAGGGGGTGGGAGATGCGGCCCGTGTGCATGAGCTGCACGAAAATATGGCCGCCTTTGGCGTGTACCGCGTCGGTTACCAGCTTCCAGCCGGCCACCTGCGCGGGGCTGTACAGGCCCGGAATCCGGGAGTAGCCCAGCCCGTTGGCCGCGGGCGACGTGCCTTCGGTGATGATGAGGCCGGCGCCGGCGCGCTGGCCGTAGTAAGTAGCCATCAGCGCGTTGGGCACGTTGCCCAGGGCACGGCTGCGCGTGAGCGGCGCCATTACCACGTGGTTTTTAAGCGCAATGCCGCCCAGGCGGGCAGGCAGAAAGAGCAGGGATTGGGTCTGGGACATAAGGGAAAAGAGTAAACGCCGGAGCCCGCCCCAACCGGGGCGGGCCACCTGCCCATTGGGCAGATGCGGGTATAAACCGCGCCGCGGCCGAAAAGTTGACGGCGGCGGACCAGCAGCCCGCCGGGAGTTTGGCCCGATAGCCGGCCGGCTGCTACCTTCGGCCCGGCCCCGGTTGCGGGCCGCCGCGTATTGCTGCCTCTATGCCCCACAAGCTGCCCTGGCCCCTGCTCAATCGTGTGGCCTTCGGGCTGGCCGTGCTGCTGCGCTGGGCCCACGAGCTGGCCATGCCCCCGCTCACCCGCGACATGCAGACCCAGACCGAAAGCGCCGTCAACCTGCTGCGCGGCCACGGCATCAGCCTGGCCCGCGCCAACTGGCTGGATTTGTCGGCCCCGGTTTTTGAGCCGCTCAACCTGTGGCCGCCCGGCTACGCCTGGCTGCTGGCGGGCCTGCTGCGCGGGGGGCCGCCGGAAGTCCTGGCTGCTACCCAGGCCACGCACTGGGCCGGGCTGCTGGGGCTGCTGCTGGCGTGGTGGTACCTGCTCAAGCCGCTGCGGCGCGACCTGGCGCCCTACGCGCCGACGGTTGTTTTCCTGTTCTGGGGCCTGAGCAACGCGCCCTTTCACCTGCTGTTCGGTACCGATCTGCTGGCCCTGGCCTGCTATTCGGGCGGACTGGCAGTGCTGTTCAACTTACTCACCCGGCCCGCCGGGCAGCGGCACCAGCTGCTCGGGGCGGCGCTGCTCATGGCTGGACTGGGCTTCGCGGCCTGCCTTTTCCGGTTTGCCTACTACCCGCTGGCTTTCTTTCTGCCGCTGGCGCTGCTGCTGTTCGGCTGGCGCTGGCGGCCCCGGCTGGTGCGGCCGGCGCTGGCGGGGCTCTTGTTTTTGGTGGCGCTCATTTGCGGGCTGCTCCTGTATCAGGCCCGCGTGGCGGGCGACGCTTACTACATCACCAAGTTCTACACCCAGCTCACCACCGAGCCGGCCGGCGCCGCCACGCTGGGGCTGTACTGGCACCACCTGCTGCAGTTCGACCCGGTTTTGTACCACAGCTTTTTCTCGAATGAGCTGGACTTCAGCCGCCTGCCCACGGGCGCGGGACTGCGGACAGCCGCGGTGCTGCTTGTTTCGGCGGTGGTGGCCACGGGGCTGTGGCGGGGCTGGCGCCGGGTGGGGCGGGCGGCCCACCGCCGGGGCCGGCTCTGGCCCACGCGGCCGGTGCTGTTTCACCTGCTGGCGGGCGGCACGGCCCTGCTCTGCGCCGGGCTGCTGACGGCTATTTCCCTGCGCTACCCCGCCGCGCTGGTCGGCTGGTTTGCCGGGGGCCGCTGGACCTACGTGGCCGATACGCGCTACTTCCTGCCGGCCTTTATGAGTATTTCCGCAATGGTGCTGGTCGTAGCAGTGAGCCGGCCCGCGCTCCGGCCCGCCGGGTTGCGCGCGGCGGTGCTGGGGCTGCTGGCGGCGTCTTTGCTGCTGGCGGTGGCCACGCGCGGCCGGCGCACGGCCCGGCTGCTGCTGACCGAGCCGGCCTTTTCCATCGACAAGGCCCCGGGCCGGCCCGCCGACGTGGCCCGCCTCGACCGGCTGCTGCGCACCGCGCACCCCGGCCAGCCCATCATCGTGGGTCGCAACTACTACAACAAGCGCGTCGAAATAGCCGCCCGCCTGGCCGGCCACGTCATTCTGGACGTCGACTCCCTGCTGGCCCACCAGCCCCTGCGGACCAGCCAGCCGGTTATGATGCTGTTCGACCTGAACCCGAACACGCCGCCCACCCCGGCCGTGGCCGATTTTCTGCGCCGGCACCACGTCCGGCAGCGCCTGTGGCTGCCGGCGCTGGGGGCCGATATTCTGAGCTTGGAAATCCTACCCGGCTCCGCCGGCCGGCCTTAACCCGCCGGCTCACTGCACCACCACTTCCACCCGGCGGTTGCGGGGGCGCTGCCCGGGGTCGTGGTTGTCGGCTACGGGACGGGTGCCGCCGTAGCCGCGGGCCGTGAGGCGCACCGAGTCGATACCCTGCTGCACGAGGTACTGCCGCACGGTGCGGGCCCGCTGCTCCGACAGGCGCAGGTTCAGGGCCGGCTCGCCCACGTTATCGGTGTGGCCGGCAATTTCCAGGCGCAGCGCGGGCCGGGCGCGCAGGGTGCGGGCCAGCTGGTTCAACAGGGGGCGCGAGGCGGGCAGCAGGGTGGCAGTGCTTTGGGTGAAATACAGATTGGTCAGCGGCACTACGGCACCTTTACGCAGGGTGGCCAGGTCGGGCACCGCGGTGGTGAGGCTATCGGCGGCGGGCAGCGCGGCGCCGCGGCGGGGCAGCACTGGCCGCCGGCGCGGCGCCGGCTTGGCTCCCCGCGAGACGGTGGGCCGCACGGTGGGCCTGGACGCAACCCGGGACGGGGGAGCGGGGGCCGCGGCCGGCGCCGTCGGAGCGGCCGGCCGGGCAGTGGCGGGAGCCGAAATCGGGCGGGCGGAAGGCGGCAGCGTGGCGTAGAGGCTGGCCGTCGGGATGGGCCGGGGCTCGGCCGCTGCACCAGGCTGCTGCCAGGTGAGCTGGGCGCGGGTATCCCACTGCACCTGGCAATATTCTACCCGCAGCGGATAGTAGCGGCCGCCGGTAAGCTGAATTTCGGCGGCCGACTCGGTGGCGACCTGGTCGCGCCAGGCGCTGAGAATTCTTTTGCCGCCCAGCCACACCCGCATGCCGTCGTCGTTGAGAATGCGGAACGTGTAGCGGCCCGTGACGGGAATGTAGATGTGCCCCAGCCAGCGCACCGAGAAATACTCGGGCGGCACACCGGGCCCCGGGGCCGCAAAGGTGCGCCCGGCCGGACTGGGGCCCTCAATGGTCCAGTTGAAGTCGATGGTCGGATCAACGCGGGTCAGCACGAGCTGCCCGAAGTTCTGGCCGTCGTAGTAGTGCCCGCGCAGGCCGTCGCCGGGCGTGGCGGGCCGCGGCTGCGCCCGCAGCCGCCCGGCCAGCAGCAGCAGCAGCAGCAGCGTGGCAAGCAATAGCCGGAAGCGGAGACGACACAGCATGAGCAGCAGCTAGCGGAAACGCCCGAATTAGGGGTAATATTCCAAACGTAACAGATAACGCGCGCCCTCGGGCCAAAATTGGATTCCGGAGTTTCCTGCAGTATCTTCGTGATGTTACTTATCCAGAAAGACCGAGGGACTGGGCCCGACGACGTCTTGGCAACCTGCTACACAAGGTGCCAACTCCCATTTCGGCGTTTCGGCGGCGAATAAAGATAAGTACCGGACTCGCCCTTGCGCGGCTCTTTCTGGATAGGCTTTTTGGTACCGCCTCATTAGAAGAGAAGCCGCTATGCAACCGACGCTCCGCCCCGACTCCCCGCTTTACGCTATTCTGCAGCAGCGCATCCTCGTGCTCGATGGCGCCATGGGCACCATGATTCAGCGCCACCCGCTGGAAGAGGCCGACTTCCGCGGCCCGCGCTTCGCGGATCATCCCAAGCCCCTGCGCGGCAACAACGACCTGCTGAGCCTGACCCGCCCCGACATCATCCGCGGCATCCACCACGACTACTTCGCCGCCGGGGCCGACATGGTGGAAACCAACACCTTCAGCGGCACCACCATCGCCCAGGCCGATTATGGTTTGGAGCATATCGTATATGAGCTCAACTTCGAATCAGCCCGGATTGCCAAAGAGGTAGCCGACGAATTCACCGCCCGCGAGCCGCACAAGCCGCGCTTCGTGGCCGGGGCCGTGGGGCCCACCAACCGCACCGCTTCCCTGTCGCCCGACGTGAACCGGCCCGGCTTCCGCGCCGTGACCTTCGACGAGCTGGCCGCGGCTTACCTGGAGCAGGTGCGCGGCCTGATCGACGGCGGCTCCGACACGCTGCTTATCGAAACCATCTTCGACACGCTCAACGCCAAGGCCGCGCTGTACGCGGTGCAGAAGTTCTTCGACGAAGGCGGCAAAGTGGTGCCGGTCATGATTTCGGGCACCATCACCGACGCCTCCGGCCGCACGTTGTCGGGGCAGACGGTGGAAGCCTTCTGGAACTCCATCAGCCACTTACCGCTGCTGAGCGTGGGGCTGAACTGCGCTTTGGGCGCCGACCAGCTGCACATCTACGTCAGGGAGCTGAGCCGGATTGCCGACGTGCATATTTCCGCCTACCCCAACGCCGGCCTGCCGAATGCCTTCGGCGGCTACGACGAGTCGGCCCAGGAATTCGCGGCCGTGGTCGAGAATTACCTGAAGGAAGGCATCGTGACGGTGGCCGGGGGCTGCTGCGGCACCACGCCCCAGCACATTGCGGAGCTGAGTAAGCTGGCTCAGCGCTACGCGCCACGCCCACTTCCTCAGCTCCGCAATGCGCAATTAGTAATTAGTAATGAAGAATTAAGAATTGCCGACGACCAGCAAGCCGACGAGCCAATTACTACTTCTCAATTACTAATTACTAATTCAAGCGCCACGCGCTTGTCTGGTCTGGAGCCCTTCAATATCTACCCCGACAGCCTGTTTGTGAACGTGGGCGAGCGGTGCAACGTGACCGGCTCCCGGGCCTTTGCCCGCCTGATCCGCACCGGCTCCTACGAAGCCGCCCTGCAGGTGGCCCGCGACCAGGTGGAAGGCGGTGCCCAGGTGCTCGACGTGAACATGGACGAAGGCATGCTCGACTCGGAGCAGGCCATGACGACGTTTCTGAACCTGATTGCCTCCGAGCCCGACATTTCCCGGGTGCCGGTGATGATTGACTCCTCGAAGTGGACCGTGCTCGAAGCCGGCCTGAAGTGCGTGCAGGGCAAGAGCATCGTCAACTCGATTTCGCTGAAAGAGGGCGAGGACGTATTCCGGCAGCACGCCCGCACCGTGCGCCAGTACGGCGCCGCCGTGGTGGTCATGGCCTTCGACGAAACCGGCCAGGCCGACACGTTTGAGAAGAAAATTGCGGTGTGCAAGCGCAGCTACGACATTCTGGTGAACGAAGTGGGCTTCCCGCCCCAGGACATCATCTTCGACCCCAACATCCTCACGGTGGGTACCGGCATGGAGGAGCACCGCAACTATGCCCTCGACTTTATCGAGGCCGTGCGCTGGATCAAGGCCAACCTGCCCGGGGCGCTGACTTCCGGCGGCATCAGCAACATCAGCTTCTCCTTCCGCGGCAACGACGTGGTGCGCGAGGCCATTCACTCCAGCTTCCTCTACCACGCCATCCGCGCCGGCCTGGATATGGGCATCGTGAACCCCAGCCAGCTGGCCGTGTACGACGAGGTGCCCAAAGACCTGCTCGAATTGGTGGAAGACGTGCTGCTCAACCGCCGCGCCGACGCCACCGAGCGGCTGGTCGACTTCGCCGAAACCGTGCAGCAGAAAGGCAAGGTGGAAGTGGTGGCCGACGCCTGGCGCAGCCTGCCCGTGGCCGAGCGGCTGCAACACGCCTTGGTGCGCGGCATCACCGAGTTTATCGACCAGGACACCGAGGAAGTGCGCCGGCAGGTCGGCCGGCCTTTGGAAGTTATTGAAGGCCCGCTGATGGCCGGCATGAACGTGGTCGGCGACCTGTTCGGGGCCGGCAAGATGTTTCTGCCCCAGGTGGTGAAGTCGGCCCGGGTGATGAAAAAGGCCGTGGCCTACCTGGAGCCCTACCTGCTGGCCGACAAGCGCGGGCAGGAGCGGCAGACGGCCGGCAAAATCCTGCTGGCCACGGTGAAAGGCGACGTGCACGACATCGGTAAGAACATCGTGGGCGTGGTGCTGGCCTGCAACAACTTCGACATCGTGGACCTGGGCGTGATGGTGCCCCTGGAGCGGATTCTGGACGAGGCCGTGAAGCAGCAGGTCGACATCATCGGCCTCAGCGGCCTGATTACGCCCAGCCTCGATGAGATGGTGTACGTGGCCCAGGAAATGGAGAAGCGCGGCCTGAAAACGCCCCTGCTCATCGGCGGCGCCACCACGTCGCGCCTGCACGCGGCCGTGAAAATCGCGCCCAACTACTCCGGCCCCATCGTGCACGTCCACGACGCGTCCCGCTCGGTGGGCGTGGCGGCCAGCCTGCTCGGCTCCAGCGCCGAAGCCTACGGCCGCACCGTGCGCGACGAGTACACCAGCCTGCGCCAGGATTACGCCAGCCGCCAGCGCGACAAAAACTACCTGCCCATCGAAGCCGCCCGGGCCAACGGCTTTAAGGCCGACTGGGCTACCGCGCCCATCACCAAACCCACGTTTCTGGGCACCAAAGTCCTCGACCACTACCCGCTGGCCGAGCTGGCTGAGTACATCGACTGGACGCCGTTTTTCCACACCTGGGAGCTGAAGGGCCGCTACCCGCGCATCCTGGACGACGCAACCCTGGGCGAAGCCGCCACCAGGCTTTTCGCCGACGCCCAGGCCATGCTGCAAAAGGTCATTGCCGAAAACCTGCTCACTGCCCGCGCCGTGGTCGGCTTCTGGCCCGCCAACACTGTGGGCGCCGACACCATCGAAATCTACGCCGACGACCAGCGCCAGCAGGTGACAACCGAATTTTTCACCCTGCGCCAGCAGGGCGAGAAAGGTCCGAACGTGCCCAACCTGGCCTTTTCCGACTTCCTGGCCCCGAAAGAGTCGGGCCGCGCCGACTATATCGGCGGCTTTGCCGTGACAGCCGGGCTGGGCATCGAGAAGCTCATCGGGCAGTTTGAGGCCGACCACGACGACTACTCCAGCATCATGATCAAGGCCCTGGCCGACCGGCTGGCCGAGGCCTTTGCCGAGCGCCTGCACCAGCGGGTGCGTGAGGAGTTCTGGGGCTACTCGGCCGGGGAGAAGCTAACCAAGGAAGAGCTGATTCAGGAGCAATACCGCGGCGTGCGGCCCGCCCCCGGCTACCCCGGCTGCCCCGACCACACCGAGAAAGTCACCCTGTTTCAGCTCCTCGACGCCGACCAGCAGACCGGCATCACGCTCACCGAGAACCTGGCCATGTACCCGGCCTCCTCGGTCAGCGGCCTGTATTACGCCCACCCGGACTCGCGCTACTTCGGCCTCGGTAAAATCGGCAAGGACCAGGTGACCGACATTGCCGGGCGCAAGAATATGCCGGTAGCGGAGCTGGAGCGGTGGTTGTCGCCGAATTTGAACTACGAGGTGGCGAGTAGTGCGCCTCACCCCCCGGCCCCCTCTCCGAAAGAGGAGAGGGGGAGCCAGACGACAACGCCAGCTGCCGAGCATTTTTACCCGCCGGATAAAGTTCTTACGGCCGATAAGCGGCAGTACGGCAAGCTGGACCTGAAAGGACGAAGCCGGGAAATGCGGCAGCAGCCCACGGAAGCGGAAGAAGTGCTCTGGCAGGCGTTGCGCGACAATAAGCTGGGCTCGAAGTTTCGCCGCCAGCACAGCATTGACCGTTACATCGTGGACTTTGTCAGCATTGGCTCCAAGCTGATTGTGGAGGTGGACGGCGACGTGCATCAGCAGTCCGATCAGGCCGCTTATGACCAGGGACGCACGGCCTTGCTGACGGAACTGGGCTATCAGGTTCTGCGCTTTCCCAACGAGCAGGTAACTCAGCGCCTTCCCGAAGTGCTGGCGGCTATTAAAGCCCTCCTGCCCGTTTCTGCCAACTAACTCTTTACTCTTGTCTGCAATCAGCCGTCTGGCACCCCCTCTCCTCTTTCGGAGAGGGGGCCGGGGGGTGAGGCGTCCAAGTCGCGCCACCACGACCATGAAAGTAACCGAACACCTGTCCCGCGCCGACGGCAAAACGCTGTTTTCCTTCGAAGTGCTGCCGCCCCGCAAGGGCGAGAATATCCAGACGCTGTTTTCCAATATCGAGCCGCTGCTGGAATTCAAGCCCCCGTTTATCGACGTCACCTACCACCGCGAGGAGTACGTGTACCGCCAGCACCCCAACGGCCTGCTGGAGAAGAAGACCGTGCGCCGCCGGCCCGGCACCGTGGGCATCTGCGCGGCCATCAAAAACCGCTTCGACGTGGACACCGTGCCCCACCTGATCTGCGGGGGCTTCTCGAAGGAGGAAACCGAAAACGCCCTCATCGACCTGCACTTCCTGGGCATCGACAACGTGCTGGCCCTGCGCGGCGACCCGATCAAGAGTGAAGGCCACTTCAAGCCCGAGCCCGACGGCCACGCCTACGCCTGCGACCTGATCGGACAGATGGCCAACCTCAACAAGGGCGAGTATCTGGATGAGGAGCAGGATGATACCTGGGCCACCAACTTCTGCATCGGCACGGCCGGCTACCCCGAAAAGCACTTTGAAGCCCCCAACTACGGCGCCGACCTGCGCTACCTCAAGCATAAGGTCGACCGCGGCGCCGAGTACATCGTGACCCAGATGTTCTTCGACAACGAGCAGTTTTTCAGCTTCGAAAAGCGCTGCCGCGACGCCGGTATCACCGTGCCCATCATCCCGGGCCTGAAGCCGCTGACTACCAAAGGCCAGCTGACCATGCTGCCCCGCTCCTTCTACCTCAACATTCCGGAAGCGCTGGCCGAAGCCGTGCACCAGGCGCCCAACAACGAGGCGGCCCGGCAGATTGGCATCGAGTGGTGCGTCAACCAGAGCAAGGAGCTGATGGCCCACGGCGTGCCCTGCCTGCACTACTACTCCATGGGCAAGTCGGAATCCATCCGGCGGGTGGCGGCGGAGCTGTTCTAAACGGCCGGCGTTTCGGCCGGGGCGGGCGGCAGCTGCTGCAGGAGCTGCTCGAAGCTTTCGGCCCGCGGGCCGGCATAGATAGGATGGTGAAACGCGTCCAGCTTTTGCAGCAGATATAAAAGCTGGGCCCGCTCGGCGGGCGTCAGGTCGCCGGCAATAAGCTGGGCCGCCTGGTCCATCGGCCCAAATACCCGCCCGAGCACCTCCATGCCCAGAGCGGTGACGGTCAGCTGCTTGCTGCGGCGGTCGGTAGCGTGGGCCTGCTCGGCCACCAGGCCCCGCGCCAGCAGGCGTTTGATAACCTCGGTGCCGGAGGCCTTTTCGTGCATGTTGCGGGCAATCAGCTCCGTTTTCGACAACGGCTGGTGGCCAAATACGGTAGCCAGGTAGGCAAAGTCGTCGGGCGTAAGCAGAGGCGTGCCGGCCAGACCCAGCCGGATGTAGGCCCGGGCGTAGCGGTTCATGAAGATAATCAGCCGCCCGATGTCCGCCTCCGGCGACATTGGCGGGGCTGCTGCTACTGCGGCTTCCTGCGCACTGGTCGGCAAACTGTTCGGGACGGGAGCCGTGCGCGCGTGCAGCCACGCGGCAAAGCTGGCCAGGTCGGCGGGCGCACCGCGGGTGGGGCGCAGCCGGTCAAATTCCTCGACCTGCTCCAGTAGCTGCTTTAGGAAGGAATAATTCATGCGTAGCGAGGTAACCAGCGGGCTGGGGAAAGGTATGAAAAAATTCTATTTAGTTTTAAAACATATTAATCGTCTTTAAGTTTGTGTGATATAACACTAAAGACTGTTTTTGCCATGCGACTTTTCTACGCGCTTACTTTGCTGATGCTGAGCATTGGCAGCCTCAGTTTTGGCCAGAATACGGGCGTCCTCAGCGGTACCATCCGCGACCGGGCCACCCAGCAGCTGCTGCCCGGCGTGACGGTGGCGCTGGAAGGCACCAGCCAGGGCACGGCCACCGACGAGCAGGGCCGGTTCCGGCTGGCAGACATCCCGACGGGCAGCTACAACGTGCGCGTCTCCTTCGTGGGCTACGAGCCGCTGCTGCGCGCTAATACAGTCATTACCAGCGGCAACGCCAACATCGTGAGTCTGCAGCTGGCCCCGGCGGCGCAGGCCCTGGGCGAGGTGACCGTGACGGCCAGCCGCGCCATTCGGGTGGCCACGGCCGAAACGCCGCTGAGCGTGCAGCGCCTCAACGTGGAGGAAATCAAAAGCAACCCCGGCGGCAACTTCGACATTTCGAAGGTGGTGCAGGTGCTGCCCGGCGTGGGCGGCGGCGGCACGGGCGGCACCGCCGGCTTCCGCAACGACATTATTATCCGGGGCGGCGCGCCCAACGAAAACGTGTATTACCTCGACGGCATTGAGGTGCCCGTCATCAACCACTTCCAGACCCAGGGCAGCGCCGGTGGGCCGGCCGGCATGCTCAACGTGAGCTTTATCGAGGACGTGACGCTGAGCACCTCGGCCTTTGAGGCCCGCTACGACAACACGCTGAGCAGCGTGCTGCAGTTCCGGCAGCGCGACGGCAACCCCGACCGGGTGCAGGGCAACGTGCGCCTGAGCGGCACCGAAGTGGCCGGGACGCTGGAAGGGCCGCTGGCCCAAAACACCACCTTTCTGGCTTCGGTGCGCCGCTCCTATCTGCAGGTGCTCTTCAAGCTGATTGACTTGCCCATCCGGCCCGACTATTGGGACTCGCAGTTCAAAATTACCACCAAGCTTGGGTCCAAAACCACGCTTACGGCGCTGGGTCTGGGCGCCCTCGACCACTTTGAAGTGGCCGTGCCCCGCAAATCGACGCCCGAAAACACGTACTCCATCCGCAACACGCCCACCATCGACCAGTGGAACTACACCGTGGGCGTGAGCCTGCGGCAGTTGCTGGAGCGCGGCTACCTGAACCTGGCCCTGAGCCGTACCCAGCTCAGCAACCAGGCCGATTTCTTCGAGGGCGGCACCGAGTTTGCGGGCGACGAAAGCCGGCGCGTGTTCCAGACCCGCTCCGGCGAAACCGAGAACAAGCTCCGCCTCGACGTGAACCGCAGCCTGGGCAAGTGGCAGTACGCCTACGGGGCCGTGGGCCAGCTTATCGAGTACGACAACCGCTACTTCAACCGCCTGCGCCAGGCCGTGCTGAACCCCGACGGCTCGGTGCAGCAGCCGGCCGTGAGCGTGCAGTTCCAGTCCGACCTGCAGTTTGCCCGCTTCGGAGCCTTTGCCCAGGTAACGCGCCCCTTCCTGACCGACGACCGCCTGACGCTCTCGGCCGGGCTGCGCGCCGATGGCAACTCCTTCACCGAGGGCGGGGCCAACCTGCTGCGCACCTTGTCGCCGCGGGTGTCGGCCTCCTACGCGCTGGCTTCGCGCTGGAACCTGAACGCCAGCATCGGGCGCTACTACAAGATTCCGCCCTCCACCCTGCTCGGCTTCCGCGACGCGGCCGGCCAGCTCGTGAACCGGCCCAACCGCTACATCGGCAGCACGCACTACGTGGCGGGGCTGGAGTTTCTGCCCAGCGCCAGCCGCCGCTTCACGGTGGAAGGCTTCTGGAAGCAGTACAACCACTACCCGGTGAACACGCGCGACGGGATTTCGCTGGCCAACCTGGGCGGCGACTTCGTGGCCCTCGGCAATGAGGCTGTCACCAGCACCGGCCGCGGCCGGGCCTTCGGGGGCGAGTTTTTCTTTCAGCAGAAGCTGACCCGCAACCTGTTTGCCGTGACGTCCTACACGCTGTTCCGGAGCGAGTTTACGGGCCGCGATGGGCGCTACAAGCCCTCGGCCTGGGATACGCGCCACCTGGCTTCGGTGCTGCTGGGGCGCAAGTTTGGGCGGGGCTGGGAGCTGGGCGTGAAGTACCGCCTGGGCGGGGGCTCCCCCTACACGCCCTTCGACGACGCGGCCTCGCAGCAGAACTATCTTACCATCGGACAGGGTGTGCTCGACTATAGCCGCCTGAACACCCAGCGCCTGCGCACCTTTCAGCAGCTGGACCTGCGTGTCGACCGGAAAATCAACCTGCGCCGCCTCACCTTCGACCTCTACGCAGACGTGCAGAACGTACTGGCTCTCAAGGCTCCCGCCGCCCCCAGCTACACCTTCCAGCGCACCCCCGACAACAGTGCCTTCGTCACCACCGATGGCCAGCCCCTGCGCCCCGACGGCTCCAACGGCGTGCCGTTCCTGCTCGATAACAACAGCACCCTGGTGCTGCCCACCATCGGCTTCATTGTTGAGTTTTAACCGTAGCCCTGGCCTGGACGCAGGCAGCGGCGGCTACCGCAGTGTCTGGTGTGGGAAAACGGAAGCGGCCGAGGGCGCGTAAATGCCAGCACTCCTCCATCTCCTTACCTGCTCCGCCGTTGGCTGCACTCGATGACTTATTTGCCCAGCTGCGCCTGGCTACGGTTCCGGCCGAAATAGAGGCCCTGCAGAACGGCATCTGGCAGCTCTGGCTCGAAACCGGCGACCCGGCCCTCGACAAGACGCTGGAAGTGGGCATGCGCGCCCTGGCCGCCGGCGACTATACCCCGGCCATCCACAGCTTTTCCGCCCTCGTCACGGCCCGGGCCGATTTTGCCGAGGGCTGGAACAAGCGCGCCACGGCCTACTACCTGCGGGGCGAGTACCGCGCCTCCCTGCTCGACATTGCCGAAACCCTGCGCCGGGAGCCCCGGCACTTTGGCGCGCTGGCCGGCTGGGTCACCATTCTGCGCATGCTGGGCGAAGACCGTAACGCCCTGCGCGTGTTGCTCCGGCTGGAGCGTATCTGCCCGCAGCTGCCGGACCTGCAAACCCAGCTCCGCGACCTGCGCGACCGGCTCGACGGCGCCAGTCTGTAAGCAGCAGTGATTTTGTCAGTTGCGGGAATAGTTGTAAATTTCCCCTACCAAAGGTTTGGCCCTCCCCGTTGAGCACAGTGCTTAATGTGTTATACCTTTGTAGCTTACAATAGATCATCGGCAGATAAGCTTCATTGTTGAGCTTACCAAAATATGATTTATCGTATAAAATATTTTGCCGAGCCCAAACAACTGGGGCAAGTAATTGCCTTCGCGTGCCTCCTGAGTAATTGTACTGCCCTTTCCGCCCCAAATTCCCACAGTGATGATGAAACCCCTACTCCTCGGCCTGCTGGCCTTTGTGCTGCTGCCCTTGTGCGCCCAGGCCCAGCGCATGCGCACCACCGAATTTGAGAGCGGCATGCTTGAGAAGGGCAACAAGGTGGGCGTCTGGGAATATTTTGCCCACACCCGCGACGGGCGGCAGGTATCGGTGCAGAAGTACGACCACACGGCCAGAAAGCTGGTCTTTTACCGGCCCATCGAGGATATTCCGTACCAGGTGGAGCTGGGCCCCGGCGAGTGGACCCGCAGCCGCGTCGACCAGCCCCCGCTCTTCATCGGCGGCGACCCGGCCCTGGCCAGCTACACGACCAAGCTGGTGTATCCGCCGGCGGCTCAGGAGCGCAACCTGCAGGGCAAAGTCCTCATTGCCGTCACCATCGACACGCTGGGCCGGGCCTCGAACCATAAGCTCCTGATGAGCGTGGGCGGCGGCTGCGACGAGGAAGCCATGCGCGTGTGCCGCGCCATTCCCGACCAGTGGATTCCGGCCCGCAAGGATGGCCGGGCGGTATCCGTTGTGTATGAGCTGCCGTTCACGTTCCGCCTGCAGCAGGCCCCGGCCGTCATCACCAGCGGCCTGCGCTAGGTCAGCCCCCTTTCGCCGGGCCCGGCTAATCCTGACCGGGCCGGCTTACGTACACGGCTGCATGAAACGATCTAGCCTGTTCCTTTTGCCGCTGGCGCTGCTGGCCGCCCCGGCGCTTACCAGCTGCGACACCACGCCCCGTGAGCGGCAGGAGATAGTACGCAACGAAGCCCGCAACCTCGACAGTCTGGCGGACCGCACGGCCGCCACGCTCAAAAACGCCGGGCGCCGCGCCGCCACGTTCGACTCGGTTTCCCGGTCCCGCAACCGGCAGCCGCTGGACAACACCAGCCTGGAAACCTTCAACGCCGAGCTGCTAGGCATCTTTTCGGGCATCGAACAGCTTACCCCCTCCACTATTGAGCCCGCCTACAAGCAGTTTCTGCAGCAGGTCCGGGCCCGGCGCAAAGCCTGGACCCAGCGCGACTGGGATTATGCCACCGCTATCTACAAGCGCCTGAACGCGCGCCTGAATGCCGTCCGGCTCGACGTGAAAGGCCGCAACGAGCTGCATATCCGGGCGCTGCAGGCCGAGTTTACGGCCATGGAAACCAGCCGCGACGTGAAAGACCTCGGCCAGGCCGTTAAAAACTAGCCGTGCCTTTCGCCCCCATCAAAGCCCCGTTTCATCCACGGGGCTTTTTGCGTCTGCTGGCGCTGGTCGGCCTGCTGCCCATCATGGCCCGGGCCCAGAGTCCGATTGAAAGTGCCGAGACGGTGCCCGCCGTCGGCCAGTGGCTGCAGCCCGGCGACCGGCTGCAGGTGCGGCTGAAGGGCCGGCCAGGACAGCGCGTCAGCTTTCTGAACGGCCAGCCGATGACGGAGCTGGCCCCGGCCCTTACCAAAGGCCAGCGCGGCATCTATCAGGGTACTTATACAGTGCTGCCCGGCGATACGCTTCACGACCGGCCCATTGCGTTTCAGATGCTGCGCCCCGACAGTATGGTGCTGGCCGCGGCCGTCAGTCGCACCAAAGTGCGGTTTATGAGCCTGAATGAGCCTCAGCTGGCCGTTACTAAGGGCGCGCTGGTCTATCTGAACTACGGCCTGGGTGAAGACCGCCTCGGCGGGGCCAAGATGGGCTACCTCGACTCGTTGGTGGTGCTGCACATTACGGGGCTGGTGGGCAGCCAGTACCGGGTGCGGCTGGCCGAAAACCAGCAGGCCTGGGTACCCCGGGACGTGGCGCGCCTGCTGCCGCCCGGCGGCTTCGTGCCCGCCTCCCTGACCGGCTCCTGGAGCGTAGCCGGCGACTCGCTCTACGACTACGTCCGCGTGCCGCTCGAGGCCCGCCTGCCCTACCGCTCCGAGCTGCTGCAGAACCCGACTACCCTCGTCGTGGACGTGTTCGGGGCTACGTCGAACACCAACTGGATAACCCAGCGCGACGGAATCCGGGAGGTGGGCGACGTGCGCTACCAGCAGCTGCAGCCCGACGTGTTTCGCCTGATCATCCCGCTGCGGCACGCCCAGGCCTGGGGCTACAGCATCGGCTACCGGGGCAACACGCTGGTCATCAAAGTAAAGCGGCCACCGGCCCGCCTGCGCCTGCGCGGCATCACCGTCGCCATCGACGCCGGGCACGGCGGCGAAAACGTGGGGGCCACCAGCCCCGGCGGCAGCCAGGAAAAAGACCTCACGCTGGCCATTGCCCGGAAGCTGCGGCAGGAGCTGGAGCAGGCCGGCGCCCGCGTGCTGATGACCCGCGAAGCCGACGTCACCGTGGACAACGGCGACCGGGTGCTGCGGCTGCGGCAGCTCAACCCGGATTTGCTGGTCAGCATCCACGTCAACTCCGCAGGCAGCCCCACGGTGCAGGGCACAAGCACCTATTACCGCTACGCCGCCTTCCGCCCGCTGGCGCTGGCGCTGTACCAGGAGATGCGCAAAACCGGTCTGCAGGGCTTCGGCAACGTGGGCAGCTTCAACTTTGGCCTGAATGGCCCGACCGAATACCCCAACGTGCTGGTCGAAACGGCTTTTGTGTCGAACCCCGGGGATGAGAAGCGGCTGCTGGACCCGCAGTTTCAGCAGCAGCTGGCCGAGCGGATGCGGGCGGGCCTGGAGGAATTTCTGCGCGCCAGCCGGGCCCCGGGGCTGCGGGGCTGGCTGCGGCAGGCGCCGGCCGAGCAGTAACAGGCCGGCTTGCTATAGCTATTTAGCAATATTTATTCATGCGCCTTTGAGGATGGGCCGTTAAAGCGCCTATCTTCCTTACCCGCAAGTAAAATGGGGCTGGCCTTTGGCCGAACCCGGACTTTAGCTTGCCACACGCTCTTCTCTTTTCTTAAACCCACCACCAACCCTCCATGGCAGTTTCTTTACTGGACCGCAGCCGCACCATTGCGGGCCCGGGCTACAACCGCTGGTTGATTCCCCCCGCCGCCCTTGCCATTCACCTCGCCATCGGGCAGGCCTACGCTTTCAGCGTTTTCAAAAAGCCCATGGGCGCCCTTATCAGCGGCAACGTGGATGCCCCGGCGGCCACCGACTGGACCCCGGCCCAGCTCGGAGTCGTTTTCTCCATTGCCATCGTGCTGCTGGGCCTGTCAGCCGCCGTATTTGGCAAATGGCTGGAGCGCGTGGGGCCGCGCAAGGCCATGCTGGCTTCGGCCCTGTGCTTTAGCGGCGGCTTTTTCATCGGGGCGCTGGGCGTGCACCTGCACAACCTGTGGCTGGTGTACTTCGGCTACGGCTTCGTGGGCGGCATCGGACTGGGCATCGGCTACATCTCGCCGGTGAGCACGCTCATCAAGTGGTTTCCGGACCGGCCGGGCGTGGCTACCGGCATGGCCATCATGGGCTTTGGCGGCGGAGCCATGATTGGCTCCCCGCTGGCCGTGGCCCTGATGGACCACTACAAAGTCTCGGCCCCGATGGGTGTGGCGCCCACGTTCCTCACCATGGGCCTGATTTACCTGGTGTTCATGCTGTTTGGCGTGTTCACCATCCGCGTGCCGGCCGAGGGCTGGAAGCCCGCAGGCTACGTACCCGCCCCGGCCAGCAACTCCATGATTACCACCCACAACGTGGATGCCGACACGGCCATCAAAACGCCGCAGTTCTGGCTGCTCTGGGTGGTGCTGTGCATGAACGTGACGGCCGGCATCGGCGTGCTCGAAACGGCCTCCCCGCTGATTCAGGAAACCTTCTCCGATAAGTCGATGGGCGCGGGCCTGGGGGTGACGGCCGCGGCCGCCGCCGGCTTTGTGGGCCTGCTGAGCTTGTTCAACCTGCTGGGCCGCTTCTTCTGGTCGTCGGCCTCCGATAAGATGGGCCGTAAGCCCACCTACATGATCTACTTCGGCCTGGGCATCCTGCTCTACGCTCTGGTGCCTACGCTGGCCGCCAATGCTTCGCTGGCGCTGTTTGTAGTGGTTTGCTGCGTGATTCTGAGCATGTACGGCGGCGGTTTCGCCACCATCCCGGCCTACCTGCGCGACCTGTTCGGCACCATGCAGGTGGGCGCCATCCACGGCCGCCTGCTCACGGCCTGGAGCACTGCCGGCGTGCTGGGCCCGCTGATTGTCAACTACCTGCACGAAAGCCAGAAAGCCAAAGGGCTGACCGGCGCGGCGGCTTACCAGACGGTGTTCTACACCATGGCCGGGCTGCTCGTTATCGGTTTCATTGCCAACCTGCTGGTAACGGCCGTCAACTCCCGCTACCACGTGCAGGAGGCGGCCACGCCTAAGGTAGCCGCCTAGTTTTCCTTCGTTTTCGTCTTCTGCTCTTAACCCGCTTTTCTTATGGAATCCCAAAGCACCACCCCTCCCGGCGCCGACGCCACGCCGACCTCCAGCCTGCAGGTGATGCTGGCCTGGCTGTACGTGGGCGTTCCGCTGGCCTGGGGCGTCTCCCAGACGTTCATCAAGGCCCTGGCCCTGTTCCAGTAGCCCGCCGCCGGGCCGGCTGCCGGCCCCGGCTTTCTCGCCAAACAAAAGAGCATCCGGCCCCGCGCCGGATGCTCTTTTGTTTGTTACTTAGGCAGTGCGTTTCAACTCTCCCTCATGACCTCCCAGCCGCCCGAGGACCACATTGTGCTGCTCGAATCCTTTGCCGACCCCATTACGGCCCACCTGGCCAAGGGCCGCCTCGAGGCCGAGCAGATTCCCTGCTTCCTGACCAACGAGAATCTGGTGTCGCTCAACCGGCTCTACGGGCCGGCTTCGGGTGGAGTGCGCCTGCACGTGCGCCAGCAGGACGCGGCCGCCGCGGCCGAGATTCTGCGCTACGAAACCGTGCCCATGATGGCTTCGGGCCCCGAGGATGAGCCGGGGGCCGAACAGGTAAACTGCCCGAAGTGCGGCTCCCCCGACGTCGCTTTCGGCCCCGCCACCACCAACACCTACAGCTGGCCCATGCTGCTGCTCTCGATGGTGCTGGCTTACCCGCTACGCGGCAAACGCTACCACTGCTTTCACTGCCGCCACGAGTTCAAGCGCTCCGAAGCCTGAGGCCGGACTACTCCCGGAAGCGCACCAGCGGGAAAGCGTCGCCGGCGCCGAAGGTTTCCCGCTCGGCCGGCAGGCGCAGAAACCCGTCGCAGTGCAGCAGCGAGGCCAGGTCGCCGGAGCCGCCGGCCCGCTGCGGGTGGGCCAGCAGATGGCCGTAGGGCGAAGCTTCCAGCCGCACCGGCAGAAAG
Organism: Hymenobacter algoricola; assembly: GCF_039539525.1. Lineage (NCBI taxonomy): Bacteria > Pseudomonadati > Bacteroidota > Cytophagia > Cytophagales > Hymenobacteraceae > Hymenobacter > Hymenobacter algoricola. The sequence goes on along the minus strand of NZ_BAABDH010000034.1, from coordinate 17,562 downwards.
TGGGTCAGGCTGGGCTTAAAAACCACCGGCGCCGCCAGGATGGCCATCGGCTGGGACGGCCCGGCCGCGGGCTGCTGGCACTGCCGCAGCCAGGGCCGCACGTACTGGTAGAAGTTGACGAAGGTTGAAACCGGGTTGCCGGGCAGGGCAAACACCACCGCGCCGCCCGCCTGCTGCCCAAACCAGAACGGCTTGCCCGGCCGCTGCTGCACCTCGTGGAAGATCTGCTCCACGCCCAGCTCCCGCAGCATGCCCGGCAGAAAATCAGCCTGGCCTTTCGAGACGCCGCCGCTCAGCACCAGCGCGTCGAACCCGGCCAGCAGCGGCGGCAGCCCCCGGCGCAGAACCTGCTGGTCGTCGTTGAAGTGAAAAATCTCGGCTTCGGCCCCGGCTTCCAGCAGGGAGGCGCGCACCATGTAGGCATTGGAGCGCCGGATCTGGTGGGGCAGCGGCAGCTGGTCCAGCTCCACCAGCTCGTCGCCGGTGCTGACCACGGCCACCCGCAGCGCCCGGGCCACCTGCACCGTAACGGCGCCCACGGTAGCGGCCACGGCAATTTCGGCCGGCCCCAGCCGCACCCCGGCGGGCAGCAGCAGGTCGCCCTGCTGGCGGTCGGCCGCCTGGTGGTGCACGTTGTGGCCCGCGGCCGCGGGTGGCACCTGCACGCCGGCTATGCGCCGGCCGGCTTCTTCGTGGAAGACGATATCCTCGTAGCGCACCACCGTGTCGGTGCCGGGCGGCAGGGCGGCACCGGTCATTATCTCGATGGCCGCCCGCGGGTTTTGCAACGGCCGCGGCGGGGCGCCGGCCAGCTGGGTGGCCTCGATGACGAAATCCGTCCGGCCGCTTGTTACCGCCGCAAAGCTTAGCGCAATGCCATCCATTGCCACGCGGTGGAAGGGCGGAAAATCCCGGTCGGCATACAGCGGCGTTTGTAGCACCCGGCCGGTGGCGGCCGTGAGCCGGATGGTTTCGGACGGCAGCGGGCGGACGGTGGCCAGCACGCGGCGCGAGGCTTCTTCGACGGAAATCATGGGCGACGGAAATTTAGGGAGCAAAACCAAGAAGCGGCAAAGTACACCCGTCCGCCGTAGAGACGTACAACCTCACTTATGCGGGGTGGCAAATGGTGGCGCCGGTTCCGCCGCGCCGCGCCACCAGGCGGCAGTTCTTCCGGCAGGCTAACTCATTTCTCGCAACTTTTGCCCCGCGCTGCCGCTTTCCCGCTATACCACCTGCCCCATGTCTGACCTCTCTGCCTCCTTCACCCACCTCAACGCCGCCGGCCAGCCCGCCATGGTCGACGTGGGGGCCAAAACCGCTACCCGCCGCCTGGCCCGGGCCCGCAGCCGCGTGGTTCTCGGCGCCGAAATCCTGAAGCTGGTGCAGGCCGGCGACCTGCCCACCCGCAAAGGGCCGGTGTTTCAGACCGCCATCCTGGCCGGCATCATGGCCGCCAAGAAAACCGCCGACCTGATTCCGCTCTGCCATCCGCTGGGCCTCGACGACTGCCAGATTCAGATTGAGGTGCAGGCACCCGACGCCATTCACATCATCTGCACGGCCACCGTGACGGGCAAAACCGGCGTGGAAATGGAGGCCCTCACCGGCGCCTCCGTGGCCGCCCTGACCGTGTACGACATGTGCAAGGCTATGTCGCACGACATCGTGATTCAGGAAACCCGCCTGCTGGACAAGACCGGCGGCAAAAACGATTTCCACCATGCCGACTAACGCCGCCCCCGACCATAAGCCCCGCCCCAAGCACGCGGCGCTCACCCGGCCCGCCACGGGTGAATTCGGCCGCCACGAGCTGGCCATCCTGGGTGCGCCCTGCGGCAAGATCAAGGCGCTGGTAACGCGCCTGCTGCCGCTGCTGGCCCCCGCGCTGAGCGTAGGCTACGTGGATGCCGACCACGCCGCCGGCGACGACGCGGCCGACGGCGGCGCGGGCGGGGCCAGCCCCATCATGCTGGCCGGGGCCAGTGCTGAGCTGACCGATAAAATCAGCTTCCGCCGCGTGGATCAGCAGCGGGAGCTGGATGCCTTTTCGCAGAAGGAGCTGCTGGCCCACCAGAGCCTGGTGCTGGTCAACGGCAACCACTTCCGGGCCCAGCAGCAAATCATCATCCTCGACCCGGCCAAGCCGCTGGACCGTAAGCTCGACCGCCTCACCGACGTGCAGCTGGTGCTGCTGCCGGAGGGAGTGCGCGAGCTGCCAGCGTATCTGCTGGCGCACTTTGCCGAAAAAGGCCAGATTCCGACCCTGCTGCTGGACGATACCGAAGCCGTTGCGGCCTTCATCCGGCAGTGGTGGCAGCTGCATCAGCCGCCTCTGCGCGGCCTAGTGCTGGCCGGCGGCCGGAGCCAGCGTATGCAAACCGACAAGGGCCGGCTGCGCTACCACGGCCAGGAGCAGCGCGAATACGCCGCCAGCCTGCTGGCGGCCGTCTGCACCGACGTCCACGTTTCCTGCCGCCCCGACCAGGTGGCCGGGCTGCCCGCCGGCCTGCGGCCCCTGCCCGACCGGTTCCTGGACCTGGGTCCCATGGGCGGTATTCTGAGCGCCATGCAGCTCGACCCGAATGCGGCCTGGCTGGTGGTAGCCTGCGACCTGCCGTTTCTGTCCGAAGCCACGCTGCGCCACCTGGTACGGCACCGCCACGGCGCTAAAGTCGCCACGGCCTTTCAGAGCCCCGAAAATGAGTTTCCCGAGCCGCTGATTACGATCTGGGAGCCCCGCAGCTACGGCGTGCTGCTGCGCTTCCTGGGCCTGGGCTACTCCTGCCCCCGCAAGGCGCTCATCAACTCCGACATCGCGCTGCTGGCCGCCCCGGACCCGACGGAGCTGCGCAACATCAACACCCCGGAGGAAGCGGCGGTGGCCCGGCAGGAGCTGGGTACGGAACAATAAAAAACAACGTCATGCTGAGCGAAGCATCTCGCGGGCGGTCGTCTGGCTACTAATCCAACAACTGCCCGCGAGATTACTCGACTTCGCCCAACATGACGTTCGTATTCTCTTAAACAACCTTTTACGGATGAGCGGCCACCCATACGGAGCCGTCCTCGTACTCCTCCTTTTTCCAGATGGGCACCACCTGCTTGATGGTGTCGATGATAAACTGGCAGGCGGCAAACGAGTCGGCGCGGTGGGGCGTGGACACGGCCACGACCACGGCCACGTCGCCGATGGCAAGGCGGCCCTTGCGGTGCGTCACGGCCACCTGCCGCAGCATGGGCCACTTTTCCCGGGCCTGCTCGGCCACGCGGCGCATCTGGTGCACGGCCATCGCGTCGTAGGCTTCGTAGTCGAGGCGCACCACCCGGCGGCCGGTGCTCTGGTTGCGCACGGTGCCGATGAAGGTATTCACGGCCCCTGCGCCCTCGTCCTGCACGGAAGCCAGCACGGCCGCCACGTCGATGGGCTGGTCGGTAAGATGAATGTGCATGAAAGGAATTAAAAATTGAGAGTGAAGGATTAAAAATCAGAGCAACGACTGCCCGCTGCGGGCGGGGCCACGTTATTTTTAATTCTTCCCTTTTAAGTGACTTCAGCCACCGCTGACGGGCGGAATCAGGGCTATTTCGTCGTTTTCGCGCAGGTGGTAGTCGTCGGCAGCGTAGTCGCTGTTGACGGCCACGGCACAGCTGGTCAGCTCGCGCAGGGCGGGGTACTGCCGGCGCAGCTGGTCCATCAGGCCGGCTACCGACTGCGGGTCGGGCGTATCGAGGTGCAGCTGGGAGCTGCCCACGATTTCTTTGGCGATGCCAAAAAGAGCAATTGTCAGTTTCATTTGTTTATTCAAGCTCCGGAAGCGGGTATACGCAGGCCGGGCGGAACAGAAAGGCGAAGTTGCCGTTTTTTGTTCTGAACCCCTTTAGCCGGTGCTTACGTTGAGGCACTAATCGATTTTCCGCTCTATGTCCGTTGCTCCCCACACCCTGTTCGACAACCACGGCCGCCCGCTCGAATACGTGCGCCTGGCCGTCACGGACCGCTGCAATCTGCGCTGCTTCTACTGCATGCCCGAACAAGGTATTCAGTACATGCCCAAGCGCGACCTGCTGACGTATGAGGAGATGGAGCGGGTGGTGGCGCTGCTGGCTACGCTGGGCGTGCGCAAGGTGCGCCTCACCGGCGGGGAGCCGTTTGTACGCCGCGACCTGGTGCCCTTTATCGGCCGCCTGGCGCAGATTCCGGGCATCGACGACATCAGCCTGACCACCAACGGCGTGCTGACCGAGCCGCACATCCCGGAGCTGGTGCGCCTGGGCGTGCGGACCGTCAACCTGAGCCTCGACACCCTGGACCGGGCCCGCTTTGCCGCCATCACCCGCCGCGACGAGCTGCCCCGGGTGCTCGACACGTTTTACGCCCTGCTGGCGGCCGGCATCAAGGTCAAGATCAACGCCGTGGTGATGGACGGGCAGAACACCCAGGACCTGGTGCCCCTGGCCGAGCTCACCCGCGACCTGCCGGTGGAAGTGCGCTTTATTGAGGAAATGCCCTTCAATGGCGGCAGCCATGGCGCCATCCAGATTCCGTGGAGCCATATCCGCATCCGCGAGCATCTGGAGCAGCACCTGGGCGCGCTGACGCCCATCGTCAAGCAGCCCGGCGCCACGGCTTCGGAGTATACCATTGCCGGTCACCAGGGCGTGGTGGGCATCATTGCGGCCTACTCACGCACGTTCTGCGGCACCTGCAACCGCCTGCGCCTCACGGCCGAGGGCGGCCTGAAAACCTGCCTCTACGATCAGGGCGTGCTCGACGTGCGGGCCCTGCTGCGCGGCGACGCTACAGATGCCGCAGTAACCGCCGCTCTGGCTCACGCCTTCCGCCACCGCGCCGCCGACGGCTTCGAGGCCGAGCGGCAGCGCCCCGTACACCAGCTCAGCTTCGAGTCGATGAGCACGATTGGGGGGTAATACGGCCACTATTTTTCCCGTTGGCTGCGGCCACAGCTGCCCTGCGCACAGCTGCGGATAGGCTAGCCGTTGCTGCGTCTGGGCTTCAGGGGGCAGCGGCACCAGCACCTATGCCGGCCACCACCTCGCGCCGTGGAAAAGCGACGGAAAATCCAGTGCTTTTGGCACGTACAAGCATAGGGCCTAACCACCGGCCAACGTACCACCCTACCGGTGATGGTGGCGCCCCTGGCGCGGCTGACCAGTCCTACCATCTCTAGGCTCATGGCTGGTACTTCCATGCTGGCTACCGTCGTCGCCACGACCAGCTACGTCGTTTCTGCGCTCATTTCCGTCGTTTCTACGTTCGGCCGCACCTTTCCTGCGCTGATTGCCGCTGCTTTTACACCGGTCACCCCTGACGTTGACAGCCGCAGCTTACCCACTCCGTCACGCTGCCTGACCTGGCATACCACCCAGGGCTACGGCCCCTGCCCCCCGGGCTGACTGCAGCTACCACACCTTGTGCTACCAATTGCCCTGGCCTGCCGCCGGCGCTTTGGACGGATGCGGGGTGACAAAGACGGCTGGCGACAACGTTGGTACTGGCCAACGGGGCATTGGTGTATTAATATTTCAGCGCAGCGGCCTAGGCGCTAACCTTGGAACATGGTAGCGGAGTCAGCCTCCCGCCCGGCACTAGCACTCCAACAGTTTGCCGGCCCCGCTCCCTCTTTCGACCCCAGGTTTACCTCGGCTGGCCCCACCGGTCGCCACTACGCCCCGCACCCATGGAATCCATCAAACAGTTTATTGCTGCCCTGGCCATCGATGCGGAGCTGAAAGCCGAGCTGGCGGCCGACCAGTTGCTGCAGAAGCACGGCCTCTACCTGCGGCTGGCCCGCTACCTGGCCCCTGCTTTCCCCCCGCTGCCGGCCACCGTGCTGGGCAACCTGACGGGCTACAGCTACGTCTACTTCCGCTTCCTGCTGGGCCTCGACTCCCTGCTCGACAGCCAGAGCACCAGTGGAGTCCGCTCGGCCCAGCGCCTGTTTTCCAGCCTCGAAATGCACGAGCAGGCAGTGCGCGGGCTGGGGCAGCTCTTCCCGACCATCGACGAATTCTGGCCCGCTTTCGGGCAGTGCAAGCAGGAGTATGCCGCCGCTAACCTGCGCGAAAAGCACTTGTCGGCGCTGCGCACCGACATTACGGAAACCCAGTTCGAGGAAATTGCCGCGGGCAAATCCGCCGTGTGCTACGCCATGGTGCACGCCTTGAGCAGCCTGAGTGGCAGCACGGCGCCCGTGGCCGAGCTGCGGCGCTGCCTGCAGCACCTGCACGTTGCCCTGCAGTACCTCGACGATGTGGAGGACTTCCGCCAGGACTGGCAGCAGGGCCAGTACACCTACGCCCACTACCTGGTCGAAAGCCACCTTCGCGCTGGCGGCCTGGCCGTCGGGGAACTGGCGCTGGCGGCCCGGCACCGGCACCTCTACACCTCGGGGGTGGCCCAGCTGCTGCTGCAGCGCGGCCACGACCACTACGCCCACAGCCTCGCCATTGCCGACGCCCTGGGCCTGCCCGAGCTGGGCCGCTACCTGCAGCAGCAGCTCGTGAAGTGCCAGAGCTACCAGCAGGACGTAGACCGGCTCCTGCAGAAAACCCGCATCAAAGCCGGCAAAAGCTTTACTCCGCTCTACCCCGAGCTGCCGCCGGCTTCGCCCCAGGTGTTGCAGACGGCGGTACAGAAGGGCCTGCAGCACCTGCGGCTCAGCCGCGACGCCCAGGGCTGCTGGACGGACTTTATGACCAGCGCCGGGCAAAGCAAGCTTTGGGTAACGGCCTACGCCGGCCTGCAGCTGGCAGAAATAAAGGAAGGTCAGCGCATTGCCCACGATGCCTTCGATGCCTCGGCGTTTCTGCCCGCATCCTACAACGAAAGCATCATGCAGGACGGCGACTCCACCAACTTCAGCATGGGCCTCAGCCGCAAAGTATGGGGCGAAACCACGCCCCAGCAGCTGCAGACCTGGCTGGCCTTTATGGACGCGGATGGGGGCTGGGTCACTTACCGCAACGGCGCTCAGCTGCGCCAGCGCCTGGAGCTACCGGCCCATGTGCGCGTAGATGCCTGGCTGACGCCCAAGCTGTGCGTGACGGCCGCCGCCGCCTACGTGCTGGCCCTCTACCAAGAGCTTACGCCCCAGTATGAAGCCAGCTGCGCCTACCTGGTCCGGCACCAGCACGCCGACGGCTCTTGGGAATCATACTGGTGGACCAGCTCAATCTACGCCACGGCCTTTGCCGTGCTGGCTCTGGCCCGGCGGCCCGAGCACGAGGGCGCCTGCGAAGCCGCCCGGCAGTGGCTGGCCGCCCGGCAGGCTCCCACCGGCGCCTGGCACGACGACACCCCGGGTGCCCAGCCCAGCGCTTTCTTCACTGCCCTGGCCCTCAAGGCGCTGCTGACCGACCCGACTGAACGCTACGCCGCGGCCACCGAGCAGGGCGCCAGCTGGCTGCTGGGCCACCAGACCAGCGACGGCAGCTGGATTCCCTCACGCATCCTGCGCATTCCGGCCACCGATGTGCACGAGCCCCAGACTGTAAAGCACTGGCGGGCCAGCTCCTTTGGGGTGAATGTGCTGGTAGACGACCACAACCGCATCTTCACGACCAGCACGGCGCTTAATGCCCTGAGTGTCTTTGCCAAAACGCGGGCCCTGACGCCGGCTTACTGCTAAGCCCGTGCGCCCCATGCTCCTGCTCCCCGACCTCCGCCTCAGCCGCTTCGACAGCCACCGCTGGGTGCTAAACACTCCTACGGGCCACAACCTGCTGGTAAACACGGCCACCGCCCGGCTCTTTGAATTGCTGCAAACAACCGCCACCCTGGAGCTGGCCCGCGCCGGCTTCAACCAAGAGTTTGGCCTAGCCCTGCTGCCTGCGGAGTTTGAGGCGTTGGTCTACAGCCGCTTCGGCGGCTACGGCCTGCTGACTCAAGATCAGGAGGAAGCCCGCTCCACGCCGCCGAGTGCCATCAAGCTGCAGGTGGAGCTGCTCTCGGCCCGCGCCGCCGGCCTGTGCGCGGCCCCGCTCCGGGCCCTGTACGCGCCACGGGTATTCTGGGCAGCTTTTGCCGGCCTGCTGCTGTTTCTGCTGGCGGTGTACCTGCACTTCCCCCGCCTGGCAGCACCTTCCCGCGCCGACTTTGGGGTAGCTATTCCTCTTATCTACGCCTCCATCTTCGTGCACGAGTTCGGGCACATTGCGGCCTGCCGGCGCTTTGGCGTGCGGCACGGTGGTATCGGCTTTGGCTTCTACTTGTTCGTGTTTCCGGTGCTGTATGCCGACGTCACCAATATCTGGCAGGCCAGCCGGCAGCGGCGCATCATCACCAACCTGGGCGGCATCTTCAGCCAGCTGCTCTACGCCAGCCTGCTGGCTGTCGGCTACCTGGTCGTGGCCTACCCGCCGCTGCTGGTAGCCGCCCTGGCCTGCGCCGCCCTGGCCCTGTGGCAGTTCAACCCGTTCATCCGACGCGACGGGTACTGGCTGCTTTCGGACCTGACGAATACGCCCAACCTGCTGGCCAAGGCCGCGCACACCACCCGGGAAGGACTTTCGTGGCAGGGGCTGCGGCGCCTGGTACGCAGCCGGGGCCGGGTACTGCTCAGCCGCCGCATCTTCCTCTTCGCCTACGGGGTGGCCAACGCATCGCTGTTCGCGGTTTTTGCCGCCTACACCGTGCTTCGCTACGGCCCCCAGCTGCTTGACTTCCCCCGCCTGGTGTTCCAGCTGCTCCGCAACCTGGCCGCCGGCTCCCCGGCCCTGGCCGAAGTCAGCCAGGTCCCGCTGATCGTCTGCACCTTTTACCTGATGCTGATCCGCTACCTGCTGGTGTTGAGCCGCTGGCGGCCGGCGCAGGCCACCTGAGCAAAGCTTTTTCTCTCGTCTTTCCCCTGGTCACCCTTCTAACCAACCCCCGTTATGATCCAGCGCCTCAAGCCCCAGACTACCCCCGCTGCCGCGGACCTCACCGCCCTGTTCGAAGTCGAAGAGCTGGAGCAGCGCCTCGAAAATGAAGGCTGGGATATTCACGTGGGCCCCGGCGGCGTCGTGGTCGATTACCCCTACGACATTCCCGTCTGATAACCGCTGCCCAGGGCGCGGAGCTACGTAGTGCCCGGCCCCGGAGCAGCCCCCAAACCTGCCGTGAGTTTTAAGCGAGTGAGCTTACGGCGGTTCTTTTTCACTCGCACATTCAAACCCTTTTTTCTTTTTTACCATGGAAAATTTTAGCAACGCCCAAGCCCGCACCACCGAAGTGGAGCTGACGAATCTGTTCGAAGTAGAGGAGCTGGAGCAGCGCCTCGAAAACGGCGAGTGGGTCATCGTAATCGGTGACACGGAAATCCCGCTGTAGGCTACCGGAAACCCCAGCCGCTACCCGGCGCTTTGGTTTGCCAGGTCCGGGTAGCGGGTGAGTTACCCAGCCGATATAAGTCAGTCCGGCCGCGCCGCAGCGGCAACTCCGGGCTGGCTTATATCCTTTTACCAACCTGACGTTTTCGGCGCCCCGCGCTCCCCTGCTTATGACCTTCCGATCCTATTTTCTTCTGTTGCTGCTATTGGCCGGCAGCCGGGGCCTGCGGGCCCAGCAGCGGCTCACGGGCAAGATAACCGACGCCGCCACCGGCCAGCCGGTCGCCTACGCCAGCGTGGTGGTCGCCGCCAGCTCCCAGGGCACGACCAGCAATGCCGAAGGCGAGTTTGAGCTGCCGGCCCTGCGCCTGCCCGCCCGGCTGATCGTATCGGCCCTGACGCACGTGCGCGACACGGTAGCCGTGGCCGCGGGCGGGCCGCTCAGCATCCGCTTGCTGCCCGCCACCGTGCTGCTGCCCGACGTGACTACGGGAAGCTACACCGCCGAGCTGCTGAAGAAAGCCTACCGGCAGCTGCACCGCTCTTACCCCCAGAAAACCTACGCCCACGCCTTCTACCGGCAAATTACCCGCCTCGACGGCGCCGCCACGGAGGTGCAGGAAATGATCTGGGACGCTAAAACCAGCAGTGCGGGGGTAGAAGGCACCGCCCTGGCGCAGGCCCGCTACGCGGAAAAAGAGGCGTTGGTCAACTTCAAGAACTTCTCCTTTTTCACCAAAGCCTACAGCCTCTACGACACCAAGGCCGACAGCAGCGCCTCCACGGCAGTGGTGAGCCTGAACACGGCCCGCAACTACACGCTCAGCGTACTGGGCGTAACCCAGGATGGCCCCCGGCAGCTGGTCGAAATCGGGTTTGTGAGCAAGCCCGACGTAAATCCGCACAACTACCGGGGCCGCCTGACCATCGACGAAGCCTCGGGGCAGATTCTGCGCTTCCAGCTAACCACGCCGGATTCCCGCTCCAGGTCGAACAACCCAATGTTTAAGCTCCAGAATCCGGCTACCACGTTTGAGCTGGTATTTGAGTTTAACCCCACCGGAGCGGCCCGCCTGAGCTACGTTCATATCGGCTACCAGACCGCCCTGACCCGGCCCTTCCGCGATGCAGTGCAGGTGCAGACGTCCTCCTTCACCTACTTCTACGACGGGCAGACCACCCCCGCCAGCGCCACCTACGCCCCCGCCAGCGCAACCCAGGCCGACTTGGCCACCATCAAGAAAACCACTTACAACGCGGCGCAGTGGCAGAACAACCCGGCAGTGAAGCGCACCCCGCTGGAAGAAGAAGTTATCCGCTCCTTCGAGCAAAAGGGTGCCTTCGGCACCCTGCTTTCCCACTAGCGCCCTGGAGAAGGCTCTAGCGCGTTTACGCTGCTTTGCCGCCGCTACTTGCCCAGCCCCACCCAGCCGCGCTGCATAGCGTAGTACCCCGCGGTGCCCACCACCAGGCCCACCAGGTAGCCGTAGGGCAGCCCGGCGCACAGCAGGCCCACGAGCAGCGCCACGGTCAGGTCGGCTTTACTGGTGATGATGTCGCGGAGCAGGGCGGCCAGCGTCAGGGCCTCGAAGAGCAGCAGCACGCCCAGCACCGGAAGAGGAAAAATCTGGACCACTTCGGCGAAGCCCTGGCTGAAAAACAGGCCCAGGACCAGAAACAGCGCCCCGTAGAGTACCACCGAGCCGCCCGTACGGGCCCCGAAAGCGTAGTGCCCCACCAGCCCGCCCGAGCCGTGGCAAACCGGAAAGCCCCCGAAGAACGGGGCCACCAGGTTCATGCAGGCGTAGGTAAAGCTGATCTGCCGCACCGTAATCTTGCGCTCCGGAAAGTGGTCGGCCAGCACCTGCCTGGTGGCCAGAATGGAGTTGCCGAGCGACAATGGAATCTGGGGCAGGGCCAGCAGCAGGGCGCCGGTCAGGATATCGGCGCGCTGCGGGATGTGGAAGCCGGGCAGGTGCAGGCCCACCGCGCGCTGGGCCGTAGCCAGGTCGAGCTTGAAGATGAGGGCATAGGCTACGCCCAGGGCAATGACGATGAGGGCGGCAGGCCAGCGGCGGTTGCCGAGCAGCACCACCGTAATCAGAAAGGCCGCGGCGGCCAGGGCAAAGCCGGGCAGGCCGTCGGCGGGCACGTACTCTTTCAGCGCCAGCGTGGCCAGCTGCAGGGCCAGCCCGAACTGAATACCCCGAATCACGGGCTTAGGAATCAGCCGGGCCAGGGCGTCGATAAGGCCGGTGGCCGCCAGCACCAGCATGCTGAGGCCAATGGCCAGGCCGCCCCCGAAGATGATGCGGCCGGGAATTTTCTGGGCAATAACGAGGGCGGCAAAGGCCTTGAGCGGCTGCACCGGCATGGGCATACCGTACCACAGCCCCGAAAACACCTGCAGCAGCCCAAACACTACCAACACCCCGGCGCTGTCGAGGCCGGAGGCGGCAATAATACCGATGAGCAGGGGCAGGTCGGTGCCCAGGTCGCCGAAAGCGCCGGCCAGCTCGTTGCGGTCGAAGCGGATACGAGGATGGGCGGCGGGAGAAGCGGTAAGCGGCACGGGCAATGGGCACTACTGGTGGAAGGGCAAAAGAAAAAGGCACCGCCGGCCAAGGCAGCAGTCCGGCATCTACGGGGTTGGCCCGGCAATCATACCACCCGGCGCAGTTGAGCCCGGTGGCAAGCCGTGCTTAAACTTACGGCTTACGCCGAAAGTTTAACGTAAGCTTAGCCGTTTCCCGCCCCTGCCTCTTTGCCTGCCGATGCCGACCCCACCCGTTTTTCTGCCCCCGACCAGCTACGAGTACACCTCTGTACAGAAAGTAGCCGGCACCCGCGCCGAGGAAGCTACCGACGTGCTGGCCGCCGAGGAGCCGCTCGAAATCCGCCTGGGCTACGGGCCGGCCGGGCAGCGGGAGCACCGCACGCTGTCCATCACCATGCGCACCCCCGGCCACGACTTCGAGCTGACGGCCGGCTTCCTGCTCACTGAGGGCATCATCCGCAGCCGGGCCGACCTGACGGGCATCCTCTACTGTCCCGATGTGGAGAAGGACGAGGAGCGCGAAAACGTGGTGCGCGCCGAGCTGACCGCGGGTCTGAGCATGGACCTGCCCCGCCTGGAGCGGCACTTCTACACCAGCAGCAGCTGCGGAGTGTGCGGCAAAACCAGCATCGACGCCGTGCACGCCGCTTCCTGCCCCGTGCTGCCCCCCGACGGCCCCTACGTGGACGCGGCCGTGATTCATGAGCTGCCGGCCCGGCAGCGGGCGGCCCAGGCGCTGTTTGAGCAAACCGGCGGCCTGCACGCGGCGGCGCTGTTTTCGCCGGCGGGCGAGCTGCTGCTGCTGCGCGAAGACGTGGGTCGCCACAACGCCCTGGACAAGGTAATCGGGGCGGCGCTGCTGGCCGGCCAGCTGCCGTTGCACGACACGCTACTCCTGGTGAGTGGCCGGGCCAGCTTCGAGCTGGTGCAGAAAGCCGCCGTAGCGGGCATTCCGGTGCTGGCTGCGGTGGGCGCCCCCAGCTCCCTGGCCGTTTCCGCCGCCCACGATTTTGGCATGACGCTCTGCGGCTTCGTGCGGCAGCAGCGCTTCAACATCTACAGCCATCCCCGGAGAATTATTTTCCCGGATGAACCCACACCCACCCAGCAGTAAGCGGGGCCCCGGCGGTTGTCCCACCTGAACGAAATCTGCGTGACAATCTGCGTAAATCTGTGCTACTATGAAGCTTCGCCTTGAAGACAACACCCTGCGCCTGCGCCTCTCGGCGGCAGACCTGACCGAGTTCAGCCGGGCCGGGCGCCTGGAAACCGTACTACTGCTGGGGCTGGCGGCCACCGACACGCTGACCTATGCCCTGGTCCGCGCCGCCGACCTGGCAGGCTCGGAGCCTCAGCTCATCTATGCCCCCGGCCACATCACCATTGCCCTGCCCGCCCCGCTTGCCGACGCCTGGACCAGCACCGAAACCATCAGTCTGCGGGGACAGTTACCAGTTGCTGGCAACCAAGTGCTGCATATTCTGGTAGAAAAGGATTTAGACTGCAAGCATTAAGCGTCCCGTTCTCTGGTTTTGCTAATTCCTCCCCACCGCCATTTTTTCCCACGTCATGGAAGATTCCCCCGTCACTGATCCTAGCAAAGCCGGCAAGCAGCACGAGCAGGCGGCCAGCAATGCCCCCAAAAGCGGTGAGCGGCCCGACCAGGGCTCCGCGCCCGCCGCCGATTACGAGATTCCCAACGCCGACAAGCCTACCAAATCCAGCCACGAAGCCAGCGCCAACGTGCCCCAGCAGCATATTCCCGCCCCCGAAACGGCTAACGCCAAATACCTGTTCCCCATCCTGGCTCAGCCCCCCGAGGCCCTGACCGGCCTGCGGCTGGAAGAGCGGTCCAAAGTGGCCGCGGGCGTTACGGCCGTTATCAAGTCCATGCAGTTCAGCTGGGCCGAAGGCGGCGTAGGCCGCGGCTCCAAGGCCCTGCTCGGCATGAACCAGAAAGACGGCTTCGACTGCTCCAGCTGCGCCTGGCCCGACCCCGACAACCACCGCTCCGTGGCCGAGTTCTGCGAAAACGGCGCGAAAGCCACCGCCTCCGACGCCGACGACAAAGCCGCGGGTCCCGAGTTCTTCGCTCAGCACAGCCTGGCCCAGCTCTCCCGCATGACCGACCGGGACCAGAACAACGCCGGCCGCCTCACCCACCCCATGGTCATGCGCCCCGGCGACAACCACTACTCCCCCATCGGGTGGCCCGCCGCGTTCCAGATTATCGCCGATGAGCTGAATGCGCTCAAGTCGCCCGACGAGGCTACGTTCTACACCTCGGGCAAAGTGCCCAACGAGCCGGCCTTCCTGTTTCAGCTGTTCGTGCGCCAGTTTGGCACCAACAACCTGCCCGACTGCTCCAATATGTGCCACGAGAGCAGCGGCTCGGCGCTTAGCCCTACGCTGGGCCTGGGCAAAGGCTCCGTCACGCTCAACGATATTCACGAGGCCGAAGTCATCCTTATCATCGGCCAGAACCCCGGCACCAACCACCCGCGCATGCTCACGGCCCTGCAGAAGGCCAAGCGCAACGGGGCCAAAATCATCAGCGTCAACCCCCTGATTGAAGCCGGCCTCGTCGCGTTCAAGAATCCCCAGGATTTCATGAACCCGCTGCGGGCCCTGGGCGCCCTGATGGGCGACGGCACCCAGATTACCGACCTGTACCTACAAGTGCGGGTGAATGGCGACATGGCCCTGCTGCGCGGCATCATGAAGCACTTGTTTGAGGCCGAAGACCTGAATCCGGGCCAGGTTGTTGACCGCGCTTTCGTTGCGGAGCACACCACCGGCTTCGAATCCTTCGAGCAGAACATCCGCAGCACTTCCTGGGCAGATATCGAGGAGCAGAGCGGCGTTTCGCGGGCGCAGCTGCTGGAAGCCGCCAACATCATCGCCACCAAGCAGAAGATCATCACCTGCTGGGCCATGGGCGTCACGCAGCAGCGCGACGGCGTGCAGACCATCCAGGAAATCGTGAACCTGCAGCTCATGAAGGGCGCCATCGGCAAGCCCGGTGCCGGCACCTGCCCCGTGCGCGGCCACTCCAACGTGCAGGGCGACCGGACGATGGGCATCTGGGAGCGGGTGCATTCCGGCTTTCTCGATGCGCTGGAAAAGGAGTTCACCTTCACCGCGCCCCGCGAAGACGGTCTCGACGTGGTGGAAACCATCAAAGGCATGGTCGATGGCCGCATTAAGGTCTACTTCGGCCTGGGCGGCAACCTGCTGGCGGCCGGCCCCGACACCGAGCTGATTGCCGATGGTATGCGCAAGCAGAACCTGACCGTGTTCGTGGGCACCAAGCTCAACCGCGGCCACCTCGTCACCGGCAAAACCAGCCTGCTGCTGCCCTGCTTCACCCACGCCGACATCGACATGCAGCGCTCCGGCCAGCAAATGACCTCCTGCGAAAACTCGATGGGCGTAGTCAGCCAGAACAAAGGGGTTCTTGTGCCGCTGGCCGGTCAGATGATGAGCGAAGTAGCCATCATCAGCGGCATGGCCATTGCCACCCTCGGCCAGAAAACCAACATCGCCAACTGGGTAGCCATGACCGAAAGCTACGACGTCATCCGCGACCATATCAGCCGCGTGATTCCGGGTTTCGAGAACTTCAACGAGAAGCTGCGCCGCCCCGGCGGGTTCTACCTGCCCAACGGCCCCCGGGAGCGGAAGTTCACAACCAAAAACGGCAAGGCCAACTTCACTACCACGGAGCTCCCCGAGCACACCCTGCAGCCCGACCAGCTGGTGCTGATGACCGTGCGCAGCCACGACCAGTTCAACACCACCATCTACGAATACAACGACCGGTACCGGGGCATTCACGGTGAGCGGCGGGTGCTGTTTATGAACGTGCAGGACATGGCCACCCGCGGCATCAAGGCCAAGGACCTGATCGACATCACCAGCCACTTCCAGGGCGACCAGCGCACGGTGGAGAAGTTCGTGGCCGTGCCCTACGACATCCCGAAGGGCAACGTCTGCGCCTACTTCCCCGAGGCCAACCCCCTGGTACCCATTGCCAGCGTGGCCAAAGTAAGCAACACGCCTACGTCCAAGTACGTAGTGGTGACGGTGGTGCCCACCAAAACCGCCAACGCTACCCAGGAAGAGCTGGAAGCCCGGGTGAAGGCCCGGGAGCTGGCTTAACGTGGCCTTGTAATGACGAAGGACATTCCGCGCATCGAGCGGCATCCATCCGTCGTCTGAAATGTAGAAATTGCTTTTTCAGCCGAAAGCCCTGATGTATGCGTTACGTCAGGGCTTTTCTGCTTACAAGGGGGCCTCTCAGAAAACGGAGGATGTAGCACGCTAAGGCTCAGGAAGCGACCTTTAAGGCCGTTGTTTTACGTGTTGCAGACGACCGTTTGCAACACGTTATAAGCTCTACCACTTTTTTGGATGGTCGTTGATAGTGCGGTACGAATGGGAACGACAGCGTATTTTGTCGCATGAATCTCCCGCGCTCTTTTCTGCTTCTCGGGGCGTTATTGGCTTCTTTCGGCACTTGGGGCCAAGCCCTCTCGCCTAACAGTCAAATTGCTGCCTTGACCACCGATACGCAGGTGCAGGCTTTGGTCCGACCGTTCGGGTGGGAATTTGAAGAACTCGTGCTCGGGGACTCCGCTCGCTCAGTCTATCAACCGTACGCCCGTACGGCTTTCCGGTGGCAGGGAAAGACGTGGTACCGGGCTGATTTAGATGGCAACGGTTGGCTGGATTTGTTGGTCGTGGGCCGACGCCGAGACATCCCTTTCGTCTTTTGCGTGCTGGATTCTGGCAACAACCGGCTGCACGTCGTGCGCAATTTTTACAGCGCACTTGACGAGCGCCAGCCCATGGCCCGCGTAGTGCAAAAACGAGGAAAGTCGATGCTTTGCTATACATCCTTTGCCCGCCGTCGGGGTGCATCGGGCGAATTGACGGGCCGCCGAACCCTGCTGCTGACTTACAAAGGCGGTGGATTTATTCCTTACGAGCAACGTCCGACGGCCCACCGCATCCGGAGCATTACCTACACCTCCCGCCTGTATTATCACGGGCAGCACGACATCCAGGTGGCCATCGATTCCACGGGCTTGGCCCGCTACTCCTCCCGTAGTGGCGCAGCGGACGATACCACCGCGTCCGCGAGGTACGGGCAGCGGCAGTTACGCCCGACCCAGCAGGCCGAAGTGGCAGACCTGTTGAATTACGTGCGGTTTGCGTCTTGTTCAACCCGGTACGGAACGGGCAATGAGAATCACCGACCCCGCGTCACCCTGCTGGTGACGTACGAAGAGGGCACTAAGACCATTCGCGGCACGAGTGGAGGTGGGACGCTTGGTCTGGCGCAGGTGTACGAGTGGTTGGAAGCACTAGCGGTGCCCCCAACGGGAGCAAAATAACTAAAGTGCCAAAATCAAGGGTTGGGATGGTGGGGGTAAAAATGGCACCGATTCCAAGACGCGGGCTATAACACCGATTATGTTAAGAAATTTTTTCGAAAATAAGACATGATTAACTTCCTGCGCTGTCACTTCAGGAATGCTATTTCATCCAGTGGCTCAACGTGCTATAGCGGATTCGTGAACGGTGTGGCCAGTGGTTAAGTGGTCTGTGTATGGTAGCCGCAGTGGTCGAACCAGTTTTTGGCATCCTGGCTGGTAATCCAGTCGATG
>NZ_BAABDH010000033.1:0-66439 GCF_039539525.1 Hymenobacter algoricola | reverse complement strand
TTACTACCGCTCAGCCCCCGTTCCGCGCCTCGTGCTGCGGAGCGGGGGCTGAACGCGTTTATGGCCTCACCCCACCCCCCGGGTACCCGGCCCAGGCCCCCAGGCCAGTTAGCTTGGTTGATCTGAGCAGTGTAAGCGTTCAGGAAGTTGATCAGAATCCGCCGTGGAGTGAATGATACCCGCTGTGCAGCGTTGTAGAGGATATTTTGTCTCTATCTTCACGGACTTACTGACTCCGCATGACGCTTACCTATCCGTGGTTTTTACTGGGGCTGCTGACGCTGGCAATTCCCATTGCCATTCATCTATTTGAGTTGCGGCGGCCCCAGCGGCTGCTTTTTACCAACGTTGGCTTCATTCGCGAAATCAAGCTGGTAACGGCCCGGCAGCGCAAAGTGAAGCATCTGCTGGTACTGCTGGCCCGCTGTAGCTTCCTGGTTTTTCTGGTGCTGCTGTTCTGCCAGCCATTCATTCCGGCCAAGCGCAGTGAGGCTGGGGCCGCTACGGTGGTAGCCTCAGTCATTGATACCTCGCCCAGCATGCAGGTACTGAGCAGCACGGATCAGCCGGTTTTTGAACGGGCTGTAAGTGAGGCGCGGGATCTGCCGACGGCATATCCCGCGTCGGCCCGCTTTGCGTTGCCGGGCAGCAACGCCAGCCTCTCGGCCGCGGCTTTTCAGACGGCAGTAGATGAGCTGACGGTTTCGGGCTCGGCACCTTCCCTGCGGAGCGGCGTGGAGCGGCTGAGCGGGCGCAGTGAAAAGGCGAAGCAGGTATTTGTCTTTTCCGACTTTCAAAAGAATGGCTTTACCCCGCAGCTGCTGCAGGCCGACTCGGCAGAGCAGGTGTTTCTGGTGCCCCTGGCGGGCAAGCCGACCCAGAACGTATTCGTGGATAGCGTACTGCTGGACGACGCCTTCATCCGGGCGGGCACTGACATTGCCCTGCGGGTGCGGCTGCGCAACGGGGGCAGCCTAGCGGCGGCCGACTGCCAGGTGAAGGTATTCGTCGGGAGCCGGCAGGTGGCGGCCTACCGGACGGCCGTACCGGCCCAGGGCACGGCAGTTTCGGTAGTGCGGGTGCGGCTGGACGGGACTGAACTGCAGCAGTGCCGGGTAGAGCTGGAGGATTTTCCGGTCACGTTTGACAACACCTATTATTTCACGCTCCAGCCTTCGCCCCGAATCCGGGTGCTGGAGCTGGGCAGCGCCGAGGCGGGCAATGTGCGCCGGCTGTACGGCAATGAGCCCTTGTTCGACTACTCGGGCAGCCGCGCCCAGAGCCTGGACTACGGAAAGCTGGCGGCGGCTAACCTGACGCTGGTGCAGGAGGTACCCCAGATTGATGCCGGCTTGCGGGAAGCGTTGCGGCAGGCCGTGCAGAAGGGCGGCACGGTGGTGCTGGTGCCCCCGGCGGGTACGGCGGGGCGCACTTCGTACGAGGCGCTGTTCCGGGCCCTGGGCATCGGGACGGTGCAGTGGCAAGCCGTGGCAGCGGGCCAGCCGGTGGTGCAGGAGGTAGCGCCGCCCAGCTTGCAGAACCCCTTCTTCCGGGACGTATTCGCCGGGCAAAGCCGGCAGGCAGTGATGCCCAAAGCCGCGCCGGTGCTGCGCTGGTCCCGCTCGGGCACCGATATCCTGCGCATGCGGGACGGGGACGGCTACCTGGCGGGCTTCAGCAGCGGGCGGGGCATGGTCTATCTGTTTGCTGCTCCCTTCAGCGGCGGCTATTCTGACTTTACAGCCCACGCGCTGTTTGTGCCGGTGATGTACCGGCTGGCTATGCAGAGCTACCGCACCGACCAGCGCCTGGCCTACCGGCTGAATCAGGGCCGCGTGACGCTGGGACTGCCGGCGGCGGCGGGCAACCCGGGCCGGGAGTCGGTGGTGAAGCTGGTGAAAGACAGCCTCACGTTTATTCCCGGGCAGCGCGTACAGGCCGGGGAGCTGCGCTTCGACGTGCCCCCCGCCATGGGGGTACCCGGCTTCTACGCGTTGACGCGCAACGGCCGGGCCCTGACGACGCTGGCATTCAACTTCGACAAGCGCGAATCGAACCTGGCCAGCTACTCGGCGGCGGAGCTGCGGCAGCTCATTGGGCCGAACCGGCCGAATGTGCAGGTGTATGAGGCCGGCGCCGGGCAGTCGGTGGCGGCGCAGTACAAGGCCGAGCGGGTCGGGACACCGCTGTGGCGCTACTGCCTGTGGCTGGCGCTGGCCAGTATGCTGGCCGAGGTGCTGCTGCTGCGCTTTCTGGGCCGGGTGCGCCAGACGGCACCGGTAGCCGTGGCGGCCTGAAGCGAAAGGGAGGAGTTTGTTTAAACTCTTCTAACTTGCCGCCTTACTTCAAAAATACGCGTGGAATCAGCTGTTTCGCCCGATAAACCGGTACTTCAGACCGCGCTGCGCTTCGGCGTGGGCGCCGGAGTGCTCAGCGGGCTGTGGATTGTGGGGCTTTATCTGACCCACAACGACCCGTTCGGGCCCAAGAAAATCATGGCGATGGTGCTGGTGCCGCTGGCGGTGCTGGTGGGGCAGTGGAGCCTGCGCCGGTATTACCAGCCCGAGGGGCCGGGCCTGAAGCGGGCCCTGGGCACTGGCCTGCTGATTACGCTGTTGACGGCCGGTATTTCGGCGGTCAGCGTGTATGCCCTGGCCCAGGCCGCAGGCCCGGCGCAGCTGGCGCGCAGCAAGGCCGAGATGCTTAAGATTGCGGCAGGCACCAAGGCCCTGTACCTGCGCCAGAAAGGCGGCCAGGCGCAGTACGACCAAACCATCCGGGGCCTGCAGCAGCTGGACGCGCGGAGCCTGACGAATGATGACCTGATTAAAAAGCTGTTGGTGGGGCTGCTGCTGAGCGTGCCAGGGGGGATTTTCTTTCGGAAGTAATACCACATTCTTTTACCATTGACCACCTATTTTCTGAGCACCATGGAAAACACCTCTACTGCCGTTACTACCACTGCTGTTGGCATTCGTTATGGCCTGCTGGTGGGTCTTGCCTCCGTTATCTTCACCTTCATCCTGTTCGCAACGGGCCAGGAAGGAAACGTGCCGCTGAGCCTGCTGGGCATGGTTATCTGGATTGTGGGCGTTGTGCTGGCGCATAAGTTTTTCAAGGCCAACAACGGGGGCTTCATGTCCTACAGCCAGGGGCTGGGTATTGGTACCCTGCTATCGGCGGTTTCCGGGGTATTGGGGGCCATCTTCCGCTACGTTTACATGGAATTTATCGATCCATCGGCGACCCAGCGCGGCATGGACCTTGCCCGAGCCAAGCTGGAGACCCAGGGCATGGACGACGCGCAGATTGACCAGGCCGTGGCCATGTCGCAGAAGTTCAGCAGTGGCCCCATCGGGCTGGTAATTGCCATCATCTCGTCTATCGTGCTGGGCTTTATCCTTTCGCTGATCATCTCGGCCATTACCAAACGCAACCGTCCCGAATTTGAGTAAGCGTCTGTCGCAGCATTTTCCCGTTGAGCTGTCCATTGTAATTCCCCTGCTCAACGAAGCCGAGTCCCTGCCGGAGCTCACGCGCTGGATTCACCGCGTGCTGAGCCAGCACGGGCTGACCTACGAGGTGATTCTGGTCGACGACGGCTCCACCGACGCATCCTGGGACGTGATTGAGGAGCTGGCCCAGACCGATACCCACCTACGAGGCATCCGCTTCAACCGCAACTACGGCAAGTCGGCGGCGCTGAATACCGCCTTCAAGGAAGCCGGCGGCCGGGTGGTGTGCACCATGGACGCCGACCTGCAGGACTCGCCCGAGGAGCTGCCCGAGCTGTACCGTATGATCGTGGAGGAGCGCTACGACCTGGTGAGCGGCTGGAAAAAGAAGCGCTTCGACCCGCTGAGCAAAACCATCCCGACCAAGCTGTTTAACGGCGTGACGCGCTGGATTTCGGGCATTGCGCTCCACGACTTCAACTGCGGCCTGAAAGCCTACGACCAGCGCGTGGTGAAGGGCATCGAGGTCTACGGCGAAATGCACCGCTACATTCCCGTCATTGCCAAGTGGAACGGCTTCGGGCGCATCGGCGAGAAGGCCGTGCAGCACCAGGAGCGCAAGTACGGCGTAACCAAGTTCGGGCTGGAGCGGTTCGTCTACGGCTTTCTGGATCTGCTCAGCATCACCTTCGTGAGTCGGTTCCGGCGACGGCCCATGCACTTTTTCGGCACTATGGGCAGCCTGTCCTTTTTCATCGGCATGCTGATTACGCTCTGGCTGGTAGGGGAAAAGTGGTGGCTGGCGTTTCACAACCTGCGCGCCCGTAGCGTCACCGACCAGCCCCTGTTTTTTCTGGCGCTGGTGGCCGTCATTGTGGGCGTGCAGCTGTTTCTGGCCGGTTTCCTGGCCGAGATGGTCCAGCTCAGCGGCCCCCGCAAGAACCAGTACCTGATCCGGGACAAGCTGAACCTGGATTGACAGTTTTTTAAGGTTGTCATCCTGAGCAGAGCGAAGGACCTTGTGCCAGTTGAACGATTGACGTAACCCCGTCTTGTTCTGCCGTGATAAGGTCCTTCGCTCTGCTCAGGATGACAGCTGATTTTGGGGCATCAACTGACCACGCTATGAAAGTCGTCATCATTGGGCCGGCGTATCCGCTGCGGGGCGGGCTGGCCACGTACAACGAGCGGCTGGCGCGGGCCTTTTGCGAGGCCGGCGACGAGGTGCGGCTGGTGACGTTCAGCCTGCAGTATCCCGACTTGCTGTTTCCGGGCCAGACCCAGTTCAGCACCGAGCCCGGCCCCACCGACCTGAGCATTGAAGTCAGCATCAACTCGGTGAACCCGCTGACCTGGTGGAAAGTGGGGGAGCAGCTGCGGCGGGAGAAGCCCGACCTGGTGGTTTTCCGGTTCTGGCTCCCGTTTATGGGGCCCGCGCTGGGTTTTATTGCCCGTCGCATCCGCCGCAACGGCCACAGCCGCGTAGTGGCCATTACCGACAACGTGATTCCCCACGAGAAGCGCCCCGGCGACCGGCCCCTGACGCGCTACTTCCTCTCGGCCTGCCACGGCTTCGTGACCATGAGCCGGGCCGTGCTGGCCGATTTGCGCCGCCTGCGCTTCAACCAGCCCGCCCGCTACCAGCCCCACCCGCTTTACGACAACTTCGGCCCCCTCAAGTCCAAAGCCGCGGCTCTAGCAGCGCTGAAGCTGGACCCGCAGTTCGGCTACCTGCTGTTCTTCGGCTTTATCCGGGCTTATAAGGGCCTCGATATTCTGCTCGAAGCCTTTGCCGATGAGCGCCTGCGCCACCTGCCCGTCAAGCTCATTATTGCCGGCGAGTACTACGAGGCTGCCGCGCCCTACGAGGTCCTGATCAAGCAGCATAGCCTGGAAAGCCGCCTCGTGCGCGCCACCGACTTCATTCCGAACGAAAAGGTGGTGGACTACTTCTGCGCCGCCGACCTGGTGGTGCAGCCCTACAAAAACGCCACCCAGAGCGGCGTGTCGCAGATTGCCTACCACTTCGAGCGGCCCATGCTGGTCACCGACGTGGGCGGGCTGGCCGAGCTGATTCCCGACGGCGAAGTAGGCTACGTGGTGAAGCCTACGCCCAAAGCCATTGCCGACGCGCTGGTCGATTTCTACCAGCACCAGCGCGAAGCCGAGTTTACCGCCGGGGTGTGGGCCAAGAAGAAGGAGTTTTCGTGGCGCGAGATGGTGGCCGCGCTGAAAGCCGTGGGGCAGGAGTAGTAGTAGTTATCAATCAAGAAAATCGTCTGTCATCCTGAGCAGAGCGAAGGACCTGCCTCTTCGCCTCCGGGATGCCGATAAAATGAGCGAAGCCCTTTCCCGTTGGCGCGGTCAAGGGCTTTGCTCATTTCAGCCAGCTGCCAGGATATCCGAGGCAGGTCCTTCGCTCTGCTCAGGATGACAGGTGAAGAGAAGCCGGTACACTGGCCTGCACGGCCTCGAACACTTTCTGCGCCGGCAATTCCTCCATGCAGCTGGTGCCCAGCCTGCAGCTGCCCCGGTAGAAGCACACGCAGGCGCGGTCGGGCTGCACGAGCTGGCCGCGGCCGTAGAGGTCGAATTCGTAGGGGTTGAAGATGTTGTTCATCAGCACCGTGGGCTTTTGCAGGGCAATGCTGATGTGCATGGCCATGGTCACCTGGGTCACGATGCCGTCCATCTGCTGCATCAGGTTGATGAACTGCTCCAGCGGGAACGTGCCCGGGTAGGCCGCGCCGGTGGCCGCGTGCAGGCGCTGGTTGCGCTCCTCCTCGGCCGTGCCGCCCAGCAATACGGGCGCGTAGCCGGCCTGCTGCAGCTTTTCAATCAGCTCCACCCACTTTTCGTCGCTCCACAGGCGGGTCGTCCACCTATCGCCGCAGCCGGTGTTGAGGCCGATGCGGGGCTTCCCCGTCGGCAGCGCGTCCCAGCGGTAGCCTTTGTCCTGGTGGTTGTCGAACACGTACTCCTCGTGCTGAAACTCGAAGCCGCAGAGCTCGAAGATTTCCTGCACGTAGGGCTTCTGGTTCTGCTGGCTGAGCTCGTCGAACACGCCGGTCAGGAACTTGTGATTGGCCAGCTCGTTGGTGGGCCAGGCCACGCCGGCGGGGTGCAGGGTGTAGCCAAACTTGCGGGTGGCCCGGATGGTGTCGTGTAGGGCGCAGGCTTCCTTGTCCTTATCCAGATTCAGCAATAGATCAAACTCCCGGGCCTGCAGGTGCAGCACGCTGGGCAGGTCGAGCTTCAGGATCTCGTCGATGGCCCCGGCCGGCAGGATGGCGGGCGTGAGCGTGAGCCAGGTGATTTTGCCGTTCGGGTACTCCTGGCGCAGCCGGCGCAGCAGGGGCGTAGTCCGGATAACGTCGCCGATGGCCCCGAGCTTGATGATGAGGATGCGCTGCTCCACGGGCGCATACACCGGGCAGCCGGCGCACTGGTAGCCGTGCTCCTTGTTGGGCCGGCAGGGAATATCACCACGGAAGTGGCGGCAGTCGGGATGAACGGTAACGCCGTTGAGAGAAGCCATGCGGGAAGAGAGTATCCGGCAAAGGTAGCCGAAGGGGCGAAGCAGCCCGCAACCCGGACGGAAAAACCCGGGCCGGGCGGCGTTTCGGATTTTTGTGACAACTTAGTCTGTGACAAAATATTTTGTCACAGACTAAGTTGTCACAAACCGGGGTCGGTCCTTTCTGGCCCGCTTGCTCATGACAAAGCGTAATTTCTCGCACAGCCGCGGACCGAGCCCGGTGCAGGGCCGGTTGCAGCTGGTACAGGCGCATTTCGGCCTTTCCCAGCAGCGGGTAGCCGACTTGCTGAACGTAACCCGAAGCACCTTAGCCATGGACGAGCGGGGCCAGCGCCTGATGCCCATGGCCGCTTATGAGAGGCTGGATGCCCTGCGGCAGCAACTGCCGGCTCCCTATGGACCTGAGCCCGAGGCCCCCGAGCCGGGGCTGAGCCTGACGGAGGCCGAGCAGCAGGAGCTGCGTAGGCGGCGGCGGAAAATCACGCTGGAAGAATACCCGCTCCAGCTGGCGCTGGAGCGCAGCCAGACGCAGCTGAGGCAGGCCCGGCTACGCCTGCACGTGCTGCCGGGGCTCCGGGCGGCTTTTTCCGACGAGTGGGGGCAGCTGTGGCTAAACACCTTTGAGGCGGAGGCTCGGGTTGTTCTGGAATACGATGCCGGCACGCCCGCCCTGCTCCAGCTGCGCCTGCGGGTGCTGGCCTTCGAAGCCGCCGAAATAACCAAGCTGCTGGGAAATGCCGCGCCGCGGGAGGAGTCGGCTGGGTAAGGCCAAAAAAAGCCCCGGCCGCCGCAATGGGCAACCGGGAGTTTTCGCTGAATCAGGAGGCTTTACTCCACTATGAGCCGGCCGGAAGCTTCGCCGCAGCGCACCACGTACAGGCCGGGCGTCAGGCCCGTCAGGTCCAGGACCGCGGCGGTGGCCCGGGCCGGCACTACCTGCTGGCTGACCGGGCGGCCCACCGCGTCGAGTACCACCACCAGACGCGCCTGCTCCGTGGCGGGCAACAGGAAAGCGGCGGCGTGGGCGGGATTGGGGGACAGCCAGAGAACTTCGGCCGCCACGGTCCGGCGGGTGCCCAGGGTCAGGCCGGCGGTGCGGGCCACAAACGCTGAGCCGCCGGGAGAGGTAGCAGGGAGGGTGGTGGGGCCAAACGTGGTGGTGGCACCCTGGAAAATACCGACTACCGTTACCTCACCGCTGCTGGTCAGCGCCAGATCAAAGGCTGCTTCACTGCCGCCGCGCACTGCCTGCGTCCAGGCCGTAGCCAAACTGTTAAGGCGGCCTACTACCAGATCGGCAGTAGCCCCGGTCGCATCGGTGTTGGTGAGCGTCTGGTTGCCAAAGCTGGCCGTAGGGCCAAAAAACAGGCCGCCAATGGTGGCTGCGCCACCGGGCGCTACCACTCTACCGTCAATGCGTGGTCGAAGCCAGGGCCGCCGGCGTGCAGCGCCTGGCTCCAGGTACCCGTCGCCGTCAGACGGGCAGCAAAGATATCGGCCGTGTTGCCGGTGGCATCAGCATTGGGCAGTGCGACCGGGCCGAAGCTCGCTACCGGGCTGTAAAAGTAGCCTACAACTTGCCGGCGCTGGTCAGGGTGGTTGCGCCCAAAGTGATGGTGCCGGCAAACTGGCCCGCTACTACCGTGCTGCCATTGCCATCGGGGGCCGTGGCATAAATATCCGCGCTGCCGGTACCTGCCGGGGCCGCAGCCCATTGCCAGCTCTGGGCATACGTGGTGCCGGCTGCCGCTACGAGCAGACTGGTGGTAAAGGCACAAAGAGAAAAAGTAGGCATAGACATGAAAAGGAAATGGAGTAAGGGAGCAGGCTTACAGGCCCACGTAGGTGTGCGGCGTAATAGCCCGCAGCTCCTGCCTCACGTCCTCACTCACGGCCAGCGTGTCGATAAACGCGCCGATGCTGGCCTGGGAAATGGCTTCGCCGGTGCGGGTCAGGGCTTTGAGGGCGTTGTAGGGGTCGGGGTAGGCCTCGCGGCGCAGGATGGTTTGCAGGGCTTCGGCCACCACGGCCCAGTTGGCGTCCAGGTCGCGGCTTAGGGCGGCCTCGTCGAGGGCCAGCTTGTCGAGGCCGCGCTGCAGCGAGTTCAGCGCAATCAGGGTGTGACCCAGCGGCACACCCAGGTTGCGCAGTACGGTGGAGTCGGTCAGGTCGCGCTGCAGGCGGCTGATGGGCAGCTTGGCCGCAAGGTGCTCGAGCAGGGCGTTGGCCACGCCCAGGTTGCCCTCGGCATTCTCAAAGTCGATGGGGTTCACCTTGTGGGGCATGGCCGACGAGCCCACCTCCCCGGCCTTGATGGTCTGGCGGAAATAGCCCAGCGAAATGTACTGCCACACGTCCCGGGCCAGGTCAATCAGGATGGTATTGAGGCGCTTGAGGCCGTCGCAGGTGGCGGCCAGGTGGTCGTAGTGCTCAATCTGGGTGGTGGGCTGACTGCGGTGCAGCCCCAGCCGGTTTTGCACAAACACGTCGGCAAACTGCTTCCAGTCGACCTGCGGGTAGGCCACCTGGTGGGCGTTGAGGTTGCCGGTGGCCCCGCCGAACTTGGCCCCGAACGGCACCTGGGCCAGCAGCTCCACCTGGGCGTCGAGCCGGGCCACGAACACCTGGATTTCCTTGCCCAGGCGGGTGGGCGAGGCCGGCTGCCCGTGGGTGCGGGCCAGCATCGGCATGGCTTCCCACTCGGTGGCGCGGGCGGCCAGCTGGTTGCGCACCAGGGCGTAGGCCGGCAGCAGCACCCGCAGCAGGGCCTGCTGCAGGCTGAGCGGAATAGCGGTGTTGTTGATATCCTGAGAGGTGAGGCCGAAGTGAATGAACTCCCGATAAGCGCCCAGGTCCAGGGCCGCGAACTTGTCGCGCAGAAAGTACTCGATGGCCTTCACGTCGTGGTTGGTCACCTGCTCGTGGGCCTTCACCGCCTCGGCATCTTCGAGGGAGAAATACTGGTAGAGTCCGCGCAGCTCGCCAAACACCGCCGCGTCGACGCCGCTGAGCTGGGGCAGGGGCAGCTCGCAGAGGGCAATGAAGTACTCCACCTCAATCAGCACCCGGTAGCGCATCAGGGCCAGCTCGGAAAAATAGGGGGCCAGGGGAATGGCCTGCCGGCGGTAGCGGCCATCGAGGGGCGAAACGGCGGTGAGCGGGGAGAGCAGGGCGAAGTCGGCAGCAGCAGTCATGCGGAGGGAAACAAAGTTGGCCAGAGTGCGTCAAAGGTAGCGAATGGGGCGGGGCAAGAAGTTCGGCCCCGGGCCTTTTTCGCTACCTTTGGCTTCCGAGCGGCGGCGGGTTCGGCACGAATCTGGCATGCCCGGCCGCACTTCCTCCCTCTACTGGCTCGCGTGACTTCAGCAACAAAACGAAAAATAGGGTTCAGCCTGGGCATCCTCGTGGTGCTGCTGGGCGGGGCATTGGGCGTATTTCTGCTCAAACGCCAGGAGCTGCTCACCTACGCCCTGCAGCAGGTGAAAGCCAAGGTGGAGCGCCGCTACCCCGTGGCGCTGACGCTGGGCCCGGCCCGCTTTACCGACCTGAACACGGTCCGGATTGACGGCATGAGCCTGGTGCCCCAGGCCCAGCCCGCCGACACCCTGCTCCGGGCCCGCCTGATGACGGTGTCGCTCAGCGTGCGGTCTTTGTTTGCGGGCCGGCCGGTGTTCAGCAACCTCGAAATCAGCGACGCCCGCCTGACGGCCCGCAAAACGGCCGGCTCCGACAACTTCTCCTTTCTCTATAAGAAGAAAGGCGCCAAGCCCGAAGTGCCCCGCGACACTACCCAGGGCACCAACTACGGCCTGCTGGCCAACCAGCTGCTCGAAGCCGGCTTCGACAACGTGCCCGGGCAGGCCGACTTCCGCAACTTCCTGGTTACCTACGACAGCCCCCGGCACCGGGCCCGCATCACCATGCCGCGCCTGGCCATTGAAGATGGCGACATCAGCGGGCAGCTGACGGCCGTGGTCGACTCGGTGGAAAACAAGGTCGGCGTGCAGGGCCACATCGAGCCCGGCGACTACGCCCTGAATGCTGAGGTGTTTGGGCTGGACCGCCGCCCCGTGACGCTGCCCTACGTGCTGCGCCGCTACGGCGCCCGGGTGCAGTTCGACACGCTGCGCTTCAGCCTGGCCGACAAGGAGCTCAACGACAACGAGCTGACCGTGCGCGGCACGGCTTCGGCGGCCAACTTCATCGTCAACCACCCCAAGCTCTCGGACCGGGACGTGCGCTTCCCCCGCGGCGGCATCGACTTCGTGGCCCGGCTCGGGCAGGCGTTTGCCGCTCTCGACAAGGGCACCAAGGTGACGCTGAACCGCATGGAGTTTTTTCCGGTGGTCAGCATCCGCAAGCTGCCCCTCGACCAGCGGGTGGTGAGCCGGGAGGGCAACGGCCTGCGCAACCGCCGCGAAACGCTGGCCGGCCTGCAGGTGAAGGCCGATATCCTGTCGGCGGAAACGGCGGCCAACACGTTCTTTGCGGCCTTGCCCCAGGGCATGTTCAACACCCTGGAAGGCATGCAGGGCCAAGGCACGCTGACCTATAAGATGCACTTTGCCCTGGACATGAACCAGCTCGACAGCCTGCAGTTCAACTCCGGGCTGAGCCCCAAGAACTTCCGCATCACCCGCTTCGGCCGCGAAAACCTGAACAAGCTCAACGAGGAGTTTCTCTACACGGCCTACAACGACAAGGGCGACTCCATCAAAACCTTCGCCGTGGGTGCCTCCAACCCCGAGTTTGTATCCTACAACGAGGTGTCGCCCTACCTGAAGGCGGCCATCATGACGGCCGAGGACCCGCGCTTTCTGACCCACCGGGGCTTTATGGAAAAGGCGTTTGTGAAGTCGGCCATCCAGAACATCAAGGAGAAGCGCTTTGCCCGCGGCGGCAGCACCATCTCGATGCAGCTGGTGAAAAACGTGTTCCTGACCCGGCAGAAAACCGTCACCCGCAAGATTGAGGAAGCCCTGATCGTGTGGCTGCTCGAAAACACCCGGCTCGTGCCCAAGGAGCGGATGCTGGAGGTATACCTGAACATCATCGAGTGGGGCCCGAAAATATATGGAGCGACGGAAGCCGCGCGGTTCTACTTCAGCAAGCAGCCCGCCGAGCTGAGCTTGTCGGAAAGCCTGTACCTGGCCAGCATCGTTCCGCGGCCCAAGTACTACCAGCGCTCCTTCAACCAGTACGGCGAGATGCGCAGCAGTGCCCGCTACTTCCACCGTCTGATTGCCGACCTGATGGTGCGCAAGGGCCTGATCGGGTCAAATGACCGGGAGTCGCTGACCTACAGCCTGAGCTTCCCGGGCCGGGCCCACAGCTCCATCTTCCGCGCCGTGCGCCCCGACACCACCCGCACCGTGCTGGCCGCCGACTCGGCGCAGTTTGAGCCCCTGAACCTGATTGACCTGCTGGGCGGGCAGGCCCCGGATGAGGGCGTGAACACCAACGTGGAGCCGCCGGCCGAGGAGCCCAAGCCCAAGCCGTAGAGGCAAACAGGAAACCGAACATAAAAAAGCCCGCCGGAATCCTCCGGCGGGCTTTTTTGCTTCTTAGGACGGCGCCGGGCCACGGTGCGCTGCCCGGGCGCGGCGCTAACCGACCGCCGGCAGCTCGGCCCGGGCGGCTTCCCAGCCCAGCAGGGCCTGCTTGCGGGCCTGCCCCCAGCGGTAGCCACCGGGCCCGCCGTGCTGCTGAATCACGCGGTGGCAGGGAATCAGGTAGCCGATGGCATTGGCCCCGATGGCCCCACCCACGGCCTGGCTCGCGCCGGGCTGGCCGATGGCGGCGGCAATAGCGCGGTACGAAACCCGGGCGCCGGCCGGAATACGAAGCAGGGCTTCCCAGACCCTGATTTGAAAGTTGGTGCCTTTGAGCAGCAGCGGCAGGGGCTGGCTCTGCCCGGAAGCCGGGGCAAACAGCCGGGCCGCTACCAGGGCCGTGCGGGCGTCGTCGGGCTGCAGGGAGGCCCGGGGCCAGCCGGCGTGCAGCTGGGCCAGGGCCTCGGCCCGCGCTGCGGCCGGCTGAAACGTGAGGCCGCAGATGCCCCGGTCGGTAAGGCTGAGCAGGCATTCGCCGAAGGGCGTGGGATGAAAGCCGTAGTGGATGAGCAGGCCGGCAGCCCGGGCGCGGTACTGGGCCGGAGTCATGGCTTCGTAGGTCACGAACAGGTCGTGGAGGCGGCCCGCGCCCGACAGGCCGGCTTGCTCAGCCGCGTCGAGCAGGCTGCCCGAGTCGGCCAGGATCTGCCGGGCGTGCTCCTTGGTCAGAAAGCGCAGGAACCGCTGCGGGCTGGTGCCGGCCCAGCGGGTAAACAGGCGGGTGAAGTGAAACGGGCTCAGGTGCACGTGGGCCGCTATTTCGTCCAGCGAAGGGTGCTCGGTGAAGCGGGCGGCAATGTATTCGATGGCCTGCTCGACGCGGGCGTAGTCCAGGGCAGCTTGGGCGGAAGACATGGCGGCGGGGGTGGTTGGCATGGGCCCAAAAGTAGCGGCCCGCGGGCCTGGGGCCAACCCGGATCTTGCGCAGTTAAGCCGGCGTGTCGGGTGCTTCCGGCACTTGCTCCGCCTTGGGGAACAGCAGGGACACCACCACCGACACGGTCAGGATCAGGCCCACCATGCCCAGGGAAATCGTCATCGGCAGCACGTAGATGTCGGCAATGAGCAGCTTGCCGCCAATGAAGACCAGGATCAGGGAGAGGCCATAGTGCAGGTAGTGAAACAGCTTCATGAGCCCCGCCAACGCAAAATACAGGGCCCGCAGCCCCAGCAGGGCAAACACGTTGGAGGTGTAAACCACGAACGTGTCGCGGGAAATGGCCAGGATGGCCGGGATGGAGTCGGCGGCGAAGATAACGTCGGTGGTTTCCACCATCACCAGCACCACGAACAGGGGCGTGGCAAACAGCAGCTTTTCCTTGCGCACGAAGAACCGGCTGCCTTCCAGCTTGCTGGTAATGGGCAGATGGCGGCTCAGAAACCGCACCACCGGGTTGTTGTCCGGGTCAATTTCGGGCTCCCCGCCGCTGGTGGCCATCTTGACGCCGGTATACACCAGAAAGGCGCCCAGCACGTACATCAGGAAGTGAAACTTGGCCAGCAGCGCGGCCCCGGCCAGAATAAAGATGGCCCGCAGCACCAGCGCCCCCATAATGCCCCAGAACAGGATTTTGTGCTGGTACTCCTGCGGCACCCGGAAGTAGGTGAAAATGAGCAGGAACACGAACAGGTTGTCCACGCTCAACGACTTCTCAATCAGGTAGCCGGTCAGAAACTCCAGGCCCGCCTGCCTTCCCATGGTGCGATATACCAGGTAGTTGAACGTGAGCGACAGGGCAATCCAGAACGCACTCCAGCCCAGGGCTTCCCGCATCGTCACCACGTGGGCCTTGCGGTTGAAGATGAGCAGGTCGAGCAGGAGCATCGCCAGCACAAAGGCATTGAAGCCGACCCAGAAGAGGGGAGTGTTTTCCATTCGCAGGCCAAGATAGCACAGCCAGGCGGACGCGCCCTGCCGGCGGGTGGTAGAACCGCTTACCGGGATTCGGTAGTACGGGTTGCGGGGGCCGGCGCCGGGGTGTTGGCTGGCGTCGCGGCGTCGCGGCCGGTCCGCTCGTACCTGCGCAGCCAGCTGCCTACTTTCATCTGCACCACCCCGAAAAAGGCTTCCTTGAAAATGCCCTTGGTCATTTTGGACGCCCCGCGGGTGCGGTCGGTAAAGATAATGGGCACTTCGATGATGCGGAACCCGTACTTGTAAGCCAGCCACTTCATCTCAATCTGGAAGGCGTAGCCCACGAAGCGGACGTGGTCGTTGGTGATGACGCGCAGCACCCGGGCCGTGTAGCACTTGAAGCCGGCGGTGGCATCGGCAATGGGCATGCCGGTAATCAGGCGCACGTAGGCCGAGGCAAACCACGACATGAGCACGCGGTCCATGGGCCAGTTCACCACGTTTACGCCCTGAATGTAGCGCGAGCCAATGGCCATGTCGTAGCCCTCGTTGGCGCAGGCCTGGTAGAGGCGCGACAGATCGTCGGGGTTGTGGGAGAAGTCGGCGTCCATCTCGAAGATGTAGTCGTAGCCGCGGGCCAGGGCCCAGCGGAAGCCGTGCAGGTAGGCCGTGCCCAGTCCCAGCTTGCCCGTGCGCTCTTCCAGAAACAGGCGGTCGGGAAATTCCTGCTGCAGCCCCCGGATGATGTCGGCCGTGCCGTCGGGGGAGCCGTCGTCGATGACGAGCACATCGAACGCCTGCGGCAGCGAAAACACTTTGCGAACTATCAGCTCAGCATTTTCGCGCTCATTATAGGTCGGTATAAGGACGAGCCCATCGTTCATAAGTACCCCAAAGATATAGAATCAGCCTGCGTGCCCGGAAATTTTTTCGGCCAGCAGCCGGGCGTGCCGAATACAATCGGGCACCCCCACGCCCGCGCGCCAGTTGGCGGCGGCAAAAATTCCCTGTTGCTCCAACATATCAGCGGCCGCGTGGGCGGCCACGATAGGCTGGTCGAACTGGGGAATGGCTTTGTCCCAAGAGTAACGGTATTGCCAGACAGGTTGCACGGCCCGGATGCCATATAAGCGGCTCAGCTCGGCGTGCACGGCGCTTTTCTGCTCCGCTGCGGGTTGCCGGGCCTGCGCTTCGTACTGAGTGCCACCCACAAAGGTGGTAAACAGCACCTGCCCGGCCGGCACGCGGTCCGGGTAAATAGAGCTGGTCCAGATGCTGCCGGCGGCGTAGGGCTGCTCCACTTTGGGGTGCAGGGCCCCGAAGCCGTCCAGCGGGTGCGTTACGTCGGGGCGGTGGTAGGCCGTGAAGATGGCCGTCATGGGCGGGTAGTACACGGCCGCCAGGGCCTCGGCGGCAGCGGGGAAAAGCGGCCGCAGCAGCGGGGCCGCCGCGTAGGCGGGCAGCGCCAGCACCACCGTATCGTAGGTTTCGGGCCGGATGCCGGCGGCCGTCTGCACCCGGTACTGCCCCGCGGCCGGCTGCAAAAGGGCCGTCACG
The DNA here is from genome assembly GCF_039539525.1 of Hymenobacter algoricola. Taxonomy (NCBI): domain Bacteria; kingdom Pseudomonadati; phylum Bacteroidota; class Cytophagia; order Cytophagales; family Hymenobacteraceae; genus Hymenobacter; species Hymenobacter algoricola. The sequence continues at coordinate 50,422 of NZ_BAABDH010000033.1, read as the reverse complement.
GGTTGGTGGCCGTGGTAGTGGGTAAGGTGGGCGGCCAGCGTATCGGTAATGGTTTGCAGGCCCTGGCGCAGGGAAATGATGCGCCGGCGGGTGCCGGCGCCGCCGCTTTTAATCAGCCCGCGCAGCACCGAGCCGTAGGTTTGCTCCAGCGCGGCCAGCCGGGGAAACGTCTTGTGCAGCAGCAGCTTTTCCGGGTCGCCGGCGTAGATGCCGGAGATGAACGGGTTGAGCGCATAGTCGACGATTTCGGGACCGAAGCGGCGGCGGAAAAAGTGGGCCAGGGTTTCCGTCGGGTCGGGGGCGGCAGCCGGGCGGCTCAGCTCGCGCAAAACGTTGAACCGGGCTTTCAGGCTGAAAAACGGACTGGCCAGCAGCGCCGGTGGGGAGCCGGGCAGCTTCCGGTATTGGCCGCCGCGCAGCACGTAGCGGTTTTTGCTCACGGCGGCCGTGTCCTCAATTTCGGCGCTCAGGCCCAGGTCGGCCAGCAGCTGCTCCAGCTCGTCGCTGAGCTGCAGGGAGTTGGGACCGGTTTCGAGCAGGTAGCCATCAACGAGTTGGCTGCGGATGTTGCCGCCGGCCGGGCCGGCCTCGAACAGATCGTAGGCCACGCCGGCTTTTTGCAGGTAAAATGCCAGCGTGAGGCCCGAAATGCCGCCGCCCAGAATTGCTACTCTCATCCCCTGAATCTTGATTGGCTGCAAAGGTAGCGCCCATTTGGTCGCCGCCGCGGCCGGCCGGAATCCGTAGCTTTGCCCTGATGAACAACTCAACTCCCACCGTTGTTGCCGACGGCAAAGCCGTGTTCCTGGACCGGGACGGCGTGCTGAATCACGAAATCGGCGACTATGTGTGGCGGCCCGCCGACTTTGTGGTTATCGGCGGCGTGCCCGAAAGCCTGGCCCGGCTGAAGGCGGCCGGCTACCGGCTGATTGTGGTAACCAACCAGGCCGGCATCGCCAAAGGACTCTACAGCGCCGCCGACGTGCACGCCTGCCACCAGAAGCTGCAGGATGCCTGCGGCGGCCTTGTCGACGCGTTTTACTTCGCCCCCGGCCACCCCAGCGTAAGTGAGTCATTGCTGCGCAAGCCCGATTCGCTGATGCTGGAAAAAGGCCTGGCCCGCTTCCGCCTCGACCCCGCCCGGTGCTGGATGCTCGGCGACCGGGCCCGCGACCTGGAAGCCGGCGCCCGGGCCGGCGTGCGGGGCCTGCTTATCGGGAGCACCGAAACGTTCGACTACGAGCCCCGGGCCGCGGATTTGCGGGCGGCGGTGGCTCTTATTCTGGCGGGTTAGCCGCCAAAAGAAGAACGTCATTCCGAGCTTGCCGAGGAATCTCGCGTGCTGACGTTGCTGGGAAAAGAACGTCGTGCCTGATCCGGCATCCGCGCAGGCGAAGCATCTCGGTGCTGACGGCAGGGTCAGCATTGCAACGACACCACGCGAGATGCCTCAGTCTCTGCTTGGGCCGCAGAGTGTTCGGAATGACGTTCTGAATTTTCGGGTGCATTCACGCAAAAGCCCGCCTCCATTGCTGGCAAGCGGGCTTTTTTAGAGTGTATGGCAAGCTTACGCTGCGGCCGAAGCTATTGGCGGTCGGCCGGCGCGGTTTCCGTCGAGGCCGTGATGGGCGACGAGACGCGGTTGGCGGCTTTGATGCTGGTGTAGGCCGGGCACTTAACCTTGTTGCAGGAGCCGAGGCCCAGAACGGCCACGCAGGCCAGCAGAAGAAGCTTTTTCATTATGAAGCAGAAAACGAGTGTAAAGTCAGAGTACCAGACTCAAAAATAGTGATTTACGACTGATCGGCCAACTGCGGCCGGGCAAGAATATCCGCCGGATTCAGAAAACGCCAGCATATCCCGGAATGATACCAAAAGAACCCGGCCCGCCCGCTGACCGGGTTCGACTTCAGGCCGGGCGGCCTTCGGCGGCGCTTACTGCTGATACCCCAGAATCCGCAGCATCGACTCGCCGTTCTGCTCTTCGGCAAACACGTAGTCGGTGAGGGTGCCATCTTCGGCGCGGTCCAGAATTACCATTTTCGGGGCCGGAATCAGGCAGTGCTTCACTCCGCCGTAGCCCGACAGGCTTTCCTGGTAGGCGCCGGTGTGGAAGAAGCCCACGTAGAGCGGCTGCGCGTCCGTGGCGGGCTTGCGCTCGGGCAAAAACACCTGGTAGATATGTTTTTCGGCGTTGTAGTAGTCCTGGGAGTCGCAGGTGAGGCCGCCGAGCTGGATTTTCTTGTACTTCTTCTCCCAGCCGTTGAGTGCCAGCATGATAAAGCGCTGGTTCAGGGCCCAGGTGTCGGGCAGGTTGGTGATGAAGGAGCCGTCAATCATGTACCAGAGCTCCTTGTCGTTCTGCAGCTTCTCGTCGAGGATGCTGTAGATGGTGGCACCCGACTCGCCCACGGTGAAGATGCCGAACTCGGTGAAGATGTGGGGCTCCGGCACGCCTTCCTCCCCGCAGATGCGCTGGATGGTGCGCAGGATTTCCTCCACCATGTACTTATAGTCGTACTCCTTCTGAATCGAGGTCTGGATGGGCAGGCCGCCGCCGATGTCGATGGTGGTGAGCGTGGGGCACACGCGGCGCAGCTCGCAGTACTTGTGCACGAAGCGGCTCAGCTCCGACCAGTAGTACGACGTGTCCTTAATGCCGGTGTTGATGAAGTAGTGCAGCATCGTGAGCTCGAAGCGCGGATCTTCCTTGATCTTCTGCTCGTAGAGCGGCAGCGCGTCGGCGTAGCGGATGCCCAGGCGGGAGGTGTAGAACTGGAAGCGCGGCTCCTCGTCGGAAGCCAGGCGCATGCCCACGTTGCACTTCTCGCGCACGTTGTCGTGGTAGTATTCCACCTCGTTGGGCGAGTCCAGGATGGGCATGCAGTTCACGAAGCCGTCGTTGATGAGGGCGGTAATTTCGCGCTTGTAGTCCTCGGTTTTGAAGCCGTTGCAGATGATGTAGGTGTCCTTGGTGAGCCTGCCCTTGGCGTGCATGGCCCGGATAATGTGGGTGTCGAACCAGGACGAGGTTTCGATGTGCACATCGTTTTTCAGCGCCTCTTCCACCACGAAGCTGAAGTGGGAGGCCTTGGTGCAGTAGGCGTAGGAATAGCGGCCCGTGTAGCCGGTCTTCTCGATGCCCAGGCGAAACAATTCCTTGGCCCGTTGAATCTGGGAGCTGATTTTGGGCAGGTAAGCCAGGCGCAGCGGGGTGCCGTGCTTTTCGACCAGCGCCATCAGGTCGATGTCGTTGAAGCGCAGCTCGTTCTGCTCCACGCGGAACTCGTCGGTGGGAAAATCGAAGGTCTGGGAAATCAGGTCGTGGTAGGTATCCATGCGGAGAAGTGGGGTAGCGAACTACGAAGAGTGAAAAAGGGCGGTCAGCCAAGAGGCGACAGGGGGTAAACAGCTCAGCTTCTTAATTTCTTAACGCAAAAGCTTTTTCCGAACTTAGAGCCCGCAAAGATACCCCGCCCGCGGGGTTTTGGTTGTGCTTTGTTCGTTGGTCGCGGCGGAAGGTCCGTGCGCGTCAAGCCTGAGGGGAATTCCCACCCGCTCAATCGGCAAGCATCAAACCCTTTTAACCCTTTTTTGCCCATGTAACTGTATGCGCCGCATTAAGCTCATTGAAGTCCGCTCCGAGCTGGGAGCCGGGACTCGTGGGGCCAGTCTGGGGGTCGATGCCCTCCGGATTGCCTGTCTGAACAAAGGCTCCGACTATTTCCGCCGCTTCAACGCCGTGGCCGTGCCGGATCTGAACCACGTCTTGTTCGACAAAAATCATTTTCCCTTCGCCAAGCACATCGACTCCATCTACACGGTGCAGAAGGGTATTGCCAGCGCCGTGGAGCAGACGCTGCGCTTCGGGGAGTTTCCGCTGGTGCTGGCCGGCGACCATAGCAGCGCCGCCGCCACCATTGCCGGCATCAAGGCCGCCTACCCGCACAAGACGCTGGGCGTCGTCTGGGTCGATGCCCACGCCGACATTCACTCGCCCTACACCACGCCCAGCGGCAACGTGCACGGCATGCCCATGGCCATGGCCCTGAACGAGGACAACCTCGACTGCCGGCGCAACGTGGTGGAGCCCGAAACAGAGTTTTTCTGGCGCCGCCTGCAAAACCTGGGCGAAGCCGGCCCCAAGCTCAAGCCCGAGCACCTGGTGTACGTGGTGGTCCGCGACACCGAGCCCGAGGAAGACGCCGTCATTGAGCGGCTCGGCATTCGCAACTTCAAGCTGCCCGAGTTCAAGGAGAAAGGCCCGCGGCAGGTGGCCCGCGAAATCTACGAGCAGCTGCGCTTCTGCGACCTGGTTTACCTGAGCTTCGACGTGGACTCGCTGGACTCGCGCTTCAGCAAAGGCACCGGCACGCCGGTCGTCGACGGCCTGAACGTGCAGGAGGCCGTGCAGCTCTGCCAGGCCCTGCTCGACAACGACCGGGTGGTCTGCTTCGAGATGGTAGAAATCAACCCCACCCTCGACAGCGAAAACACAATGGCCAAAAACGCCTTCGACATCCTGGAAGCCGCCACCGACGCCATCCAGGACCACCTGCGCGTGCAGGACGTGACGGCGGGTCGGGGCGGCACGTCGTAGCCGAATGGTTTGGGTAGTTAGTTTGGTCGAATGGCAGGCCGAGTTTAGCATTTCGCTTCATTGCATTGCCGTTGTAGCAACACTACAACCAACGCCCCTCCATGCTATCAACTTCCATTGCCAAAGCAGCTCCGGCCTATTGAGGTCGGAGCTGCTTTGGCAATGGAGGAAAAACCCTGCTAGACTGGCTTGGGCTTAGTGCGCAACACTGAGACGCGAGACGACGCGGCTACCGCTGGCGCTTACCGCGAAACACCCGGTTGATGCGCTTCAGGCTGGCAGCAGACTCAAACTGCGAATAGTCGACCCGGATGGAGTCGCGGGTGCTCAGGTAGCCCGCGCCCGCCTCGGTGTTGCAGTTGAAGTCACTTCCACCATAACTGAAGCGGATGCCGCGCCAGACCAGGCCGATGTTGAAGTAAGGCGACTGGCAGCCCCGGCTCAGATTGCGCAGGTAGTCGTATGGCGACGCGGCCGGGTTGTTGGGGTTATCGTAGTTGGGGCCGCTAAACACCCGAATGGTAAACGTATCCCGGGGCGCGTCGGCGTTGCTGCCCTGAAACTTGCCGTAGACCGGGGCGCGGCGGTCGTGGATGGATACCAGCGTCAGCACCTGGGTGAGCGTATCCACGCCGTCGTCCTTGGGAAAGCATTTCAGGTTGGGTGGCCGGTGGGCAATCAGGCGCACGGGAAAGCTGCCGGTAAAGGAGGCGGGAAAGTAGAGGCTGAACTTCGGCTGAGTGAAGGAGCGCGGGTCATTGCCGATTTGCCACTCGTAGCGGGTGTAGGGCGCGCCCGGGCCCTCAAAGGTGATATCCTGCTTGGTATAGGCCGTATCGGGCGTGGGCGTGCCGAAGCTTTCCAGGAAGCGGAGGCGCAGCGGGTTGGCCTGGGCGGTGGCGCAGGGGGCGGGGCCCGGCTCAGGGTCGTGGCGGCGGTGGCAGCCGGTCCAGAGGAGTGTGCCGCCGGTCAGGGCCAGCAGCAGCGGGAGTGAGTGCTTGCGCATCAGGAGAGTAGATTAAGGAATAGCGCGTACGGGCCGAGCCTAATGGGATTTCCCAGCCGGTGGTATAATTTTACGCGGTAAAGGTAAGATACAGGGGCGGTAGCGGTCATGGAAATGCCTTTGCTATTTGTGACTTGTGTTTTTTGGGTATCTATATGTTTACGTATAGAGACGCTATTGATTTTGGCCCGAAATGATTCGCTTTGAGCCAATAGATGGCATTACCAGGCTTAAAATACCTGGCATAAAGCAGCGAATATGTGATGGTGGAATTCAGGCTGTCCGCATTCCGGCCAGGCCCTTTCTACTCCACTGTCAGCGCCCGATCTGCCGAACTTCGCTCCGCCCGATGTGCTGATTTCGCTCTCCACGGCAGCCTCAGTCAGTTCCTGTTGGACCCCGCCGCGGCTTCCGCTACTTTTGCGCATCCCTTTTCCGCCGGGCAGTCCGGATTCGGCGGCGCTTCGCTCTATATCCCGCACCCCGTGCAAGAACTCGAACAAGACATCAAAGCGGCCCTCAGCGCCGCCATTCAGCAGGTTTTTGGCGCTGAAGTCCCGGCCGCCCAGCTTACCATTCAGCCCACCCGCAAGGAGTTTGCCGGCTCGTTTACGCTCGTCACCTTCCCGCTGACCAAAGCCCTGGGCAAGGGCCCCGAGCAGATCGGGCAGGCCCTGGGCGAGTGGCTGACGGCCCACGACGCCCGCGTGAGCGGCTTCAACGTGGTGAAGGGCTTCCTGAACCTGGAAATTGCCGACGCCGAGTGGCTGCGCCTGTTTGCCCAGCTCTTGCAGCGCCCCGACGGCACGCCCGTGCCCACCGGCGGACCCCAGGACGTGGTGGTGGAGTATTCGTCGCCCAACACCAACAAGCCCCTGCACCTGGGCCACCTGCGCAACAACTTCCTGGGCTACTCCGTGGCCCAGATCCTGAAGGCCACCGGCGCCACCGTCACCAAGGCCAACCTGGTCAACGACCGGGGCATCCACATCTGCAAGTCGATGCTGGCCTACCAGTACTACGGGCAGGGCGAAACCCCGCAGAGCGCCGGCATCAAAGGCGACCATCTGGCGGGCAAGTACTACGTGCTGTTTGAGAAGCACTACCGGGAGCAGATCAAGCAGCTCGAAGCCGAGGGCGTGGCCACCGACGTGGCCAAGAAGCAGGCTCCGCTGATGCTGGAAGCCCAGACCATGCTGCAGCAGTGGGAGCAGGGCGACGAAGAGGTCATCACGCTCTGGAAGCAGATGAACGGCTGGGTGTACGAAGGCTTCGACGAGACTTATACGACCATCGGCGTCGACTTCGACCAGTACTACTACGAGTCGGGCACCTACCTGCTGGGCAAGGAGCGGGTGGAGGAAGGCCTGCGGAAGGGTGTGTTCTTCAAAAAGGAAAACGGCTCGGTGTGGGTGGACCTGCAGGAGGAAGGCCTCGACGAGAAGCTGCTGCTCCGCGCCGACGGCACCTCGGTCTACATCACCCAGGACCTGGGCACGGCCGAGCTGAAGTACCAGGATTTCGGCTACGATTTGAGCGTGTACGTCATTGCCGACGAGCAGAACTACCACATGCAGGTGCTCAAGGCCGTGCTCAAGAAGCTGGGCAAGCCCTACGCCGACGCCATCTACCACCTCAGCTACGGCATGGTGGACCTGCCCTCGGGCAAGATGAAAAGCCGCGAAGGCACCGTGGTGGATGCCGACGAGCTGGTGCGCGAGGTGGTGGAAGCCGCCAAGGCCGCCACGCTGGAGAAGGGCAAGATCGAAGGGCTGAGCGAGGACGAGCAGGCCCAGCTGTTCCACACCCTGGGTCTGGGCGCGCTGAAGTACTACCTGCTGAAGGTGGACCCCAGGAAGCGCATGCTGTTCAACCCCGAGGAGTCGGTGCAGCTCGAAGGGCACACGGGGCCGTTCATTCAGTATTCCCACGCCCGCATTGCTCAGCTCCGCCGCAAGGCCCAGCAGCTGGGCATCAACGAAGCCCTGGACTTCACCACCCTGCCCGCGCTGGAGAAAACCGAGCGGGAGATGGTGGAGGAGCTGGCCCGCTACGGCAGCGTGGTGGCCGAGGCCGCCCGCACGTTCTCGCCGGCCGTGGTGGCCCAGTACGCCTACGACCTGGCCAAGGCCTACAACCGCTTCTACGCCGAAGTCCAGGTAATCGGGGAGCCCGACACGACCAAGCAGTCGTTCCGCGTGGCGCTGTCGGCCCAGACGGCCCGCACCATCAAGGCCAGCATGAGCCTGCTCGGCATCGAGGTGCCCGAGCGGATGTAATTCCTGGTCATTGCCAGGCGCAGCCGAAGAAATCCGTCCTCTGAAATGTACTTGAGCACCGTTGACCCACAAAGCCTCGACGTAAGTATCCGACAGGACCTGGTGGTCAAATAACACGTGGCTCAGTGTCCGGGACGGATTGCTTCGCTTTGCTGGCCACGACATACTCCTAACTCAACCAAAGCATGAAAAGCGTTGCCGTCTATTGTGGGGCCAGCCCCGGGTTCAATGAAATCTACCGCCAGCAGGCCGACCTGATGGGGCAGGAGCTGGCGCGGCGCGGCCTCACGCTGGTGTACGGGGGCGGCCGGGTGGGGCTGATGGGGGCCGTGGCCGACAGCGTTATCCGCCACGGCGGCAAGTCCATCGGCGTCATTCCCGATTTTCTGGCCGACAAGGAGCTGGCCCACCGGGGGCTGACGGAGCTGCACGTGGTGAAAAGCATGCACGAGCGGAAGCTGCTCATGGCCGACCTCGCCGAGGGCTTCATTGCCATGCCCGGCGGCTTCGGCACCCTGGAAGAGCTGTTTGAGGTGCTCACCTGGGGCCAGCTGGGTCTGCACCAAAAGCCCAGCGGCGTCTTCAACGTGAGCGGTTTCTACGACCACCAGCTGCAGTTCCTGGACAAGATGGTGGAGGAAGGCTTCCTGCGCCCCGAAAACCGCGCCCAGCTCCAGCAGCACGACACGCCGGCCGGCCTGCTCGACCGGATGCTGGCCTACCAGCCCACCGACCTGGAAAAGTGGCTGACGGTGCCCCGCACCTGACCGGCCAGCCCGTACGGCCAAGCCGCTGCCCGGCCCACCGGCGGCGGGAAAACCGGAAATCATATAGCTGAATCCATATAAAGGCTGCAAAGCGTTATCTTGCTTGCTGAGAAACAATGCCCGCAGCCGCCGGTTTGGCCAGTACTGTTGGGCTAGCTGCGCTGCCGACCTAACCTTTCTGCCGTATGAAAACTCACTTCGTCTTCCTGCTGGGCACGCTGGCTGCCTGCAGCTCGGCCCCCAACCCGGCCCAAACCTCTTACTCCGCTACCGCCATGTCTGCCCCCGAAACCACCGCCGCTGCCGGCTCCGTGTACGAGTATGCCGTCGAGAACATCGACGGCCAGCAAGTGCAGCTCAGCCAGTACCGAGGCAAGAAGCTGCTTATCGTGAACGTGGCCTCGGAGTGCGGCTACACGCCCCAGTACAAGGAGCTGGAAGAGCTCAGCAAGAAGCACGGCGACCGGGTGGCCGTGCTGGGCTTTCCGGCCAACAACTTCGGCGGCCAGGAGCCCGGCACCAACGCCCAGATTGCCACTTTCTGCGAGAAAAACTTCGGCGTGACTTTCCCCATGTTCGCCAAAATCTCGGTGAAGGGCGCCGACACGGCCCCGCTCTACCAGTTTCTGGCCGACAAAACCCGCAACGGCGCCGTCAGCGACGCGCCGACCTGGAACTTCTGCAAGTACCTGGTCGATGAGCAGGGCCACGTAGTGGGCTTCTACAAGTCGGATGTGAAACCGATGAGCGACGAGCTGGTAGCCGCTATTATGAAGTAGCTTTTTTAGCTTATTGAACGTCATGCTGAGCGAAGCCGAAGCATCTCGTGTGCAGGGTAATTCTATTGTTCACCGATTGAATTACTATTGCACGCGAGATGCTCCGGCAGGCTCAGCATGACGTTCTGTTGTTTTCTATGTCTTCGACTTCCCCTTCTGCTTCCCCCGCCGTCAGTCCCGCCAAAGCCTGGGTTTCAGCGTTCCGGCCCCGCACCCTGCCGCTGGCGCTGGCCAGCATCCTGACCGGCGGCTTTCTGGCCGCCAGCCACGGGCAGTTCCGCCCCGCCGTCTTCGGCCTGGCCGTACTCACCACCATCCTGCTGCAGATTCTGAGCAACCTGGCCAACGACTACGGCGACTCCCAGAACGGGGCCGACAGCGTGCACCGCGAAGGGCCGCAGCGGGCCGTGCAGAGCGGCGCCATTTCGCCGGCCCAGATGAAGCGGGGCATGGGCCTGTTTGGGCTGCTGTCGTTGGGGAGCGGGCTGAGCCTGCTGTGGGTGGCGCTGGGCAGCAGCGGGGTCTGGATCTTCCTCACCTTTTTCGGGCTGGGCCTGTGCGCCATCTGGGCGGCCGTCAACTACACGGCCGGGGCCAAGCCCTACGGCTACGCCGGCCTCGGCGACGTGTCGGTGTTCACCTTCTTCGGCCTGGTGGGCGTGTGCGGCACCTATTATCTGCAAACCCGGGCGCTGCCGCTGGCCGTGCTGCTGCCGGCCGCCGCGCTGGGCTGCTTTGCCACGGCGGTGCTGAACGTGAACAACATCCGCGACATCCGCTCCGATGAGCTGGCTGGCAAAATCACGATTCCCGTGCGCCTGGGGCCGCAGAATGCCCGGCGCTACCACTGGCTCTTGCTGCTGCTGGGCCTGGGCTGCGCCGTGGTCTACGCCACGCTCACCTACCACTCGCCCTGGCAGTGGCTGTTCCTGCTCTCGGCCCCGCTGCTGCTGCTCAACGCCCGCCGCGTGTGGCAGCGCCAGGATTCGATGCAGCTCGACCCGCTGCTCAAGCAGATGGCGCTGACGACGCTGGTATTTACGGTGCTGTTCGGCGTGGGGCAGGTGTTATAAAAAATGAGCCGAACAGTCGTGAGTACTATCAAGGTCTGAACTTCACCCGACTTGTCACTTATTCCTTTAATCGGGGCCAGAACGCGGATCAGCCTTGCCTGTATCTGACCGACCAGCACGGAAATCTGCACCCAACCAGCTAATCAAACGGCTTACCGCTACTGCCCCCGAAGTGGAGGAGTTAGCGGCAATGCTACAAACTGAGTTAGTCGATGACATGCGCTGGATGTGTGCGCCGATTTATCATGATGCTATTATCTTTTTCAGCGCCGAAAATCAGATTGTTTCAATTCTGAACATTTGTCTTCTTTGCAGCAGCCTGCTGACCGGCGCGGGGCAGGATATTCCGCTGGATCTCAACGCGCATCCAAGGCTGAAGGATTGGTTGAAAAAGCTGGGACATCCGGTCGAAGAGTCTGCTGCCGGATAAACTATGCCCGCTTGATGAAATAAAAAGGGGGATTGAAAGTAAGGAGCGGAGCCATTCGTCAGCCCGAAAACACTTCAACATCCCCCGCCTATGAAGACTGTTTTCATCACCGGCACCTCCACCGGCATCGGTGAGGCCGCCGTGCGCCTGTTTGCCCGGCACGGCTGGAACGTGGCCGCCACCATGCGCAACCCCGCCGATGCCCGGTTCACCGACCTGCCCACGGTTCGCGTCTACGCCCTCGACGTGACCGATGAGGCCGCCGTCACCCGCGCCGTGCAGCAGGCCCACCAGGACTTCGGCAGCCTCGACGTGCTGGTCAACAACGCTGGCTACGGGCTGGTGGGCCCGTTCGAGTCGGCCACCGACGTGCAGATTCAGCAGCAGTTTGCCACCAACGTGTTCGGCGTGTTCCGCGTGACGCGGGCGGCACTGCCTATCATGCGGGCCCAGCGGGCCGGCGTTATCATCAACATCACCTCGGTGGGCGGGCGCACGGCGTTTCCGATGAACTCGCTCTACCACGCCACCAAGTTCGGCCTCGACGGCTTCTCCGAATCCCTGTGGTTTGAGCTGGAGCCCTTCGGCATCCAGGTGAAGGTGGTGGCGCCCGGGGGCGTGGCCACCGACTTTGCCACCCGCTCCCTGCAGATGACCGCCAACCCCGCCGACGATGCCAACCCCTACGCGGGCCAGGTGCGCAGCGTGCTGGCGGCCTTCAGCAGCCGCGGCGGGGCCGCCTCCACGCCCGGGCAGATTGCCGAGGTCATCTTCACCGCCGCCACCGACGGCACGCCCCAGCTCCGCTACATTGCCGGCGCCGATGCCGAGCAGCTGCTGAAAACCAAGGCCAAAATGTCGGAGCAGGATTTTCACGGTATGATCCGGCAGGGCTTCGGGCTGGCGTAGAAGATTTTAGGCGGACCGGCCGCGGGTTTTTGCCCCGCCCGATTACCCGCCGATAACTCCGTCCGGCCCGCCGTGGCGGCCGTAACGCCCTTTTTCTGGTAGCTTGGGCCTATGAAATCAAGATTTTCCTTTGCCATAGCCGGGTTGCTGCTGCTTGCTACTGCCTTCACGGCCCGGGCTCAAACCCAGCCGTGGCCGAAAAACGAGTACGGCCAGGTGGTGTTCGAGGGCGCCCAGGCCGTAGCGGCGACCGAAGCCGAGGCTACCCGCAAACAGATTCAGCAACGCGTACTGGCGTGGTTTAGCAGCCATTGCGCCGACGGCCGCGCCGCCAACGGCGGCAAGCTTTCGGGGCGGGGGGAGTTCAACGGCTGGGGCAGCCTCCCGGCCCTGCCGGTCGGCCAGCACACTTATCGGTTTCGGCTGGGCGTGGGCACGTACCTGCGGCCCGACACGCTGGCCTACCGCATCGGCGAAATCCAGTGCGTGGTGGAGCAGAACGGCAAGCCGCGCAGCATTCCGCTGGAGGAGCTGCTCAAGAGCCGCAACCCGGAGCAGCAGCAGGCCCTTGCCGCCTTTCGCAAGCAGCTCGACGAGTTTGTTAAATCCTTGTAGAGCCACTACCAAAAAAAGCCCCGCTACGGAAGTAGCGGGGCTTTTTTATGAGTTTGTACGGCTACTCGGCGCTGGGGGCGGCCGGCGCGGATACGGCCTCGGCTGAGCCTTCCGGGCGCGGCCCACGGCCTCCGCGGTTGCGGCCCCCGCGCTTGCGGCGGGGCTTGTCGTCACCGGCTTCGCCTTCGGCCCGCGGCTCGCGCGGTGGGCGGGCTTCGCCTTCCGGACGCGGGGCGCGCGGCTCCCGGGGCTCCCGGGCTTCGCCTTCCGGACGCGGCGCGCGGGGCGGACGGGCTTCACCTTCCGGGCGGGGTGGGCGCTGATACGGGACAGCCGGGGCCTGGCCCGCATCGAGCGCAGCTAGCGCGGCCTGGGCATTGGCGATACGCTCCTTTTGCTTGGGGTCTTTCGGGTCGGCGTCGCGGCGCGGCCGGCCACCGTCGCGGCCCCCTTCGCCGCGGGGAGCCCCACCTTCGGGGCGCGGACCGCGGCTGCCGCCGCCCGAGCGGCCACCCCGCTCGGGCCGGCCGCCGATTTTGCCGCCCAGGCCGCTGAAGCGCTTGGGGTCAAACTCCGGGGCCGGACCCAGGCCGAGGCCTTCGGTAATGTCCTGCTTTTCTACTTCGCGCTCAATGAGCTTCTCGATCTTGAGGACGCGGTCCTGGTCCTGGTCGGCAATGAAGGTGATGGCTGTGCCCTTGGTGGCGGCGCGGGCCGTACGGCCGATCCGGTGCACGTAGTCCTCGGCCGCCCGCGGGATGTCGTAGTTTACCACGTGGCTCAAGGAGTCGATGTCGATGCCGCGGCTAAGCACGTCGGTGGCCACCAGGATGGGGAAGGACTTGTTCTTGAAGTCGCGCATGATCTGCTCCCGCTCCTCCTGGGTCCGGTCGGAGCTGATGCCCTGGGCCACGTAGCCCAGCTTGTTGATGGCGCGCACAATGCCCGCTACGGCCGCTTTCTGGCTCGTAAACAGCACCATGCTCTGCACCTCCTGGGTTTTGATGATGTGCTCGAGCAGGTGAATCTTCTGGCGGTCGAAAGCCATGTAGAACTGCTGGTCGATGCCGGCGGCGGGCTTGGATACGGCCAGCCGGATTTCCTCGGGCTCATTGAGAATCTGCTTCGAGAAGTCGCGGATTTTGGTGGGCATGGTAGCCGAGAACAGCAGGGTCTGCCGCTGCTTGGGCAGCTGGCGCACGATGTTCAGGATGTCGTCCGAAAAGCCCATGTCCATCATCTTGTCGGCCTCGTCGAGCACCAGGTACTTGATCTGGTCGAACCTGACGTAGCCCATCTGCAGGTGGGCAATCAGGCGGCCGGGCGTGGCCACGATGATGTCGGCGCCGGAGGTGAGGGCGCGCTTCTGCTGCTCCCAGTTCTCGCTTTTGCCGCCGCCGTAGATGGCAATGCTGCTCGCTTCCACGAAGTAGCCGAAGCCCGTCACCTGCTCGTCGATCTGGGTGGCCAGCTCGCGCGTGGGCACCAGAATCAGCGTGGAGGTGTGGCCGTGCTTGGCGTGGGAAATCTTGTCGAGCAGGGGCAGCAGATAGGCGGCCGTCTTGCCGGTGCCGGTCTGGGCGCAGGCAATCAGGTCCTTGCCCTCGATAATCTTAGGAATGGCCTGCTCCTGAATGGGCGTGGCATTCAGATAATTCATGGCGTCCACTCCGGCCAGCAGGTCGTCGTGCAGATTGAAATCGGTAAACTTCAAGGTTCAGCGAAATGAAGTGAAAGTATGCGCTGACCCTGTTTTCCGGTCAGCAAACCGCTTGATTTGCCGTAAAGATAAGGGAATTCGGGTCGGCGCCAGATTGGCCGATCGGGAACCGAAATGCCGCCGGATACGCCTTTTTGGTCGTTTCTTTGCCGCCATGAATTCTGAACCCTCGCTTCCCTTCGCCGATTTGCTGATTCTGGAGCTGGCCAGCGTGCTGGCCGGCCCGCAGGTGGGGCAGTTCTTCGCCGAGCTGGGGGCCACCGTCGTCAAAGTGGAGCCCCCGGGCGGCGACGTGACGCGCCGCTGGAAAACCGCCGCCGAGGCGGTCGAAACCAGCGTGTCGGCTTACTTCAGCTGCGCCAACTGGGGCAAGCAGTCGGTGGTGCTGGATCTGCGCACCCCCGCGGGCCTGGCCGCTGTCTACCGCCTGGCCGCCCGCGCCGACATTGTGCTGGCCAGCTACAAGCCCGGCGACGCCGAAAAGCTGGGGGTCGACTACGCCACGCTCTGCCAGCACAATCCGCAGCTTATCTACGGCCACCTCACCGGCTACGGTCCCGACTCGGGCCGGGCCGGCTACGATGCCGTGCTGCAGGCCGAGGCCGGCTTCATGCACCTGAACGGGCTGCCCGGCCACGCCCCGCAGAAAATGCCGGTAGCCCTGATTGATCTGCTGGCCGCCCACCAGCTCAAGGAAGGGCTTCTGACGGCCCTCTACCGCCGGGCCGGCACCGGGCTGGGCGCGCTGGTGCAGGTGTCGTTGCTCGACAGTGCCCTGGCTTCGCTGGCCAACCAGGCGGCCACGTTCCTGGTGACGGGCCAGGATCCGCAGCCGCTGGGCTCGGGCCACCCCAGCATCGTGCCCTACGGCACCGTGTACCGGGCCGCCGACGGGGTGGCGCTGATTCTGGCCGTGGGCGCCGACCGGCAGTTTCAGCTGCTCTGCGCGGCACTAAGCCAGCCGGCGTGGGCGGCGGATGAACGCTTTGGCACCAACGAAGCCCGCGTGGCGCACCGGGCCGAGCTGGAAGTGCTGCTGCACGCCCGCATCGGCGAGCTGAGTGGGACAGCCTTGCTGCAGGAGCTGGAGCGGCGGGGCGTGCCGGCCGGCGCGGTGCGCACGGTGGGCCAGGCGCTGACGCAGGCTGCAGCGGCCCCGATGCTGCTGCCTCCCGCGTCGGAATTTGCGCACCCGGGGCTGCGGACGGTAGCATTTCGCAGTCCGCAGTGGCCGTTGGCTGAAGCGCTGGCCGCCCCGCCGCGGCTGGGCGCGCATACGGCGGAATGACGGGCTGTGGGGGCGGGACAAAACCGGCGGCCGGGTAACTATTTTCGCGACTGTCCAGAAATCATGACCTGGTGCCAACCAGCGGCAGTGGGTCATCAGTTTTACACCCCCTCCAAAATTGATGACTCCCCATACGTCAGCTGGTATGGGTCATTATTTTTTTATATCCCCTCTAAAATCGATGACCTGGTGTTCAGGCTCCGGGTGGGCGGCCGCTGCCCGCGGGCTGGCGGCTCATTCCGAACCCGGCACCCGGAATATTTCGTACTTGCCAGAAGCGCCGCTCAGCGTCTGAACGGCCCGGCCGGCCGTAGCAAGCTGGCTTCTTCCCACCTGTTGCCTCACCTGTTGCCCCACCCGATGCCTCGTACCAAGCTGCCCACCAACCTGATTCCCCCGGCCTCCGATGCCGAGCCGACGCCGCTGCCGGAGAGTACGCCCGTGGTCGAAAGCTCCGCCGGGGCCACGGCTACCAACAACGAGCCCACGGCGGCCCCCGGCGCCCCCACCGCCGCCCCCGCCGACCGCCTCGACCAGATCTTCGAGGGCCTCAAGCAGAAGTCCATTGCCAAGCAGGCCATCTTCCGCAACACCCTCGAGGCCTTTGCCCTGCTGCGCCAGGTGTCGCAGGAGCTGGTGGTGGAGCTGAGCCGCAAGCTTTCCCTCCTCGATTCGAGCGTGCTGATTGAGTACCGCCCGGTGAACGACATGGAGTTTCACATCAAGTTCTCGGGGGATCTGCTGGTGTTCGTGATGCACTCCAACATCGTCACCTTCGCCGAAGACTACGGCCCCATGGGCTCCAAATACGTGGAGCAGGACTTCCGGCGGCGGTTTTTCGGCCACATCATGGCCTACAACTTCATGGCCGACAGCATCAAGTACCAGCGCCTGAACGACCCGGGCTACCTGGTGGGGCGCCTGCTGATCAACATCGAAAACCACTACTACCTCGAAGGCGTGCAGCAGCTGGAGCTGCCCGACAACGACATGGCCGACAACCTGCTCACCCCCGACATGCTGCGCCTGTTCGTGGAAAGCGCCATGATTGCCGCCGTCAACAACGATTTGATTGCCCCGCCCATGCAGGATATCCAGAAGATATCGGTCAAGCAGAAGCTCGAAAACCAGCAGGTCAGCCGGGGCAGCAAAGTGGGCTTCAGCTTCTACACCGAGCAAAAGCACCCCGTCAGCATCGACGGCCTGACGTACTGAGCCGGGTTGCCTGCCGGGGCAGCTAGGGGTAACGCGAGGCTCCGCTTCGCGAGACGTTGAACGATGGCCGTCACGACGGGGACTATGCCTCGCGAAGTGGAACTTCGCGTTACTACGAAAGCCCCGGCGTTGGCATACGTCGGGGCTTTGTGCTTTACTTGAGGATAGTTACCTCGCACGGGACGAACTGCGGCCTTCGCAGTGACAGCAGCCGCTTACCGCGCGGAGTAGCCTACTTTCTCGCGCACCTTATTCAGCACTACGCTACCGTAGGCCTGGGCTTTGCGGGCACCTTCGGCCAGCCTGGCATCCAGCTCGGGCAGGTTGCGCAGGTAGAAGTCGAACTGCTGGCGCTCGGTGGCAAAGCGGCGCAGAATCAGCTCGTACAGCTCTTTTTTGGCGTGCCCGTAGCCGTAGCCGCCGGCCAGGTAATTCTGGCGCATGGTGTCGGTTTCGGCGGGCGTGGCCAGCAGCGCGTACAGCTTGAAGGTGATGTCGGCGTCCGGGTTCTTGGGCGCTTCCAGCGGCGTGCTGTCCGAAATAATGGTCTTGATGGCTTTGAGCAGCTCCTTTTCGGGGGCGAAGATGTCGATGATGTTGCCGTAGCTCTTGCTCATCTTGGCCCCGTCGGTGCCGGGAATGGTCATCAGCTCGGCGTCGACGCGGGCCTGGGGCAGCACCAGGGTGTCGCCGTAGCGGGCGTTGAAGGCGGCGGCAATGTCGCGGGCAATTTCGAGGTGCTGAATCTGGTCCTTGCCCACGGGCACAATCTCGGCGTCGTAGAGCAGAATGTCGGCCGCCATGAGCACGGGGTAGGTAA
The DNA here is from genome assembly GCF_039539525.1 of Hymenobacter algoricola. Classification (NCBI taxonomy): domain Bacteria; kingdom Pseudomonadati; phylum Bacteroidota; class Cytophagia; order Cytophagales; family Hymenobacteraceae; genus Hymenobacter; species Hymenobacter algoricola. Next base: position 32,921 of record NZ_BAABDH010000033.1, on the reverse strand, counting down.
ACAGGCCCGCATTCACGTCGGACAGCCGGTCCGACTTATCCTTGAACGAGTGGGCGTTGGCCAGCATCGGAAACGGCGTGAAGCACGAGAGATACCAGGTCAGCTCGGCCACCTGCGGCACGTCGGACTGCCGGTAAAACAGGTTTTTCTCGGTGTCGAAGCCGCAGGCCAGCCAGGCAGCAGCCACCGCGTAGGTGTTCTGCCGCAGCAGCTCGGCGTCGCGCACGGTGGTGAGCGAGTGCAGGTCGGCAATGAAGTAGAGCGAGTCGTGGGCCGGGTTTTTCGACAGCTCGATGGCGGGCAGAATGGCGCCGAGCAGGTTGCCCAAATGGGGCCGGCCGGTGCTCTGGATGCCGGTGAGGATGCGGGACATGGTTGGTTTTTGGTTGTTCGTTTGTGGTTTTTGGTTTGTGGCTGTTGGTGCAGTCATTAGGTCCAGCGACCAAAAACGTATAACCAAAAACCAAAAACCAGTTCTACACGCTCACGTCGGCCGCTGCTTCCTGCTGCAATTCCACGGTTCCTTCCTTGCCCAGGTACCGGTCAATCAGGAAGTGGGCGAGGTAGAGCACGGGGGTGAGCAGAATAGCGGCGGCGAATTTATACCAGTAGTTGGTGTTGGCCACGTCCAGCACCTGGGCGAAGGACCAGTTGCCGAACACGTAGAAGGCTACGTAGAGCACCACGAAGCTGTCGACGAGCTGGGAGACGAGGGTGGAGCCGGTGGCCCGCAGCCAGATGTAGCGGCCGTTGGTAGCGCGGCGCAGGAGCTGAAACACGGTGGCGTCGAGCACCTGCCCGATGGCAAAGGCGGTGAGCGAGCCGGCAATGATGCCCAGGCCCTGCCGGAAAATCATCTGGTAGGCGAAGTCGATGTTGATGGCACGGCCCTGCGGGTCCTGGCTGTTCACATCGAGCCAGAACTGGGCCGGCGGCAGCTTGGTGGTGGCGTAAATGACGAGGAAGGCAAACAGAATCAGGGCCGCCGTCAGGTAGCTCACCCGCAGCACGCCGGCCTTGCCGAAATACTCGTTGATGATGTCGGTAGTGACGAACACCACGGGCCAGATCAGCACGCCCGCCGTCAGGTTGTCGGGCCGCCCGATCAGCGGCAGCAGCGAAAAAATCTTCACCCCGATAATCTCGGCCAGCAGCGCGTTGACGATGAAAATGCCGCTGAGAACGAGGTAAAGCTGGGTTTTCTTGTGTTCGTAGGTTTTCAACAAATGAGAACTTAGAAATGAGGGCTTAGAACTTAGAAAAGAGACTGGTGGCAGAACAGTCTGAGTTCTATGCTCTCCCCTCTAAGCTCTACTTCTGGACCTTACTCCGGAATGCTGACCACCTTGCCTTCCACGGCCAGCTCCACCGACTCGAAGACGGCCCGGGCCTCGTGCAGCAGGGGTTCCAGGTCGCGGTAGCGGGAGGAGAAGTGGCCGATGAGCAGGCGCTTGACCTGCGCCTGCCGGGCCAACTGGGCTGCCTGCCGGGCGGTGGAGTGGTGGGTGGCCGCGGCCCGCTCACGCAGGTCGTCCATGAAGGTGGCTTCGTGATAGAGGAGGTCTACGCCCTGCACCAGCTCGGCCAGGCTTTCGGTGTAGACCGTATCGGAGCAGAAGGCGTAGCTGCGCGAATGATTCGGGGCCGTGGTCACGTCGAGGTGGCGCACCAGCATCTGGCCCTGCTCGTCGCGCACGTCGTCGCCCTGGGCCAGCTGGTGCAGCTGGGCGGGGGTGAGGCCGGCGGGCAGCCGGGTTTTGTCGAGGTGGCGGCGCTTGGGCTTTTCCCGAAACAGGTAGCCGCAGCACGGAATGCGGTGGCGCATGGGCAGCGTGTGCACCGTCAGGTAGCGGTCTTCATATACCAGCGCGTGCTGCTCAGTGTCGACTATGGTAAACTCCAGGGGAAAGGAAAGCTGGGTGTGCGACACGCGAAACTGGGTGGTCAGCATCTCATCCAGGCCGGCGGGGCCAAACAGGCACACCGGCTCGGTGCGGCCCTGCAGGTGCATAGTGCCCAGCAGCCCGAACAGCCCGAAAAAATGGTCGCCGTGCAGATGGGATATGAAAATGGTGTTCAGGCGCTGGTGGCGCACCTTGTATTCCATCAGCCGCCGCTGGGTGCCCTCGCCGCAGTCGATCAGGTAGGAGTGCGGGCCCACGCTCAGCACCTGCGCCGTGTGGTGGCGGTTGAGAAACGGGGTGGCAGAGGCACTGCCCAGAATTTTCAGCTCAAACTCCATAGGATGGAAAAAGCCACAAGCTAAAAGCTGCAAGCTGCAAGCCTTTGCTCTGAGGGCCAGCCAACAGAACGAAAGAGCTTGCAGCTTGCAGCTTAGCGCTTATGGCTAAGGGAAAAAGCTATTCTTTGCTGGTCAGGTCCCGCTCGATGGCGTGCAGGAAGATGCGGTCGATACCTTCCTCCACCGTGGGCAGAATGTGCAGCACCGACTCGAGCTTGGAGATGGTGATGAGCTTCATCACGTGATCCTGCAGGCCGGTGAGTACCAGCAGGCCGCCGGTCGAGTTGCACAGACGGTTGGCAATGAGGATAGAGCTCAGACCCGACGAATCCGTGTACTTCACGTTCTGCAAATCCAGGATCAGGTTGTTGATGCCTTCCGCGTTCAACTTCACGAATTCCGATTTCAGATCAGGCGCAACGGTGGTGTCGAGCTTCTTCTCGTCAATGGTGATAATCGTGTAAGTTTCCTTTTTATCAATCGAGTACTTCATACCGTCTGTGGTGTCGGAGTTTTTAAGGGAGTTGCGAAGGTAAGAAAAAAAATATTCGGGTGCGGAGTACGCCGGACGACCAAGTTAGGAGAAAATTCCGTGAATTCAGCGGCCCGAAATACCGGCCACTCCGAACGTCAGCGTAGCCCAGGTGCTCTGCCAATCCGCCGTTTTGAGGTCGGTGGCCGGTTCCATCCGCACGGTGCTCACCATATAACTGCCAGCGCCGTTCAATCGAAACAACACGCGGCCGTTTTGGTTGCTGCGAAGTTTGCTGATTTGCGTGGGTTGGCCGGGCGTGCGCTGCCACACCTGCACCAGCGCGCCCCGCAGCGGCTGCCCATCGGCCAGGACCTGCACCGTGAGGGAGGCCCCGATTTTGAGGGCGTACGGATTCTGGTCGGGCACCAGCTCCAGCGGGTGGCCGGCCACGGCGCCGTACGTTGTTTTGGCAGCTTCTGAAGAAGGCGCGCCAACCTGAATCAGGGTTTTGGCGCAACGACGGTAAGCCTCGCGGCCGGGTTTGGCTAGCTCCTGGCGCTGTTGGCGCAGGGCCAGCACGTTATCGAGCCCGTCTTCTTTGAGGTAAGCATTAAACTTGCCGGCTTCCAGCTCGATGAAGGCATTGTTGGTGCTGAGGGCCACCATATGGATGCCCGGCTGCCGCAGCTCCACGGCGGTGTGCAGCGTGTCAGTTTGGCTGGCGGCTTTGGTCAGATTCAGGGTGTCGGTTGGGGTATACTGCACAAAGCTGGTGAGGCGCCTGCTCTTCCCGGCCCACCGCTCGCCGGTAAAGCTTTCGCCCACAAAGACGTGGATGTTCTGCCGGGTGCCGGGCGCCACAAAAAAACGGGGTGGCAGCAGCCAGAACTCGTGCGCAACGGCCGTGGCGGCCCCCGCCAGCAGCAGGATAAGGGCAATGCCAAACAAGGGTTTTTGACTCATAGCGGATGAAGGAAGACCAATCGGGAAGGCATTAATACCGTAGTTATTCGCGCCAAAGCCAGTGTTTGCCGCAGCTGTTCCGGAGCATCCTACTCCCGCTCCAGGGCCAGCGTGTACGCCCGGTCGTAGTACACGCGCAGGTTTTTCCAGTCGTAGAGCTCGGCGGAGCTTTCCACGTTGTTGCGCTGCATGATTCGCTCCCGGCGGTTGAGCTGCACGAAGTTCCAGAGCATGTCGGTCAGCTCTTCCGCCGATTCCTCGAAGGTCTTTTCCTGGCGCTTCACCACGTAAATGCCCTTTTCCTCGTGGTCGGGCACGGTCTGCAGCACGTAGTCGCCGAAGCCCGACAAGTCGGAGGTAATAGCCGGCACGCCCCGGGCCACGCACTCTAACGGGGTGTAGCCCCAGGGCTCGTAGTAGCTGGGAAAGATGCCCAGGTGGCAGCCGCGCACAAACTGCCCGTACTCCATGCCGAACAGGGGTGAGGTAGGCGACACGAAATCGGGGTGGTACACGATTTTTACCCGGTCGTGCTGGTTGTTGACCAGATTGGCCCGGCGCAGGAAATTCAGGATGTCGTCATTCGCGTCATCGACCAGGTTGTGGGTGATGACGGGCGGCAGGTTGGTGGTTTTCCAGCTTTGCAGCGTGCGGCGGTAGCGCAGCTTCCAGTAATCGTCGACCATGCTGCCCAGGTCGGGCAGGCGGTGGTCGGTGCCGGCGGCGGCGGCGTAGAAGAGCCGCTCGCCCACCTGCCGCTCAATGGCCTCGCAGGTAGCCTGCACCTCATCGAGCACGGCGCGGCTTTGCAGCACCTGCGGATTGATGCTGTGAAAGGGCCGCTTGGTGATGAAAAACATGACAACCTGACCTTCCATGCCGCTTTGCTGAATGCGGTGGTTGAGGCGGGCCAGCGCTTCCAGGGTCAGGTCGAAGCCCTTGTTGTGGTACTCGTAGCGGCCCGAGGTAAACAGGTAGAGCGTGTTGTCGAGGTCGAAGGAGTAGCTCTGGAAGAAGTGGGCCATCACAAACTCGTGAATCTTGGCCTTGTACTGCTGGTGCAGGTTCTGAAACTCGTGCAGGGCCACAAACCGCTCGATGTTGAGTCCGTTGGGCAGCACCGCGTCCGGAATCCGGTCGAGCAGGTAGATGCACTCGCGCACGGTCAGCTCGCTCACGGTGGTGAAGACGTGGCTGCCGTGGGCCGCGGCCCGCTCGATGCGCACGGCGGTTTCGATGTTGAAGTGCACTGCTTCGGCCGCCCAGTTCACCTGCATCAGGTGGTCGTAGAAGTTGGGGTCGTTCATGGCCAGGTAGCGGCCCAGCAGCGTGGCGTGGGTGGTAAAGACCAGGTGCACCGGCACCTGCTCGCGGCGCAGGGCCGGAATGGCTACGCCCGTCATCCACTCGTGGAAGTGGCCAATCACGCGCTGGGGTGGGGTGACCTCGGCCGTCAGCGTCTGCAGAAAAATCTTCGCCAGCAGCCCAAACGCCTCCACCTGGTGCAGCAAATCGTCGGTGTCGGGCGTCGGAATGCCGTGGTGCTCCCACAGGTCCGACTTGATGCTGCCCAGCTGGTTATAAACCTGATACGGGTTGATGAGCACCGTGCGGGGGCGGCCCGTGACGAGCCAGACGCCGTACTGCACGTCGAAGCCCTGGGCGCGCAGCTGGCGCACGGCGCCGGCAAACGGGTCGTCCTTGCGCAGGTGCTCCAGCTCGTACTCGTCGATGGGCTCAAACTCGCCCTGGGCCTGCTGGGCGAAATAAGGCCCGAGCAGGCAGTACCGCTCGTCCCAGACCTGCACCGTGGCGGGCACTTTCGAGCGGATAACGGTGTAGATGCCGCCCACCTGGTTGCAGACTTCCCAGGCCACCTCAACCAGCAGGGCATCGGGAGCAACGGGATTCGGGACGGAAGCGGGAACTTGCATGCGGGGAGTTTTGGCGTGGAGCGGCAAGATATGGGAGCCAGCCCGATTTCACACACTGGAAAGNCGAAGCAATTATTGTTGCCAGCGCCTGACAACAATAATTGCTTCGCCCCCATAATTATTGCCAGCTGACGGGCAGGCACGCCTGCTATCGGTTTGCCCCGGCCGGAAACCGGGCCGGCTCAGGCGTCCTGCGAAATAATCAACACCGAGTACGGCGCCAGCCCGAAGGCGGCGTGGAAGGGCTGCCCGTCGTACTCGCCCTCCTCGGCCTCGGCCGTGGTGCTTTCGAAGTTGCCAAAATCCTGGTCGTAGCCCTGCCAGTCGGAGTTGAAGCGCACGTGCCAGCGGCCGGCGGCCGGCAGCCCGATGGTGTAGCGCTCGTGCGAAACGTCGGCAAAGTTGGCGACGATGATGGTCTCGTCGCCGGGGCCGCCGGCGTCCCAGCGGCGGAAGGCCAGGGTTTTCTGCTCGTCGTTGACGTGAAATACGTCGGTGTGCTGGCCCGTGAGGCCGCGGGTGGTGCCGGGCAGGTTGCGGCGCAAAGAAATAAGGTCGCGGTACAGGTGCACGAGGCCGCGCAGGTCGTCGGCGCGCTGCCACTGCAGGGGCTGGTCGTCGGAGAAGTAGCCGTCGGCCAGAAATTCCTGACCCTGAAAAATCATCGGCACGCCGGGGGCGGTAAACACCAGCGCGGCGCCCAGGGTGGTGCGCTTCTTGGGAAACCACGAAGCCGCTTCGCCCGGCATGATTTCCTCGGCCACCCGGCTCTTGCCATTGGCCACCTCATCGTGCGACTCGGTGTAGATGATGCGCTGAAAAGCGTCGTCGTTGTAGCGCTGCCCCAGGGTTTGGGCCACGGCCGCCAGGTTGCGGTCGGCATCGTGGGGCGCGGTGAGGGCGTCGCGCAGGATGTTCACGAAGGCGGCATCCCACTGCGAGGCAAAGCCCTGGCCTTCCTGGTCGGTGGGGCGGGTGATGTACTCATTGCCCTGCAGGTCCTCGGCGATGGTGATTTTCCAGGGCATGCGCGCCTGAATCTCCTCGTTGATCCACGTCATCAGGCTCCAGCCGTCGGGCAGGTTGCGGCTGGGGTCGTCGGTGCCGTCCACGTTGCGGATGTGGGAGATGGAGTCGCAGCGCAGGCCGTCCACGCGGTAGTCTTCGAGCCACATCACAGCATTGTCGCGGATGTAGCGGCGCACCTCGGGGCGGCTGTAGTCGGGGCGGTTGTGGCCCCAGGGCGTTTCGGCCCGCCAGTCGTTGTAGAAGTAGATGCCGCCGCCCTCGTTTTCCTGCCAGCCGTCGAACTGCCACAGGTCCAGGTCGCCGGGGCCGAAGTGGTTGTAGACCACGTCCAGAATGACGGCAATGCCGTGGCGGTGGGCCTGCTTCACCAGCTCCTTGAACGCCTGGGGGCCGCCGTAGTCGGTTTCGAGGGCAAACGGGTGCGAGGGGTTGTAGCCCCAGCTGCGGCCGCCGGGAAACTCGGTGGGCGGCATCACCTCAATGGCGTTGATGCCCAGCCCGCGCAGGTAGTCCAGCTTGGCTACCACGTCGAGAAAGGTGCCGGGCTGGTCGGCCGTCTGTGGGTTGAAGGTGCCCACGTGCAGCTCGTAGATGACGAGCGTGTTCCAGGCGGGCATCGCGAAGTGGTCGTCTTCCCAGTCGAAGTCGAGCGTGGGCACCACCGAGCTGCCGGCCGAGTGGGTGACTTCGCGGGCGTAGGGGTCGTTGCGGGTCAGCTCCCGGGCGCCGTTGCGGAGCCAGAACTTGTACTCGGTGCCGGGACCCTGGCCGGCGACGTCGGCGGCCCAGTAGCCGTCGGCCTCGTGGGTGAGCGGGTGGGCCTGGTGGTGCCAGTCGTTGAAGGGGCCGACCACGGCCACGGCCTCGGCGTGAGGAGCCCACACGCGGAAAGTGGTGCCGGCTGCGTGCGGAATGGCACCCATGCCGGCTTGCAGCGTGGGAGTAGGTAGGGAAGTAGTTTGGGGCATAGGGCAGCGGGAAATTCAGCGCGGAGCGCAACAGCTTTGGCCTACTAACTGCCCAGACCGAAGCGAGGTTATGGCGCGGGGCTGAACGGGCTGAAAATGAAGCAGTAAATAAGCCGGCCGGCCGGGCGGGGCGGCGTTGTCGGCGGGCGGCGGCGGCGGCGCAAACCGAGCTGAAATCGGGCCGGCAGATTGACTGGCGGGAATAAATAGCGGAGTTTTGTGGTTGTAAGCTGCCGCCGGTCCTGGCGGCGGCACCCGCCTGTTATTCCTAATTCCCCGCTGCCGTGCCCCGACCCAAACCCGTTGTTTTTGGCCTCTACGCCTGGACGCCCGACTACGGCTTCCGCTACATTCACCCCGCCAACCGCCGCACCTTCGAGTGGCTGGAGCCGGTGGGCAAGCTGTTCGAGAAAATAGATGAAACCGACGAGTGGATTCTGCTCCGCTACGACGAGCAGCAGTTCAAAGTAAGCGGCGAGCTGTTCACGGAATTGTCCGACAAGCCCGCCTTCAGCTTCGGCGACCTGGTGCAAGAAGCCCACCCCGAACCCGGCCGCGCGCCCCACCAGGGCCTGATTTCGGACGTGTACTGGGACGAAACCCGCCATGAGGCCCGCTTCCAGCTGGTAGAGAAGAAGCGCAAGCTCAGGCGCATCTTCGAGGCCGGGGAGCTGCGGTTTGTGTAAAGACGGGCCGGGCGTTACTTCAGCCCGATGGCAATGCCGATGATAACGGCCGCCACACCCACGGCCAGCAGCACTAGGTAGAGCGGAAACACGAACTTCCACCACTGGTCGAACCGCACGCCGCAGGCGACCAGCATGGCCATCAGGGCGCCGTTGGTGGGTGTGAGCAGCTCACAGAGGCCGGCCCCGTACTGGTAGGCCAGCACCGTCACCTGCCGGGGCAGCCCGATCAGGTCGGACAGGGGCACCAGCAGGGGCATGGTCAGCACGGCCTGCCCGCTCACGCTGGGCACGGGCAGGTGCAGGGCCGTGTGCACGCCCATCATGCCCAGCGCCGCCACCGTCACCGGTAGGTGGGCCAGCGGGGCCGACAGTGCCTGCACGATGGTATCGACGATGTGGCCCTGCTCCAGCACCACGAAGATGGCCCGGGCAAAGCCGATGAGCAGGGCCGAGAAGGCAATGTCGCGGAAGCCGGCAATGAAGCCCTCGGCGGTGCCGGTGAGGCCCAGGCCGCCCACCAGGCCGGCCACCACGCCCAGCGTGAAGAACAGCGCCGCCATCTGCTCGAAGTCCCAGCCCAGCTCCAGCACCCCGTAGGCAAAGTAGGCGAAGGTGAAGAGCAGCAGCAGCAGCACCAGCCCGTGCCGGCCCGCACCTTTGGTAGCTACGGTGGTGTCATCGGCCGCCTCGGGGGCCATGCGGTTTTTCTGGGCGTAGCGTACCGTACCCGCCATCCACAACCCCAGGGCCACCACCAGAAACACCATCCGGAACCCGCCGCCCGACAGCAGCGGCAGCTGGGCCAGCTTCTGGGCAATGCCCACCTGAAACGGATTCAGCGGACTGAAGGCCGCGCCCACGGCCGCCGAGCCCAGGCTGACGGCCACCGCCGTCAGGGGCGGGTAGCCGATGCGCCGCATCAGAATCAGCAGCACCGGCACCAGGGGAATGATTTCCTCCTGCATGTTTTCCAGCGCGCCCATGGTGGCAAACAGCACGGAGATGATGGGAATCACCACCGCCTCCCGCCCCCGGAACTTGTCGAGCAGCCAGTCGACGCCCCGGCGCAGGGCCCCGGTATGGTCGACCACGGTAAAGGCGCCGCCGGCCAAAAACACCAGGAAAATCACGCTGGCCGCATCGGCCAGGCCCTTCGGAATATCGACCAGGGCCTGCAGCGGGGTGACGGGCGTGGCGGGCACGCGGTGGTAGGAGCCGGCCACCACCACGTCGCGGCCGGTGGCGGCGTCGGCCTGGCGCGCAAACTCGCCGGCGGGCAGCACGTAGCTCAGCAGCATGGCCAGCAGGATGAAGCCGACCAGCAGCACGAGCGGGTGGGGAAAGCGGAACGTTTTCATGGGGCGAAGGTAAAAGAGCGGCCGCAGTATTAATATAATACGCCGCTTTGCCCGCTCACCCGCTGGAAAGCGGCCGCAAATAGTAAATACCGAATATTGTTTACCTCGCTTGGAACCAGACGGCTACGGCGCCGGGTTCTGCAGGCCGCCTATGAACCTACGCGTATTCAAAAAGCTCCCGATGGGGCAGCAAGCCCATTGCCTCACCTGCCACGGCGACTTCCTGGCCGAGCGGCGGGAAGACAGCTTCCGCCTGCATCTCTACGCCCTGGGCGACTTTTACGCCGAAGTGTGGCGGGTGCTGGATGAGGACCCCATTCTGTTTATTCACCTGTTTCAGCAGCCCGCGGGCCTGACCGAGTACCTGAAAAAGATTCAGCTCCCGGAGGTGTTCTAGCGGCCGCCGGCCACCGGTTTTGGTTTGGCGCCGGGCTCCCGGTCGAAGCGCTCCAGCACCAGCGGGAAGATGACCAGCTCGCCGTAGAGGGCGCCGATAATGGCCAGGGCGGTCAGGGCCCCGAACAGCTCCACGGTTTTCAGCGAAGCCAGCAGCATCGACGAGTAGCCGAAAAACAGAATCACGCTGGTCAGCACGATGGTGGGGCCGATGTGGGTGAGCGTAGTCAGGCGGGCCTCGGCCGGGGAGAGGCCGGCCCGGCGCCGCTGCCGGTAGGCGTAGATGAAGTGGATGGAGTCGTCGGTGCAGAAGCTGAGCACGATGGCGGCAATGCTGGCCGTGGCCGTATCCAGGGGAATGCCCAGCCAGCCCATCAGGCCCAGCAGCACGAGCACCGGAAACAGGTTGGGCAGCACCGTGAGCACCGCCAGCCGGAAGTCGCGGATAAACGCCCAGGTCAGGGCAAATACCAGCAGAAACGACCACAGCAGGCTGTTGGTCTGGGAGGCGGTGACGTAGCGGACAATGCCCGAATACATGGGCTGGTAGCCGGCCGGCTGCACCGTGGCTACCGGCCCCAGCGTGGCGCGGGCCATGCCCAGCACCGAGTCCATCTTGGCCGTCAGCTGCCGCGCCGAAAGCATGGTGCCCGAAATGGTGATGCGCCCCGTGCCGCTGGGCTCGTGCACAAACTGGCGGGCCAGCGGGGCATATTCCGGGGTCAGCAGCTGCCGGTGCACCGCGTTCAGGGCACCCTGACTGGCCAGCAGCCGGCGGGCTTTGCCCTTGGCCTGCGCCTCCAGTCCGCCCTGGTATAAAGACTGAAACCCGAACACCCGTCCCACGCCCGTGAGCGTCTGCACCGAGTCGGTGAAGGCGGCGGCGGCCTGCACCACGGCGGTATCGTGGAGGGTGTGCCCGGGGCGGGGCCGGACCAGCAGCTCCAGCGGCATGTAGGGCCCCCAGGTGGCCTCAATGGCCTGATGGTCGCGCACCACGCGGTGGTCGGCGGGCAGGTAGCCCAGCGTGTAGGTGTCGGTGCGCAGCCGGGTGGTGCCGACGGCGAAGGCGGCAATCAGCAGCAGGGAAAGCGCGGTAAACAGCCGCTGGCGGGCCAGCAGAAACTGGTAGAACTGCCCGACCCACACGCTGGCCGCCGCGGTAGCCCTGGGCGCGGGGCGGGTGTGGGGCAGCAGCAGCACGCCCAGCAGGTAGGTAAACAGCAGGCAGAAGAAGATACCCAGGGCCGCGAAGACGCCGAAGGTCTGCAGGATGGCCATCGGGCTGGTGAGCAGGGCCAGAAACCCGGCCACGGTGGTCAGCATGGTGCTCAGGCAGGGGTAAAACACGTTGCGCAGCGTCTGCAGCGTGTCGGCCAGGGCCGGGCTGCCGGGGCGGGCCAGCAGGTTGCGCTCGTTGATGACGTGCATCGAATCCATGATGCCGAGCAGAATAATCACGATGGGCAGCAGCACGGTCATCAGATTCAGGCGGTAGCCCAGGGCCCCGTAGATGCCGAAGGTGAGGTAGGTGCTCAGGGCCACGATGCCCAGCGTGTAGAGCAGCAGGCGCAGGTTGCGGTAGAGCCCCAGAAACACCCCGAACATGAGCAGGTAGCCCAGCCCCAGAAACAGCCCGAAGTCGTGCTGCGACAGCGCGTTGAGGCCCGCGTACACGATGCCCACGCCGCCCAGGTAGGCCTGCGCGGGCGAAAAGTGGGCGTCCACCACCCGCTGCACCTGGGCCAGCACCTCGGCCCGGCGGTTGTCGAAGTCGGGCAGGTTGCGCAGCTCCACCAGAAAGCGGGCGCTGCGGTAGTCGGCACTGAACAGCTGCCCGCCCAGCGTGGGCCGGTCGTGCAGAGCGGCGCGCACCTGGGCCGCCCCGGTCCCGGGCCCCAGCAGCGGGCGGGCGGAGGCGCCGGTCAGGTCGCGCCCCGGCACCCGCGCATTGCCCGGCCCGGTCACCGACTGCACCGTCGGCAGGGCTTCCAGCTGCCGGGTCAGGGCCCGGAACCTGGTGAAATAAGCGGGCTGCAGCAGCGTTTGCGGGTCGTGGACTACCAGAATCACCACCTCGTCGTTGCCGAAGCGGGTGCGGAAGTCGGCGTAGGCCCGCAGCGCCGGGTCGTCTTTCAAAAACCAGGTAGCCAGGCTGTTGTCGACGGCGGTGGCGGCCCGGGCGCCGGGCCAGAGCAGCACGCAGGCCGTGGCCACCACCGCTAGGAGGTAATAGCGGATTTTATAGAGGATATTTACCATCGGCGGGCCCGCTCCGGGGCTTTCGTACTGAGCTCGTAATAACGCGGAATGAATCTGAAAAACCTGCTGGCTTACTTGAACGAGCGGTTTCCGGTGGTCAACATGGCCCTGTTTGCCATCCTGTTCCTGACCGTGTTTTCCGTGGCCGGGGCCGGTACGCCCGGCCCCGGCTTCGGCGCCCGGGAAGCCGTGGGCGTCCTGGCGACAATATCTTTCTTTTTCCGGCTGCGGGTGTTCGACGAAATCAAGGACTACGCCCTCGACGCCCGCCACCATCCGCAGCGGGTGCTGCAGTCGGGGCGGGTGAGCCTGCGGCAGCTGCGGGGGCTGGCCGCGGTGGGCGCCGGGCTGGAAGCGGCGTGGTCGGCGTACCTGGGCGGGCCGGTGCTGGTGGGCTGGCTGCTGGTGGTGGGCTACAGCCTGCTGATGCGCTACGAGTTTTTCGTGGGCCGCTGGCTGCAGCCCCGGCTGGTGCTGTACGCCGTCAGCCACATGCTGATTATGCCGCTGCTCATCGGCTGGCTGTGGCGGGCCTACAGCCCCGACTTCGGCACCGGCTCCCCCGTCTATACTTTGGGGCTGCTGAGCTTGCTGGGCGGGTTTTCCTTCGAGCTGGCGCGCAAGATTCACGCCCCCGCGGCCGAAAAAGACGGTATTGCCTCCTACTCCAAGTCCCTGGGCTTCGGCGGGGCCATCGGGGCGGTGCTGCTGGTGCTGCTGGCCGGCACGCTGGTGCAGGGCTATCTGCTGCGGCAGCTGCACGCGGCGGCCTGGCCCTTCGCGCTGCTGGCCGCGCTCTACCTACTCACGCTGCTCGTGTACGGCCTGAGCTGGCGCCGCCCCCACGAAAAGCGGCTCAAGGCCGGGGAGCTGCTGGTGTCGCTGTTTATGCTCAGCAGCTACCTGTCGTTGATTATTACCCTCAATTTTTAACCACCAGCCCAATGATCCTGCACGGCCCGAAACTGCCCGCCCGCGCCACCATTGGCGGCAAAGCCCGCGGCCTGTACCGGCTGCGGGCGGCCGGGCAGCCGGTCCCCGATTTCCTGGTTATCCCCGCCGAAACCTTCGAAACGGCCCCGGCCGCCGCGGCCGGGGAGGCGCGCCGGGGGCAGCTGGCGGCCACGGTGCTGAGCGCCGCCGACCAGGCCGCCATCCTGGCCGTGCTGGCCACCTGGGACTTTCCGGCCCGGCCGGTGGTGGTGCGCTCCTCCGTGGCCGACGAGGACGGGCAGCAGGCCGCCTTCCCCGGCATGATGGACTCGTTTATGAACCTGACCACGCTCCCGGCCGTGTGGGCCGCCGTAGCCGACTGCGCCGCCAGCGCCTACTCGGCCCGGGCCGTGGCCTACCGCCAGCAGAAGGGCCTGACGCCGGTGGCCCGGCCCGCCGTCATCATTCAGCGGCAGGTGCGGCCCCGCAGCAGCGGCGTGCTGTTTTCTACCTTTCCCGAATACCCCCAGGAGCTGGCCGTGCACGCCGTGTGGGGCTTCGGCGAAGGGCTGGTGGGCGGCCGGCTGGAGCCCGACGAGTTTTACTTCGCCAAAGCCAGCGGCCAGCTCCACCGCCATAAGATTGCCGCCAAGCCCGAGCAGCTGCTGGCCGCCGCCGGCCCCGGGCTGGCCGTGGCGCCGGTGCCGGCCGCAGAGCAGCAGCAGCCCTGCCTCACCCCGGCCCAGCTCACCACTCTGTTTGCGCTGGGCAGTACCCTGGAAACGGCTTTTGGCGGGCCCCAGGACGTGGAATTCGTGGCCGATGCCGCCGGGCAGGTGTGGGTGGTGCAGGCCCGGCCCATCACCCAGCCCATAGCCGAGGTGGTGGTCTACGACAACTCCAACATCCAGGAAAGCTACTGCGGGGTGACGACCCCGCTCACCTTCAGCTTTGCCCAGCGCGCCTACGCCACCGTCTACCGCCAGACCATGCAGGCGCTGGGGCTGCCCGCGGCCGCCATCCGGGCCCACGAACCGGTCGTAACCCAGCTGCTGGGGCTGGTGCAGGGCCGGATTTACTACAACATCAACAACTGGTACCGCGGCCTGCAGCTGCTGCCGGCCTTCCGCCAGAACAAGGCCGACATGGAGCGCATGATGGGCGTGCTCGAGCCGGTGGATTTTGTGGTGAGCCGCCGGAAAACCCTGGGCGAAAAAGTGCGGCTGCTGCCCCGGCTGGCCCTGAACCTGGGCCGGCTGCTGTGGGCCTTCCGCCGGCTGCCCCGGGCCGTGCCCGCCTTTCACGCCCGCTTCCAGCGCCACTACCAGCGCTTTTATGAGCTGCCGCTGGCCGGGCTGAGCGCCGCCGACATCTGGCGCGAAAAGGAGCAGCTGGACGCCGCGCTGCTGCAAAGCTGGACCACGCCCATCATCAACGACTTCTACGTGATGATGACCAACGGCCGCCTGCAGAAGCATCTGCGTCAGGCCGGCGTGGCCGAGCCCGAGGACTTCCTGGCCCGCTACCTGGCCGGCGACGCCCAGATTGAAAGCACCCAGCCCGTGCGCCACCTGCAGGCTCTGGCCACCCAGGCCCGCGCCCACACCCCGCTACGCCAGCTGATCCTGGCCTTGCCCCCGGACGTGCACGCGCAGACGCGGGCCCTGGCGCCGGAGTTTTTCGGGGGCGTGGAGGAGTTTATCAGCCGCTACGGCGACCGGACCATGGGCGAGCTGAAGCTGGAAACCCGCACCATGCGCACCGAGCCCGCCATTTTCTACCAGTACCTGCGCAACTACCTCGGCGAGGCCGCCCCCGGCGCGGCGCGGCCCGACACGCCCGGGCTGCACGCCGCGGCCGGGCAGGAGCTGGCCCGGCTGCTGCAAACCTGCTCCTGGCGGCTGCGCCGGCGGGTCAACCGTGGCCTGCCGGCCCTGCAGCGCGCCATTCAGTACCGCGAGTCGTTGCGGCTGGAGCGCACCCGGCTGTTTGGCATGTACCGGGCCGCTTATCTGGCCCTGGGCGAAAAGCTGGCGGCCACCCGCCGGCTGCCCGCGGCCCGGGACATCTTCCTGCTCACCGAAGCCGAAATTGCCCGCCTGCTCACCCCCGGTTCCGACCTCGACGGCCCCGAACTGGTAAGGCAGCGCCGGCAGGAATTTGCCCACTACGCCACCCTGGACGTGCCGGCCCGCCTCACCGTGCCCGCCCCGCCGCTGGCGGCGGAAGCCGTAGCGGCGCCGGCCGATGGCGTGCTGCGCGGCACGGGCTGCTTTCCCGGGGTGGTCAGCGGGGAAGTCGTGGTCATCACCGACCCGGGCGGCGACTTTCAGGTGACCGGCAAAATCATCTGCGCCCTGCGCACCGACCCGGGCTGGGCGGCGCTGTTTCCCACCTGCCGGGGCGTGATTATCGAGAAGGGCTCGGCGCTGTCCCACTCGGTTATTCTGCTGCGCGAGCTGGGCATTCCGACCATCGTCAACGTGCCCGCCGTGACCAGGCACCTGCGCTCCGGCCAGCAGATTATCCTGAATGCCGCCACGGGTGAAATCCGAATTGCTGCCGATGAAAAAGCCAGTTGAGCGGGTGCCGTACGCGGGGGAGCTGGCCCCGTATTTCTTTGCCATTGCCGACAAGGTGTACGCCCCGCAGCCGTTCCGGCCCGCCGAAAAGCCGGCGGCCGTGCAGGCATTATTCAGGCTGGAAGCGGCCCGCAACGAAATCATCCTCTACACCAACTACGAGGACCTGCGCCTGGTCGGCATATTCCCCGCGGACGGCAGTGATGCGTATTTCGGCTGGTGGGAAACGGTGGAGGATATCGGGCTCAACCAGGCTGCCTTTGCCCTGCTGCGGGCCGACGCCGCGCAGCGCGGCCGCCCGGCGCTGGTGGGGCCCATCAACTTCAACACCTACCACGACTACCGCCTGCGCCTGGGCCCCGCGCCTTCCTGGGGCCTGTTTGACCGGGAGCCCGCCCACCCCGACTACTACCCGCCGCTGCTGGCCCGGCTGGGCTTTGTGCCCCGCAGCACCTTCGAGAGCCGGCTGATCCGGCGCGAGACGGTGCCGGTGGTGTACGCCCACAAGGCCGACGCCCTGGCCGAGCTGCGCAAGCTGCCCTTCGAGTTTATCCCGCTCAACGAAGCCAGCTGGCAGCAGCACGAGGCCGAAATCTTTGCCCTGGTGCAGCTGATATTCGGCGCCAACCCCAACTACCGGCCCATTTCCCTGGCCCAGTTCCGGCTGCTTTACAACGCCGACTACGCCCGCAAGCTGTGCCCGCACACCTCGGTGCTGTTCCGCAGCCGGGAGTCGGGCGGGCTGGTGGCGCTGAGCTTCTGCCACCCCAACTACCAGCCCCTGCACCTGCCCGCCGGCACGGCGCCCGACTTTGCCCGCGACTACCCCCGGCTGCCCCGCAAGGTGCTGCTGGCCAAAACCGTGGGCGTGCACCCCGACTTCCGCCAGCGCGGCCTGATGGATCTGCTGGGCGCCTACGGCATGGTGCACTTCCGCGAGTACTACGAGGAGGTGCTGTTCTGCCTGATGCGCTCCGACAACTTTTCCCTGCACTTCACCGACGGCCTGCCGATGGAAACCGCCCGGTACGCGCTATTCGAGCACCGCTGGTAAGGCCCGGTTTGCGGCCGGCCCCGCGAGGACTTCAGCCTGGTCGAGGGTGTTGAAAAAGCTGTGAATAACCCGGGGCAGAAACGGGTAGGGGCTCACCGAGTGCGCCATCAGGTACATACCCAGCCGGTGCAGGCCAAAGTCGAGGGCGGCACGGTGGAAGTCGGCCCGGAAGGCGTCGGCATCGGCGTACTGGCCGGTGAGGGCGTGCAGAGCCTGGCGGTAGTGCTCGAGGTACACCGGGCGCAGGTGGTAGCGGTCGGCCTCCAGCACGAAGCAGAGCAGCTCCACCACGTCGTACTGCGGCACGTGGTAGGTGGCCAGCTCCCAGTCGTACACGCAGAACTGCAGGCCTTCGGGGCCGGGGCGGAAGCAGGTGTTGCGCGGGTTCAGGTCGTTGTGAATCAGGGTGCGGGGGCGGGTGGCCAGCGCGGCCCAGGTGGCGGGAATGGCTTCAATGGCCTGCCGCAGCTGCCTGACCCGGGCCGGCGGATACAGCGCCGGGGCGTGGGTGGCGGCGTTGCTCAGCAGTGCCGACCAGAGCGGGCGCAGCTGCTGCATATACGCCAGGGAAGGCAGGTCGGGCCAGGCCGGCGGGGTGGTGGTGAGGTGGCGGGCGTGCCAGGCCGCCAGCTGGGTCAGCGCCGCCCGCAGGTGGGCGTCGGTCCACTGCGCGGGGGCCATGACCGAGTTCAGCAGCTCGGTGTTTTCCAGGTATTCCATCAGCACCACGTACACCTGCTGCTCCTCGTCGGCGTGCAGGCCCCAGAGCCGCGGGGCCAGCGCGGCGGTAGTCAGCGGGTACACGGCCAGCTCGCGGTGGTGGGTGTGCTGAAAGCCGCTCAGGTTTTGGTAGTTCGGGTACACGGCGGCCAGCTCGCCCCCGCAGGCCTGGGCCAGAAACGCCAGCATGCCCGCTATTTCGCGGCCGTGGGGCTTGATCTTGAGCAGCAGCCGCCGGGTCTGCGTCTGGCCCGCCACCTCCAGGTCTACCTCCAGCCCGAAGTGGCCGATGGGGCGGCCGCTGTGCCCGGCGGTCAGCGTAGCCAGGATGCTGGCCGAGCTGTCGACGGCGAAAGGCCGCACGGCCCGCACCCGGATGTTGTGCTCCGGGGCGTGCCGGCGCATGAGCGGCTCCAGAAATGCGACGCTGAGATACGGGGAGGTTTCCATGATGGGGGGCGCTAGGCCGGTAAGGCAATGAGGTGGCGGCAGGAGTCGAGTACCCGCACGTTGCGGAAGTAGAAGCAGGCCGGCTGGCGGGAAAGGGCGGCGGTGGCTTCCGGCAGCAGGGGCAGCTCATCGGCGGGGTCGGCGCCCTGGTCCTGCAGCAGGTTCCAGAACACCAGCCGCAGCGGCCGGGCACGGTGGGCAAACAGGGCCCGGCCCACGCGCCCGAACTCCTCGGGGCTCACGTACTCGAAGATGTTGGACAGGCTGGCCTTGGTGATGTCGGCGCCCTCGGGCGTAAGCAGGTAGCCCGCGGCCTCGCCGGTGCGGATGGTCAGGTGGGGCAGCTGCTGCCGGAGCGCGGCAAAATGGCGCTGCTGGTAGCAGGGCGGCAGAATGGCTTCGGGCAGATTGGTGGGGCCGAAGAAGAAGAACCGGAAAAAGAAATTGTCGCGCAGCAGCTGGCTGCCCACGGCCTGGCACAGGCGCTGGTAAAAAGCCTGGCCGCCGGTTTCGGTGGCGTAGCGGAACAGGCGCGGGTCGCGGCCCTTGCTCAGGTTGGCCTCGTCGAAGTAGGCAATGAACTGGGCCTGGAAGCGGGTGCCGTGCAGGTAGTCGGCAAAGAAGGCCCGCTGCTCGGCCACCGACGCGCACTGCACCAGCCGGCGCAGGCTGGCCTGAGTGGCCGGGTCGAGGGTGGGCAGAAAGCCGGTGATATAGCTTTCCAGCTTGCCCGAAGTCAGGATGCCGCTGGGGTGAGCCACAAAAAACGGGGTCCAGTAGTCGCGCAGGCGCAGGGGCAGGCGCGGGGCCAGGTGGCGCCAGGCCGCCGCCACGCCCGCCGGGCCGTCGAAGCCCAGCAGGCCGCGCAGCACCTGGTGGTCGTGGTAGAGAATCAGGTGGCGCTTGAAGCGCAGCAGCTGGTTCTGGGCCGGGTTCAGGTCGGTAGCGGTGACGTGGCGGGGGCCGCGCAGCAGGGTGTTGAGCACGTTGCAGCCCGCCGAGGTAATCACCAGCACGTGGTCGGCGGGGGTAATGTCGAGCGTATCGTAGAGGGTGCGGCTGTCCTCCCACACCAGGGAGTAGCGGATGCGGTCCAGCTCGACGTTATAGAATTCGGATTGCATGGTCGGAGTGAGTTAAGCCGTTAGCGCACGGCCCCGTAGCGGATTTTAGATAGATGGCGGCTGTCGACCGGCAGGCGGCGGCGAAAGTGGACCTGCTCGCACACCGGCCCCGGAAACACGGCCAGCGCCGCCCGCACGGCCGCTTCCGCCACCACGGCCCCGGCCGCCGGCTCCACGTACACCACGAAGCCCCGCCGGCCGGGCCGGGCGGCCACCCGGGCCACGCCGGGCAGGTGCTGGAGCACGTGCTCCAGCTGGTAGTGCTGCTGCTGCTGCCGGATGGCCTCGTTGCCCTGCCGGCCGGTCAGGCACAGCCGGCCGTCGGCATCGAGGTAGCCGAAGTCGCCGGTGCTGAGCCAGCCGTCGGGGGCCGCGGTGGCCACGTGCGCGCCTTTCACCTGCAGCTCGCCGACCTGGGCCAGCGGCCGGCCCGCGCCCACCCACACCGCGCCCAGCGGGTGCAGCCGCCAGCTCAGGGCCGGCAGAATGGGACCCACGCAGTAGCCCGCTTCGGGCAGCCCGGCCGCGTCGGTGAGCTGGCGCACGGCAATGGGCTCGGCTTCCGACGAGCCGTAGATGACGTAGCACCGGGCCTGGGCAAACAGCTGCGCCAGCCGCCGCATCAGCCCTTCGGGCACCGGGGAGCCGCCCACGCCCAGGGCCACCACCGCGGGCAGCGCGGTCGGCACCGCGGTCAGGTAGTCGGCCAGCCGGGCGAAGTAGAACACGTTGCCCGTCAGGGTCTGCACGCCTTGCTGCCGGAGCTGCCGCACGATGCGCGCCGGCTCCAGCCGGGCCGGGGCGCCCCACGCCACGTCGGGCAGCAGCGTGCACACGCCAGCGGCCAGGTTGTGCAGCAGCACGTTGGGAAACAGGGGGAAGTCGCGCTGGCCGGGCAAGGGTGGAAAGGCCTGCCGGAGCGCCTCGTGCTGGGCCTGCAGCACCCGGTGGCTGCGCCGGATGGGCTTGGCCGGCCCCGTAGAGCCGGAGCTGTGCGAAATCAGGGCGGGCTGGCCGGCGGCGACTCGCTGGGCGGTCCAGGCCGGGGCCGGGGCGGGCAGCGCCCCGGAGTCGGCGGACAGGCGCAGGCCCAGCGCGCGGGCCAGCAGCCGCGCCGGCCAGGGCAGGGCCGGGGCTACCAGCGCCTGGCGGATCTTGCTGCGCCGGGCCACGCGCCACAACCCCAGGGCCGAAGCGCCCGCCGGCGGCAGCACCGGCACGGCCCCGAGCGACATCACCGCCAGCAGCAGGCAGATCAGCTCGAAGCTGACGGGCCGGGCCAGCAGCACGGGCTGGCCCGGCCGCACGCCCTGGGCCCGCAGCGCCGCCCGCCCGGCTTCGATGCGGAGCAGCAGCGCGCCGCCGGTGTAGGTGGCCGGCGCCTGCCCGGCGCACGCCGCGGGCCAAACGACCAGCACCCGGTCGGGGTGGGCACTCAGCGTAGCGTGGATGGTGGCGAAGAAATTGGGGTGCATGGCCGAAGGGCAACGGGTTCAGAAAGGCGGGAGAGCAGGGCGGGCAGGAAGTTTTGATAAACATAGCCGGTCCGCCCAGGCACCGCAAACCACATTCCGCCGCCGCAGGAGGAGAAGATGAGTTTTTTGGGCAGGCAAGTCTTTGTAAAACAAGTGTCTAAACAGAGGCAGGTAGATATTGCAGCCTCGCTTCCGGGGGCTTGAGCGGCAGAGCGGGCGGCCCGGACTGCGGCCCCGGCGGGCGGCCATTGCGGCCAGGGATTTGGTCGTTGCCAAAATGTGCGGTACTTAAGCGTCCCGTTAACGAGTCCATCAGCCGCGGCCGGGTTGCACTGCCCGGCCGCCGTCACCCTAGAGTTTTCTGCCATGAAGCGCCTTGTCCCGCTGCTGTTTGCCGCGCTGAAGTTCGGGCTGGGCTTCGCGCTGACCAGCCGCGTGTATGAGCTGCACCGCGACGAATACCTCTACCTCAACTACGGCCGCCACCTGGCCTGGGGCTACCTGGAGGTGCCCCCGCTGACGGCCCTGCAAAGCTGGCTCACGCTGGCCCTGGGCGGCGGCTACTTCTGGGTGAAGTTCTGGCCCCTGCTCTGGGGGGCGGCCACGGTGTACGTGGTGGGCCGGGCCGCCCAGCGGCTCGGGGGCGGACGGTGGGCGCAGCTGCTGGCCTGCCTGAGCTACCTGGTGGGCGCCTACGCCCGGCTCAACTTCCTGTTTCAGCCCAACTCGTTCGAGGTGTTCAGCTTCACGCTGAGCTGCTACTGGCTCATGGTCTACCTGCAGCAGCACCGGCCGCGCTACCTCTACGGCATCGGGCTGGTGCTGGGGCTGAGCCTGCTCAACAAGTACACGGCCTTCTTCTTCATCGGCGCCCTGCTGGCGGGCCTGCTGCTGACCCCGCAGCGTCGCCTGCTGCTGACCTGGCGGGCCGCGGCCGCGGCGGGGCTGGCGCTGCTGCTATGGCTGCCCAACCTGCTTTGGCAGCTGCGCCACGGTATCCCGTTTCGCCACCACATGGCCCTGCTGCACGACACCCAGCTGGTGCACGTCGGGGCGGCCGACTTCTGGAAGGATCAGCTGCTGATGTGCTTCCCGGCGCTGGGCGTGTGGCTGCCGGGGCTGCTGGCCCTGCTGCTGTACCGGCCGCTGCGGCCCTACCGCGCCGTGGGCTTTCTCTTTCTGGCGGGCCTGCTGATCCTGACGGTGCTGCACGGCAAGAGCTACTACGCCCTGGGCTACTACCCCATCCTGTTTGCGGCCGGCGCGGTGTGGTGGCAGCAGTGGCTGGCCCCCCGGCCCCGGCTGGCCCGGGTGCTGCGGCCCGCGTTGCCGGGGCTGCTGCTGCTGCTGGCCGTGCCGCTGTTTCCGTACGTCTACAGCGTGTATCCGCCGGCCCGCATGCAGGCCATTGGCCGGGCCTACCGCAGCACCGGCGTCCACCGCTGGGAAGACGGCCAGAACCACCCCCTGCCCCAGGACTACGCCGACATGCTGGGCTGGCAGGAGCTGGCCGACAAAACCTGGCAGGTGTACCGAAGCCTGCCCGACTCGACCCGGGCCCGCACCCTGATCCTGTGCGACAACTACGGCCAGGCCGGCGCCATCAACTACTACAACCGCCACCGCGCCCTGCCCGCGGCGCAGAGCTTCAACGGCAGCTACCTGTACTGGTTTCCGCCCCGCCCGGCGCCGCCCTACCGCTACGTCATCCGGGTGCAGGAGCAGGAGCGCGACAACGCCGCCCGCTACGCCCGCTGGCAGCGCCGGGCCGCGGTGCTCAACCCCTACGCCCGCGAGCAAGGCACCGTGGTCATGCTCGGCACCGCGCCCACCCCGGCTGCCCTCGATACGCTCTACCAGGACCACCGGCAGGCCCTGGCCGAGTGGGAGCAGCAGCCCCCGGCCGCCCGCTGAGCCGCCGGGCCTCGAATGCTCGCCCCAGCCGCCGGATGACTGCCCGGAACAGTTTCTAAGAAGCTATTTGCGTTAGCTGGCAAACACGGTAGAGGCGCCTACTTGCTTCTTCTCGTTGAGCGATAGCCGCCAAACGGGCAGACGACGAGACGCAAGCAGGCGTCTCCACATCGTTCTGAAAGCCTTCTCATCCTGACTCAAACAGTTTCCAAGCTAAAATCCGAGCTGTGGCCCATCGGCGCCGAAACGGCCCTAAGATTCTGCCGCGCCCGCTTCAGCCAGCGTTTGGGCCAGCGCGGCGGCCTCGGCTTCCAGTCCGGCCAGCCGGGCGCGCAGCTGAGCCGCGGGGCCGGGGCCGCTGCGGCTTTCCAGCTCATCTATGGCCTTGTTGACCAGGAGCCGCCACTGCCAGTACTGGTTTTCCAGGGTCCGCGGGGGCAGGGGCGCGTCGGGCTCGGTGGCGGCCAGGGCGGCGGGCAGCGCCTCGGCCACGGCCAGGCGGCGGGCGGCCGGGGCGGCCCGGGCCGGCACGTCGTGGGCGAGGCGGTAGCGCAGGCGGCGCGCCTGGTCGCGGGCGGCGGCCAGGCGGACCTGCAGGGCGGCCACGTCGGTGGGAGTGAGGGTGGGGGCGGGCTCCGGCAGGGCCAGCAGCGGACGCAGAGCCCGCAGGCGGTAGTAGGCATCGGTGGACAGAGGCCGCGCGTCGGTTTCGGCCTGGGCCAGCCGGGGCTGCGGTACGCCCAGCAGGCAGGCCAGCTCGGCCTGGGTCAGCCCGAAATACGCCCGCACGGTGGGCAGCAGGTCCGGGGTGCCCGCTAGTTTGTGGGGATTCTTCATAGGCAAGACTAAGCGGCGGGGTTTATACCCCAAATATAACACGGGCCGGCAAGGGGGTATAATTTTTTGACCCCCTCGAAAATTTATACCCCCTTGCCCTGGCCCGGTTGGGGGTATAAATTTCAGGCCCCCTCGAAAATTTATACCCCCCCCCCCGCTGGTAGCAGTGGCCTTGCCGGTTTTCCGACGGTGGCCTACCGCTGGGCCCGGCCCGCCGCCCGGCGGGCGTATACCTGGTGCGCACCGGCACCCAGGCTGTGCGTCTGGTGGTGGAGCAGGGCCTCGTCCCCTGGTTTGCTATCCAGGGGGAGAGGGGCCGCCACGGCGGCGCGGGTGGGTTGACCTTGCCGGCTCTCGCCTCCAGAGTCACCCGCAGCTCCCGGTAATCAGGATGTACGATGCGCAAGGGCCGGCCGCTGCGCAGCGGCCGGCCCTTGTCGTTGGGTTCGTCAGGCTCCCCCTCTCCCGGGGATAATGCGCTTAAAGCATGTGCGGGGGCGGGGGGGGGGGGAGGCTCCTTCCGAACCCGGCTCAGCTGGTTTTATACAGGTACCAGCCGTTGCCCAGGGGCCGCACCACGATAAGCCGGTCGGGGCTCATGGCGGGCACCGCCGCCGCGTCGGGCTGATAGAGCACGCCCACGGTGCTGTCGACGCGGCCGCCGATGACAAATTCGAGGCAGGTGCCGCAGCTGGTGTCGCGGCGGGTGACGCGGCTGATAAACAACGACTGGAGCAGAGCCTGCACGGCCGGGTCGGCGTTGGCGGCCTGCTCGTCGGCGGCCGCCCCGGCCGGGCCGGCGGTAAAGTACTGCTTGGCCTTGAGCAGGCGCACTACCTTCTGGAAATCCGGGCGGCGGCGGTTGAAGTGCCGCATGATGTCGGCGTCGGCGCCCACCCAGAGGCGGATGTTGCCCACGGCAAAGGCGTGGTTGGCGGCGGGGTGGGCCTGGTTGTAGCGGGTCACCTCGGCCGGCGGCATTTCGGTGAGCATCTTCAGCATGGGCGCGCCCAGGGCCGTCATGGCCAACGAGCGGACGGCCTGCAGCTTCCAGCCGGCGGCTTCCCGGGTGAAGTGCAGGTAAAAGTCGTTGCGGGTGGTGGAGTCGCGCAGCTCCACGGCCACCACGGCCCGGGCCGAGTCCTGGTGCAGCAGCTCACTGTGGCGACGCAGCCGGGCCGGAATCTGCTGGCCCAGCGTCTCGCGCCTGGCCTGGCCGGCCGCCTCGCAGCAGAGGTAGTCCCGCATCTGGGGCCAGCCTTCGGGCGCCACAAACCGCTCGGCAATCTGCAGGGGCTCGATGGGCGGCTGGGCGGTCGGCTCCAGCAGGCCGAAAAGCAGCAGCAAAAGCGGTATCTGAACAAACAACCAAGGCATAAGTATACGACGCTACTCCCCGGGCCCCGCGCCCGAAAGCGCAAGTTACTCAGAACTTTGGCGCGGGGCCGGGAAGAATTCGGGCTTTGGCCAAACCCGCCCGGCCGCCCTTAGCGGGCCGGAGTTGTTTGGCTCGTCTGCAGCTGCAGAACCGCCGTGGTACGGGCCCGTACGTCGGCGGCCAGCCCGGCATCCTGGCCCAGCGGCAGCCCGTACGACGGAATCAGCTGGCGCAGCTTGGCTTGCCAGGCCGCGGTGGCCAGCTGCCGGGGAAAGCAGCGCCGGAGCAGGTCCAGCATGATGGCCACGGCCGTGGAGGCGCCGGGCGAAGCGCCCAGCAGGGCGGCAATGCTGCCGTCGGCGGCGCTGACGACCTCGGTGCCGAATTCGAGCACGCCGCCGCCGTCTTCACCCTTCTTGATCACCTGCACCCGCTGCCCGGCCACTTCCAGTTCCCAGTCCGGCATTTCGGCTGCGGGCAGGTACTCGCGCAGGGCCGCCAGCCGGTCTTCCGGCGACTGCCGCACCTGGTCAATCAGGTACTTGGTCAGCGACAGGTTGTGCAGGCCGGCCGAAATCATGGGCCCGATGTTGTTGGCCTGAATCGAGGCGGGCAAATCGAAGAAGGAGCCGTTTTTCAGGAACTTGGTGGTGAAGCCGGCGTAGGGGCCAAACAGCAGCTCCCGCCGACCCTCAATCATGCGCGTGTCGAGGTGGGGCACCGACATGGGCGGGGCGCCCACCGAGGCCTTGCCGTAGACCTTGGCCTGGTGGCGGGCAATGACGGCGGGGTTGGTGCACTTCAGCCACTGCCCGCTCACGGGGAAGCCGCCGAAGCCGTGGCCCTCGGGGATGTCGGCCTTCTCCAGCAGCGGCAGCGAGCCCCCGCCGGCCCCGATAAACACGAAGGGCGTGCGGACCCGGCGCTTCTCGCCGGTGCTCAGATCGCGCACCTTCACCAGCCAGTGGCCGTGCTCGTCCCGGCGCAGCTTGCTCACCTCGTGGTGGAAGTGCAGCGTGATGCCGGGCAGCTGCTGCAGCTGCCGGAACATGGCCCGGGTGAGGGCGCCAAAGTTGACGTCGGTGCCCAGGTCCATGCGGGTGGCGGCCACTTTTTCCTGCGGGTCGCGGCCTTCCATCACCAGCGGAATCCACTGGCGCAGCAGCGCGGGGTCGTCGGAATATTCCATGCCCCGGAACAGGTGGCACCGGGTGAGGGCGGCGTGGCGGCGGCGCAGGAATTCCACGTTTTCGGCGCCCCACACGAAGCTCATGTGCGGGATGCGCTGAATAAACTCCGGGGCCGGGGGCAGGAGCTGCTGCTCCACCAGAAAGCTCCAGAACTGCTTCGACACCTCAAACTGCTCGGCAATCTTGACCGCCTTGTCCGTCTCGATGGAGCCGTCGGGCCGCTCGGGGGTGTAGTTCAGCTCGCAGAAGGCCGAGTGGCCGGTGCCGGCGTTGTTCCAGGCGTCGGAGCTTTCGGCGGCGGCGCTGTCGAGGCGCTCAAATATTTCGATGGTCAGCCCGGGCTGCAGCTGCTTGAGCAGCACGCCCAGCGTGGCGCTCATGATGCCGGCCCCGATCAGCACAACGTCGGGGAGCGGGGCAGCAGCGGTGGTATCGGCAGGAGGAGTCATGGCGGCAGGGTTGTTCAGCGGTTCCTGCTTTACCGCCGGGGCCGGCCACAGGTTATAAAAATCTGCCCCGGCCCCGCCGGAGTGCGTCGGCACTGCCCCCCGCCCGGGCCGGATTTTATATTAACTCCGCGGGGCTGCGCCGCGTTTACAGGGCTTGCGCTTTGCTTTTTTTTACCGTCCTATTCTTTCACTTTTCACTTCCTGAGCCCCGTTATGGCAGTTAAACTCAAAAAGCTCAAAGACCAGGTGCTGGTCATCACCGGCGCCTCGTCCGGGATTGGCCTGGTCACGGCCCGGCAGGCCGCCAAGGCCGGCACCCGCCTCGTGCTGGCCGCCCGCAGCGAAAAAGCCCTGCGCCAGCTGACCGGCGAAATCAACCAGGCCGGGGGCCGCGCCGTGTACGTGGTGGCCGACGTAAGCCAGCAGGACGACGTGCGCCGCATTGCCCGGGTGGCCGTGCAGGAGTTCGGGCACTTCGATACCTGGGTCAATGACGCCGGCGTCTCGATTTACGGCAAGCTGGAGGAAATTCCGGTGGAGGATATGCGGCAGCTGTTCGAAACCAACCTCTGGGGGCTGGTTTACGGCTCCCTGGAGGCGGCCAAGCACCTCAAGCAGCGGGGTGGGGCCATCATCAACGTGGGCAGCATCCTGTCGGAAAGCACGGCCATCCTGCAAAGCATCTACTCGGCCAGCAAGCACGCCGTGAAGGGCTTCACCGACGGCCTGCGCATGGAGCTGGCAATGGACGAGGCGCCGATTTCGGTGACGCTCATCAAGCCGGCGGCCATCGACACGCCCTACCCGCAGCACGCCAAAAACTACATGGACCGGGAGCCCCAGCACGCGCCGCCGGCGTACTCGCCCGATATTGTGGCCAGCGCCATTCTGCACTGCGCCGAAACGCCGGAGCGCGAAATCACCGTCGGCGGCGGCGGCCGCATGATGATGACCATGGCCAGCCTGACCCCGCGCCTGCTCGATAAGTTCATGGAAAACGTGTTTGCCAAGCAGGAAAAGTCCAGCCGCCCCCCGCGGCCCCGCCGCGAGAATGGCCTCGACCACGCCGCCGGTACCCTGCAGGAGCGCGGCAGCTACCCCGGCCACACCCGCGAAACCAGCGTGTACACCGCCGCCACCCTGAACCCGCTGCTCACGGTGGCCCTGGTCGGCTCGGGCGTGGCCCTGGCCACTTCCCTGCTGCGCAAGGGCTGAGGCCTGCTACCCTGACTCGGGGGGCAGCGGCCCTGCCAGCTCCCGCGCCTGCAAAACCCCGGCCCCTGTAGGCCGGGGTTTTCTTTTGCCCGCCCGGCCCGGCCAGAAGGGCTTTCGGGGCAGATGAGCCGGCTTTGGGAATGCTCTTCGGGGGTGGGTAGGTGAGTGGGGCGGGGCCATAGCCGGAGTTAATCTAATTCGGAAGATATTTGCTCACGCAAAGTCGCCGGGAGCTAAACCCCAGAGCCTGTGCCGGGTTGCTTAGCCCCGACCCATACCCTTACCACACCTGATTGCATGCCCTCCTGGTTTCGCGTCCGTTTTACGGCGCTTATTCTGCTGCTTTGGGCCGCCTGTCCTGCCGCCCGGGCGCAAAGTCCGGCCCTGAATGCCCTTCGCCAGCAGCTGCAGCAGCCCCTGCCCGATAGCAGCCGGGTGTTGCTGCTCTGCAAGGGCAGCGACCAGTACTGGGCCCTGCGCACCGATTCGGCCGAGGCCTACGCCCAGCGGGCCCTGGCGCTGGCCCGCCGCATCGGGTACCGCCACGGCGAGTGCGCGGCGCTGAACCGCCTGGGCGCGGCCCTGCGCGAAAGCAACCTGTCCCGGGCCCTGGAGCTGTTTCAGCAGTCGCTGCGGCTGGCCGAAACCACCCACGACGTGGCCATGCAGGCCCAGAACCTGCGCAGCATCGGCATCATCTACGTGTACCTGCGCGACCGGCGCCAGGGCTTGGCCTACTACTTTCAGGCCCTGCGCCTGGGCCGGCAGCTGCGCGACGACCACCGCATCGTCATCGAGCTCAGCAACATCGGCCTGGCCTACGACCTGTACAACGAAACCGACTCGGCCCGGTACTTTCAGCAGCAGGCCTACCAGCTGGCCCAGCGGCTGCACTCGCCCACCAACTACATCCTCTACGGGCTGGCCAACGTGGCCCGCAAGCAGGGGCGCCCGGCGGCGGCGCTGGCCTACTACCGCCGCAGCATTGCCGAGTCGGACAAGCGGCACCACCTGCGCAGCAGCAACTTTGCCTACGTCGGCCTGGCTACTCTCTACCAGCAGCAGGGCCTCATCGATTCGAGCATCTACTACGCCCGCCGGGGCTGCCAGGCGGCCCAGGCCAACGGCTTTCTGCGGGGCGTGCTCAACTCCAGCACGCTGCTGACCCAGAGCTTTAAAAAATACGGCCCCATCGACAGCGCCTTTAAGTACCAGAGCCTGATGCTGGCCATGAAGGACACGCTCTTTGGGCAGGAAAAAGTAATGCGCCTGCAAAGCATCAACTACAACGAGCAGCAGCGCGCCCAGCAGGCCACCGCCGACCGCCAGGCCCTGACGGCCCGCTACCGGCTCTATGCGCTGCTGGCCGGCCTGCTCGGGCTGTTAGGCTTTAGCGGGCTGCTGGTGCGCAACTACCAGCAGCAGCAGCGGGCCAACGCGGCGCTGCAGGCTTCCCTGGCCGAGCTCAAAACCACCCAGGACCAGCTCGTGCAGCGCGAGAAAATGGCGTTTCTGGGCGAGCTGACCGCCGGTGTCGCCCACGAGCTGCAGAATCCGCTCAGCTTCGTCAAGAAGTTTGCCGAGGTCAGCACCGACCTGGTAGACGAGATAAACGGGGCCCAGCGCCTGGCCCGCGACGGCCGGCTGGAGCGGGAGATTCTGGACGGCCTCAAGCAGAATATCATGAACATCAGCCAGCACGGGCAGCGGGCCACGGCCATCATCAAGGGCATGCTGGAGCACGCCCGCACCGGCTCCGGCCCCCGGGAGCTGACGGATCTGAATGCCCTGGCCGGAGAAAACCTGCGCCTCGCCTACCAGGCCACCCGCAACGAGCACCCCGACTTTCAGGCTACGCTCACGGCCCAGCTGGACCCCCGCCTGCCGGCGGTGCCGGTTATCGGGCAGGATCTGGGCCGGGTGCTGCTGAACCTGTGTACCAATGCCTTCTACGCCGTGCGCCAGCGCCAGCAGCAGCCCCACAGCGCCAGCTACCGGCCCGCGGTAACCATCGTCACCCGCCCGCTGCCCGGCGGAGTAGAAATCCGGGTGCGCGACAACGGCCCGGGCATTCCGCCCGGCGTAAAGGCCCGCATCTTCGAGCCGTTCTACACCACCAAGCCCGTGGGCGAGGGCACCGGCCTGGGCTTGTCGCTGAGCTACGACATCATCAGCACCGGGCACGGCGGCACTCTCACGGTGGAGTCGCGGGAGGGCGAGGGCACCGAGTTCATCATTACGCTGCCGCAGTAGTCGGGCGAAAAAGCGCGCTGGCGGGCGCAGAAACCGGGTTTCGTAGTCCGCTGACCCGAATCGTATATCGGAATTAAAAAATATTTTTCGCCCAAGTATTTGGGGGGTGAATTATTTGCTTACGTTTGTAGTGTACTAGATAAGTAGTACACTAAAGCAATAAGCTATGGTGCGCATTCACAAGCTGACTTTTGGGTATTCCCGGCAGGTGCCCCTCTTCGAGAACCTGGGCCTGACGCTGGAGCGGGGGCACATCTACGGCCTGCTGGGCAAAAACGGGGCGGGCAAGTCGACGCTGCTCAAGAACATGACCGGGCTGGTCTTTCCGCAGGCCGGCAGCTGCCTCATCAACGGGCAGCCGGCCGCCCAGCGCCTGCCGTCGGTGCTCGAAGACCTGTACTTTCTGCCCGAGGAGCTTTACGTACCGGCCCTGACGGCCCGGCAGTTCGTGGCCAACACCGCCGGCTTCTACCCGCGCTTCAGCCACCAGCAGCTGGCCGACTACCTGGGCGAGTTTGAGGTGCCCGACCACGCGGTGCTCGACAAGCTGTCGTTTGGGCAGCAGAAGAAATTTATGATTGCCTTCGGGCTGGCCACCAACACCAGCCTGGTAGTGATGGACGAGCCCACCAACGGCCTGGATATCCCCTCCAAGGTGCAGTTTCGCAAGATCATGGCCTCGGCCCTGACCGAGGAGCGCTGCCTGATTATCTCCACTCACCAGGTGCGCGACCTGGACAGCCTCATCGACACGGTGGTGGTGCTGCACAACCGCGAAATCGTGCTCAACGAAGCGCTGGACCAGCTGGCCGAGCGCCTCACCTTCACCACCCTGCGCGAGGGGCAGGAGGGCGAGGTGCTCTACGCCGAAGAATCGGTGCGCGGGCGGCAGGCCATTGTGCCCAACCCCGACGGCCGCCCCAGCCGCGTGGATATGGAATTGCTGTTCAACGCCATTGCCGGCGGCGGACAGTCGGTCATCAACTACTTAAAGCAACCCGTTTATGAGCAATCAATTTAGCCTGCCCCGCTTCGGCCGGCTGTTTCGCAAGCATACCGCCGAGTACGGCAAAAGCTACCTGTTGGGCGTGGGCGTGCTGCTGGGGCTGCTGGCCCTGCTGATGGGGTTGCAGACGCTGCAGTCGAAACCGTTCGGGCCGGGGCAGCAGGCCGCCTTCCTGGGCATCTTCCTGATCATGGGCGGGGCCGTGTTCACCAGCAGCATCTTTGCCGGCCTGGCCGAGAAGAAGCAGGGCATGGCCATCCTGATGCTGCCGGCGTCCCACCTCGAAAAGTACCTGGTGGGCTGGCTCTACTCGTTCGTAGTGTTCACGCTGGTGTGCGTGGGGTGCTTTTATCTGGTTGCGGTGGTTATAGTCAATGCCGACGACTGGCACGGGCAGCCGCCCCAGCTGCTGAACCTCTTCGACCCGGAATACAACATGGGTGCCCTGGTGCTGGGCTACGCCTTCATTCACGCCATCTTTATCTGGGGCGCGCTGTTTTTTCAGAAGCTGCACCTGGTCCGCACAGCCTTTGCCGTGTTTGTCGGCGCCGGGCTGCTGCTGTTTGCCAACTTTCAGGTGGTCAAGCTGCTGCTCGGCCACGTGGTCAGCGAGATGGTGCTGCCCTTCAGCGGCGCCGACCTGGCCCTGGGCAAGGAGCACTACCGGCTCTACGTGTCGCCGGCCCAGGAAAAGCTGGTGAAGCTGGTGCCGGTAGCCATGACGCTGCTGCTGTGGGTGGCGGCCTACTTCCGGGTGCAGGAGAAGGAAATTTAAGCGAAGCGGAAAACCATGGAATTTCAGGACAACGAGGCCATTTACCTGCAGATTGCCGGGTACGTGAGCGAAAATATCCTGCTGGCCAAGTGGCCGGTGGAAGACAAGATTCCCTCCGTGCGCGACCTGGCCGTGGAGCTGCAGGTGAACCCGAACACGGTGATGCGGACCTACGAGTTTCTGCAGAACCAGCAGGTGATTTACAACAAGCGCGGCATCGGCTACTTCGTGGCGCCGGGTGCCGACCAGAAGGTGAAGCAGTACCGCCGGGAGCGGTTTCTGCAGCAGGATCTGCCCCGGTTTTTCAAGACCATTTCCCTGCTGGAAATTGACCTGGAAGAGCTGCGCCAGCGCTACGAGCAATTCAAACTGGCCCAACTGGGCCTCGCTAAAAGCTAACCGATGAAAACGAGCAACAAACTTCTGCTGACGACGCTGGCCCTGCTGCTGGGCTCTCTGCTGACTTACAACCTGGCCCTGCGCGCCGAGTACCGCAAGGGCAGCTACAAAGACAAAGACCTATTCCGCAACTACACCACTCTGGCCCACCAGGATTTCAGCGCCGTGCAGGTGGTGGGCAGCGGCCTGAGCGTAAAAATTTCGTCCGGCCCGTTTGCGGTGCGGGTAAACAAGGGGGCCACGGGCAGGGTGAGCATCACCCAGGTCGGGTCGCGCCTGGTGGTAACGAGCCGGCCGGCCACCGATACCGACTGGTCCGGCAACAGCGCGGTGCTCATCAGCTGCCCCCGGCTGACGGCCCTGACTACCGACGGCAACACGCTTGACGTGAGCGGCTTCACCCTCGACAGCCTGGCAATAGAGCAAAACCGTACCGGGGAAGTGGCGCTGACCGACAACCGCATCGGCTACCTGCGGGCCACCGCCGGCCGGAGCGCGGGCAGCCGCTCGACCCTGAAAATCGACGCTACCAACCGCATTCAGGCCGCCCGCCTGTCGGTGCAGAGCCAGGGCGAGCTGGAACTCGAAAATGTATTTATTCCGCAGTTCAGCTGCCAGTTTTCCGACAGTGCCGCGGCCACCGTATCGGGTGCCTCGCTGCGGATGATGCGGCAGTAGCGGCTGATTTTAGTTTGGTTGGTGGAAAAGGCCCGGCTTTCGTCGGGCTCTTTTTTTGGCCGGCCGGCCTAGGTGTATAGTCCCAGGGAGAGAAGGTGTATTTTCCGGGCTGGAATTTCGTACACACTTATGGGACAAATACTCCACGGCAGCGCCCGCACAACTTCGGCAAT
>NZ_BAABDH010000032.1:0-21158 GCF_039539525.1 Hymenobacter algoricola | reverse complement strand
GTTGAGAGCTGTCAACCATAATGTGTCCGGAAGCCTAGGAACTCCCGCCGCAACTTACTGACTCGTTTCTGTTTACTTCAAGTCCAATTCCCAAACACCCTCTTACAGCACCCTCATGCCCTGCTTTATGTGCGCGGGCACCATCGTGCAATTCAAAATTCCGAAGGTCATCGTGGGCGAGTCCCGCACTTTCGACGGCGCCCGCGAATTTATGGAAAGCCACGGCGTCGAAGTTATTGACCTGGACCTGGACGAGTGCGTGCAGATGATGGAGGAATTTATCGAAGCCGAGCCCACGCTGTGGAACGAAGATATTATGGAGTTGTAGGGTGAATTTATCCGGCACCGCCAATTGAATCAGCGACGACCAGCCCTGGTTGCCATTTCGCGACGCACAGGATATTATATATTTTGATTAGGACGAGTACCGCATTAACCGTCTCTTTTCTAACTGCCTCCGGCTAAAAAACTCACCCGCAAAAAAATCCCCGCCAAGTACTTGGCGGGGACTTTTACGTATTGGGCACTTTGCCTGCCTACGCGGCCGACTGGTCTTTCTTCGGGCGGCCCCGACGGGCGCCGGTGGCGCTGGTGCCGGCAGCGCGGGGCTTGCGCTCCTTACGCTCAGGCTTGTAGGCCGGGTCGAGCAGGCTGCTCAGCTCATCGAGCGCCGTGCGCACCTTTTCCATGCTCTTGCGCACCTGGCCCAGGACCAACTGGTTGTCTTCTGCGCTTTTCAGGAGCTGCTGTAATTTGTTCAAATCTGCTGTTGCCATGGTGTTAGTGTTGAAGAGTGTGGGTTATTTTCGGAACAAAGAAACTATGAATTTTCTTACGACCAATATTTAATCAAGTTGTCTGCCCGATTAAACCGGGGAATTTTCTCCCGTTAATTATCAGAGCCCACTAATTAAGCAGCACGAATTACGCGCCGCCGCTGGTTTGGCGCTTTGGCAGCCCGCAATAGCAGTAGCGTCCATTCCCCTTTTCAGGTGATAGACGTGGGGGCTGCCCCAAATTTTCAGGGCGTACTTTTGCGGCATGCGCACCCCGTTTGCTTCCAAAAAATGTCCTCATTGCAGCCAGTGGTCGGCGTGGCAGCAACAGCCGGATGACCGGTGCGCGCATTGCCAGCAGCTACTCGACCCCCAGGCCCAGCGCCGCGCCCAGGAGCAGGAGGCCCTTGCCCGCCAGCCGGTGTCCTCGTTTATGCTCATCGAGATAAAGCCCACCGACGGGGCCGGGGTACGCTTTCTTAAATACCTGGTGCGCGGCGGGCAGCTGGCTTTTGCGGCTATTATGGCCTTTCTGCTCTGGTTTGTCACGATCCTGGCCGGCTGAGGCGATGCTGGCCCGCGAGTTCCGCCATCCGCTGTTTCTGGCTTTTGCGGCGCTGTATGCGCTGGTGGGCTACAGCCGCCAGTGGGGCCCGCTGCCGCTGCCCTCCGCGCTGAACGCCTACCTGGCCGACGTGGCCTGCCTGCCCCTGCAGCTCACGCTGGCCCTGGTGCTGCTGCGGCGGTGGTACTTCCGCCGCCCCGGGTTTGTGCTGCCGGCTTCCTGGATTATCAGCAGCTGGCTGGTGACAGCCGTCTGGTTTGAGCTGCTGCTGCCGCCCCTGAAAGCCACGGCCACGGCCGACCCGCTCGACGTGCTGGCCTATGCGCTGGGCGGCCTCATTTTCGGACGCTGGCTGAACCGGCCGTGAGGCCCCGCATTTTCCAGCCAGCTTGTCCCTTGTGCATGATTCAGGAGCTGAGACGCGGGCAGGCTACCACGACGTGCCCGTAGCGGTTTAATAGCCCTATTTTTGCGGTTCGGCAGCCGGTTAATACCCCTTTTTGAGTATCATGCGTTGAGGTAAAGGGGTCGGGCCACGGTACAGTGAGGCCGGGCCGGCGTTACCCTCTTATCAATGCCCAAAAATTACCTTCATCGGCTGCTGAGTCCTCTGCTGCTATGGCGCCTGCGCCACGTCAACGACCGGGTTTACCTGATTCTGGTGAGCGTACTGGTCGGCGGGCTGGCGGGGCTGGCGGCGGTGGCCATCAAAACCTCGGTCCACGGGGTGCAGACGCTGCTCTACGCCTGGGTGCCGGAGCAGTACCGGGTGTTTGCGCTGTTTCTCTACCCCATCATCGGCATTGCCCTCACGGTCATCTTCACCCGCTACTTTCTGGGCGGCACCCTGAGCCGGGGCATCGGGCCCATCATCTACAACATTGCCCGCCAGAGCAGCATCGTGCCGCGCAGCAAGCTGTACTCGCAGCTGGTCACCTCCTTCCTGACGGTTTCTTTCGGCGGCTCGGCCGGTCTGGAAGCCCCGATTTCGGTGACGGGCTCGGCCCTGGGCTCCAACCTGGGCCGCATTCTGCGGGTGGGGCAGCGCGAGCGGCGCCTGCTGGTGGGCTGCGGCGCGGCAGCGGGCGTGGCCGCCATCTTCAACAGCCCCATTGCCGGCGTGCTGTTTGCCGTGGAAGTGATTCTGTCGGAGCTGTCGGCGCCGTTTTTCATTCCCCTGCTGATTTCCTCGGCTACGGCCACGGTGGTGTCCAAGGCCCTGTACGCGGGGCAGCCGTTCGTGCTCATTACCAGCAGCTGGCCGGTGCAGGGCATTCCGTTTTACGTGCTGCTGGGGCTGCTCACGGCCCTGCTGTCGGTGTACATGATCCGGATCTACTTCTGGGCCGACAAGTTTTTTGAGCGCTGGACCGGCACGTTCCGCAAGGTGGTGCTGGGCGGCTTCGGGCTGGGCATCATGGTGTTCATCTTCCCGCCCCTGTACGGCGAGGGCTACAACATCGTGCAGCTGCTGCTCAGCGGGCAGCCCGAGCACCTCGTCGACAACTCGATCTTCTCGGTGTACCGCGACGAGAACGTGTGGACGCTGCTGCTGGTGGCGGCGGCCAGCATGCTGCTCAAGGTGTTTGCCACCTGCATTACCGTGGGCTCGGGCGGCAACGGCGGCATGTTCGGCTCCTCGCTGTTTGCCGGCGCGCTGATGGGCTTCATTGCGGCCCGCATCATCAACCTGAGTGGGGTATACCCCGTGTCGGAGGTGCATTTTATTGTGCTGGGCATGGCCGGCACGCTGGCCGGCGTCATCCATGCCCCGCTCACGGCCATCTTCCTCATTGCCGAAATCACCGGGGGCTACGCGCTGTTTGTGCCGCTGATGGTGGTGTCGTCCAGCTCTTACCTGATAACGCGCTATTTCGAGCCCTACTCCGTGTATACCCGCAAGCTCGTCACCCGGGGCGTATACATGCACGCCGACCGCGACCGGGGGCTGCTGGCCCAGCTCGATATTCTCTCGCTGGTGCAGACCGACTACGAGCCGGTGCACCCCGAAAGTACCCTGGGCGAGCTGGTCACCATCTTCCGCCACGCCAACCGCAACCTGTTTCCGGTGGTCGACGACGTGGGCCAGCTCGTGGGCCTGATCACCCTCGATACCGTGCGGGATGCCCTTTTCGACGACGAGCACTACACCACCACCCGCGTGCGCGACCTGATGACGATGCCGCCCGCCGTGGTCAACCCCGACGATACCACCCTCGACACGCTGCGCTGTATGGAGCAGCTCAACGT
This sequence comes from Hymenobacter algoricola, assembly GCF_039539525.1. NCBI lineage: Bacteria > Pseudomonadati > Bacteroidota > Cytophagia > Cytophagales > Hymenobacteraceae > Hymenobacter > Hymenobacter algoricola. The sequence continues at coordinate 17,567 of NZ_BAABDH010000032.1, read as the reverse complement.
GTACGCGCTGCCCGTGGCCACCAACGGCCGCTACCTGGGCTTTATCCGCAAGTCCTCCATTCTGAGCAACTACCGCCGGCAGCTGCTGAAAGAAACCGAGTAAGCCCCGGCTTGCCGGCTCCCAGGCGCCAACCAGGGATTTTCCCTTGCCTTTCGACGGCGGCGGGCCAACTTTGCCTTGTCATTCTACTTCCCCCGTTTTGCCTACCGCCACCACCGCTCCTGATCAGGAAAAGCATCCGTCTCCGGCCGCCGACATTGCCGTTATCGGGGGCGGCCCGGCCGGGCTGCTGGCGGCCCAGCACCTGGCCGAAGCCGGCTACCGGGTGCGGGTGTACGAGGCCCAGGGCACCGTGGGCCGGAAGTTTCTGGTGGCCGGGCACGGGGGCTTCAACCTGACCAACGCCGAGCCAACTTCCGCTTTTGAAACCCGCTACGGAGCCCGCCAGGCCAGCTTTGCGCAGTTTCTCACCCACTTTTCACCCGCCGACCTGCGCCAGTGGGTGGCCAGCCTGGGCCTGGAAACCTTCGTGGGCACCAGTGGCCGCGTTTTCCCCACTGCAGAGTACAAGCCCGCCCAGCTGCTGCGCGCCTGGCTCGACCGGCTGCACACGCTGGGCGTCGAAATCAACGTCCGCCACCGCTGGCTGGGCTTCACGGCCGGGGGCCTGCGGCTGCACCACGAAAGCGCGGGGCAGGAGCTGGAGGTGCGGCCGGCCGCCGTCGTGCTGGCGCTGGGCGGAGCCAGCTGGGCCAAGACCGGCTCGGACGGCCACTGGGTCACGGCCTTCGCCGCGCTGGGCGTGGCGCACGCACCGTTTGCCCCGGCCAACTGCGGGGCCGAAGTGGCCTGGTCCACGTTCTTCCGGACGAAGGTCGGGCGGGCCCCGCTCAAAAATATTGCGCTCGGCAGCGGCAGCCAGATCGTGCGCGGCGAAGTCATGCTGACCGAGTACGGGCTGGAAGGCACGCCGGCCTACGCCCTCACGCCGGCGTTGCGCGCCGCCTTGGCGGCCGGCCCACCGGCGCTGCTCCACCTTAACCTCAAACCCGACCTGACGCCCGAGCAGCTGCTCCATCGGCTCCAAAAGCCGCGCGGGGGCAAGTCGCTGGCGGCGTTTCTGGAGCAGACCCTGCGCCTGGGCCATCCCGTTGCTACGCTGCTGCGCGAGCTGGCACCGACGGCGGCCACGGCCGAACCCGCAGTCCTGGCCCACCTGCTGCAGCACCTGCCGGTTCCGGTAACCGGGCTACGCCCCCTGGAAGAGGCCATTTCGACGGCGGGGGGCGTGGCCTGGGATGAGCTCGACGAGCACCTGATGCTGCGGCGCCGGCCGGGCACCTTCGTGGCGGGGGAGATGCTGGACTGGGAAGCGCCCACCGGCGGCTATCTGCTGCAGGGCTGCTTCAGCACCGGCGCCTGGGCCGCGCGGGGCGTGCAGCAGTGGCTGCGGACGCACCAGCCCTAGGCCCCAAAGGCTCAGATAAACGACTTTAACGGCCGGCCTAAACCCCGGCCCCGGCCGGGGCTCAGCCCTACTGGCCAGCCTACTCTTCCCGAATCCGGACGCTGCGGGCTTCGGCGGCGGCCAGGATTTCTTTGGCTTCGGCCAGGGCCTGCTCGCCGCCGTTCATTTCCTTGCGGTAGAGCAAGGCAAACAGCAGGAAGAACGACACGATGGGCAGCACCCAGCCCAGCACAAACCACAGCCAGAACGAGCGGCCGTAGCTATAGGCGCAATACCCCGTGGTGAGGGGCAGGAACGACATTGCGCACGCAAAAGCCAGAATGATGTCGATAAACATGGCGGGGCACGGCTGGGTATTCCGAAGATACGCTCCGGGCCGCCGATTCGCAAGCCGGGGCGCGGGTTTCTGGGCGAATAACCCGCAACAACCCGGGTTGTTGCGGGCCCGCGGGCAGAATCTTGCCGCCAGCCCCGACCACCTTCCCCGGCGTTTTCCCGTACCTTCCGGTTCACGCCCTTCTCCCCCGTTCGTTTGCCCCGCCCCGAATTGCCCATGTGGGAACACCAAAGCCTGTTTCGCGTTACGGCCCAGCTCTTTGCCGATGGCGTTTTCAATCTGCTCGACCGTAACCTGAAGCCCGAGGTTTTTCTGCTCGGCCTGGCTTCCGCCCGCGAAACCGACGAGCCCCAGGCCGTGGTCATTGAGCCCGCCAGCCACCGCTACGAGCCCGCTGATTTTGCCGACGTGAAATCCCGCGCCGCCGCCCTCGAGCCCGACGGCCCCCGCGAGGTGGTCTACCACCTGCACCCCACCGACCACGACCGGTTCGAGAAGCTGCGCTGGTACGACTTGATGCGCAATGCCACCGAGCAGCTGCTCAGCGGCCTGATTCTGCACCACGACGAGGACCGCATCAGCTTCTGCTCTTTGCCCGTGAGCCTGAACGGCTACCTGGTGGTGGTCGTGCTCCAGCTGTCGGCCGAAACCTACCACAGCTACTACGCCCTGCCGCCCCAGCGCGGCACCCGGTCGGTGTCGCTGCTGTCGGCGGCGGTGCAGGAGTTTTTGCAGGACTGCTCCCGGGCCCTGCGCGAAACCGACACCGACGACGAGCGGCCGGTGCTGGACCGCGACTACAACGAGGTGCTGCGCGCCGCCGGCCGCCGCTTTATGCTGCGGCCCGCCGCCGGCAACCACGGCCTCTACGACGCCTGCAACGGCGTGGCCGCCCTGCGCCACGAAGGCGACGAAGGCATCGGCACGATGCTGGTAGCCCGCCGCCACCACCCGGCCGTGGTGCCCGTGCTTACCCTGGAAACCCCCATCACCCTGCGCGACCACCGCTCCATCCGCAAGCTGCTGGAGCTCAGCGAGGGCCGTACCTCCCTGATAACGGATGCCACCAACGTGTTTGGGCTGGGCCACCTGGTAGAGCCCACCGACCCGCACTTCGAGCCCCTGTTCACGGTGCACTTCACCAAGCACTACAGCTGGGAGCTCAGCCACAGCGAGCAGGTGATGATGAAGGTGGTGACCAACACCCCGCGCCTGCCCCAGGGCCGGGTTGACGAGCAGAACTTTGCCCGCGCCATTCACCGCGTTTTTCCCGTCGTCGATGCTGCCGGCATTGCCTACCTCTGGGAGCTGACTCAGAAGGCCACCAAGCAAACCAACGGCACCATCCTGGTTATTTCGGAGGGCGCGGCCCAGGAAGCCGTGCGCCTCACCCGGCAGTGCTTCCGCGTCACGCCCCGCATCATGACGCCCTCGGTCCTGCGCCTGGTCACCAACATCGACGGGGCCGTATTCATTGACCCCAGCGGTATCTGCTTCGCCATCGGGGCCATCCTCGACGGGCTGGCCACCGAAAAAGGCGACTCCTCCCGCGGCTCCCGCTACAACTCGGCGTTGCGCTACGTGGAAAGCAGCCGCTACGCCTGCATTGCCATCGTGGTAAGCGAAGACGGCCTGATTGATCTGCTGCCGCCAATGAAGCGGTAAGCGGGCAAAGTGCTAAGCTGGCAGGCCTGACGTGCTGCCGGCTTCTGCCATCATCCGCTGCACCCCGTCGGATTGCCTTCCCATCGGTGCGGGATGCCTCCGAAGCCCTTTGGATAGCTCCGGTGCCGGTGCAGGGTGGCTCCGAAGCCCTTTGGATAGCTCCGGTGCCGGTGCAGGGTGGCTCCGAAGCCCTTCGGATAGGTCCGGCACCAGTGCTGATGCCCTCCGAAGGCCTTGGGATAGGCTCTGTACCGGTGCTGATGCCCTCCGGAGGCCTTCGGAAGCATCCCGCACCAGTGCTGATGCCCTCCGAAGGCCTTGGGATAGGCTCTGTACCGGTGCTGATGCCCTCCGGAGGCCTTCGGAAGCATCCCGCACCGGTGCTGATGCCCTCCGAAGGGCTTGGGAAGTATCCCGCACCGGTGCTGATGCCCTCCGGAGGGCGCTGAATATGCCCTGCACCGGTGCAAGGCATATTCAGCGCCGACCCGCTCCCCTCACGGCATCGGCCCGTCAGCTTACCGCTGCACCTGCTCACCCATTCACGCTATTCATCATGGCGGCGGGGTAGCGGGGGCCGGCGGCGGCATTCACGGGGGCGGCCTCATCGATCTGGCGCAGCTCGGCTGCGCTGAGCCTGAGCTCCAGGGCGCCGAGGTTTTCTTCGAGGTAAGCCACGCGCTTGGTGCCCGGAATCGGCACGATGTCCTGGCCCTGGGCCAGCACCCAGGCCAACGCCAGCTGCCCGGCAGTGCAGCCCTTCTGGGCGGCCAGGTCGCGGATGCGGGCTACCAGGTCGAGGTTGCGCTGGAAGTTTTCGCCCTGGAAGCGCGGGGTGTGGCGGCGGTAGTCGTCGGGGGCCAGGTCGTCGAAGCGCTGGATCTGGCCGGTCAGAAAGCCGCGCCCCAGCGGGCTGTAGGGCACGAAGCCCACGCCCAGCTCGCGGATGGTGGGCAGAATCTCGTCTTCCGGCTCCCGGCTCCAGAGCGAGTATTCCGTTTGCAGCGCCGCAATGGGATGCACCGCGCAGGCCCGGCGTACGGTGTCGGCGGCTGCTTCGCTCAGCCCCAGGTGGCGCACCTTGCCTTCCTTCACCAGCTCGGCCATAGCGCCCACGGTTTCCTCGATGGGCGTGGCGGGGTCCACGCGGTGCTGGTAGTAGAGGTCGATGTAGTCGGTGCCGAGGCGCCGCAGGCTGGCTTCGCAGGCCTGGCGCACGTACTCGGGCCGGCCGCTGATGCCGCGCCTGGTGGGGTCGGCGGGGTCGCGCAGGATGCCGAACTTGGTAGCCAGCACGATCTTGTCGCGCCGGTCATGGAAGGCTTTGCCTACCAGCTCCTCGTTTTTGTAGGGCCCGTACATGTCGGCCGTGTCGAAGAAGGTGACGCCCAGCTCGAAGGCGCGGTGCAGGGTACGGGTGCTTTCGGCGTCGTCGGGCTGCCCGTAGAAGTCGGACATACCCATGCAGCCGAGGCCCAGGGCCGATACGTGGGGGCCGGAGCGGCCCAGAGTTCTGGTTTCCATAAGAAAGCCTTAAGAGTAAGGGTGAGGCCGCAGGCGGGGCAAGCGTAAGCTGCTATAACTGCCGGCCGGCCGAAAAGGATTGGCCAGGCCCGGATTTCATTGGCCGGAGCGCCGCCCCGCCTTTTTCCCGACACCTGCGTTTAAGACCTAAACTCCCCTTTCCCATGGCCTCCGTACCTCCCTCCCTGCCGCTGCCCTCCTCCTTCGACGCCGATGAGCGCCTGCGCTGGGTAGAGCGCGTGGCTCGCCTCATGGACAGCCAGTTCCGGCTGCCCGGCACCTCGTTCCGCTTCGGCCTCGACCCGCTGCTGGGGCTGCTGCCCGTCGTCGGCGACCTGTCCACCTTCGCCGTGTCGGCGGCCCTGCTGCTCACCATGATGCGCCACGGGGCCAGTGGCAGCGTGGTGGTGCGCATGAGCCTCAACATCCTGCTCGACACCCTGGTGGGCGCCGTGCCCGTGGTGGGCAACCTGTTCGACTTCGCCTATAAAAGCAATGAGCGCAACGTGGACCTGCTGCGCCGCCATTACGCCGAGGGCAAACATACCGGCAGCGGACGGGGTTTGCTTATCGTGGTGATGCTGGGCCTGCTGGTAGTGTTCGGTCTGGTCGGCTGGGCCAGCTACGAGCTGCTGCGCTGGGGCTGGCAGTACTTTCAGTAGCGCCGGCCGGGGCGCGCGGGCTTTCACCACGGCCTTTTTAGCCGTGCTACTGCGGCGCTCGTACCCTACCTTTGCGGCGTGAAAACTCCTTCTTTCTTTGCGGCGCTGTCCGGCCTGACCCTGCTGGTCCTGGGCGCCTGCAACTCCCAGCCCACGCCCGCCCAGCAGGCGGACCAGGCCGAAAAAACCATGCTGGCCAGCCACGACTCGCTGATGAGCCGCATGGATGAGCTCTACGACCTGCGCCAGCAGCTGCAGGCTGCCCCGGGCCTCGACTCGGTGGCCGCCGGCCGCCACCGCCGGGCCCTGCTGGCGGCCGATGCGGCCATGATGGACTGGATGCACCGCTACCACCGCCCCGCCGACTCGGTGACCGTGCCCCGCCGGCTGGCTTATTTTGCCGCCCAGCAGCGCCGCATCGACTCCGTGGCTCAGCTCATGACCCGCAGCCTGGACTCGGCCCGCCTGGTGCTGCCGCCGGCCCTACCCTCGTCCCAACCTTCCGCTCAATGACCTTCTCCTTTCTGCGCCGTACGCTGGGCGTGAGCCTGCTGACGCTGGGCAGCGCCCTGCTGCTGCCCGCCTGCACTACCGATACCACCGCCACGGCCGAAGCCGAGCGGCTGCCCTTCATCGGGGAGCGGGAAATCAGGCCCCGGGCCGACGGCGGCCCCGCCGACACGCTGTACGCCACCATTCCGGCCTTCCGCCTCACCAACCAGGACGGCCAGGTAATTACCAACGACACCTTCGCCGGCAAGGTCTACATCACCGATTTCTTCTTCGCCACCTGCCCCAGCATCTGTCCCAAGATGCAGAGCGAGCTGCTGCGCGTGTATACTCAGTTCAAGGGCGACCCACGGGTGCTCCTGCTGTCCCACACCATCGACCCGGCCCACGACTCCATCCCGGTGCTGCGCGACTACGCCCAGCGCCTGGGCATTCAGGATGCTTCGCGCTGGCACTTCGCCACCGCTTCCCACGACTCGATCTTCGCCCTGGCCCGCGCCTATATGACGGCCGCCCAGGTGGATAAGCAGGTACCCGGCGGCTACGCCCACAGCGGTGCCTTCGCCCTGGTAGACCCGCAGCGCCGCATCCGGGGCGTGTACGACGGCATGAACCCGCTGGAAGTGCAGCGCCTGCTCGACGAGCTGCCCCTGCTGCTCCAGGAGGTGGAGCAGGAACAGAAAGCCGCCCGATGAGCCGGCGCCGGTCGTGCGTGGCGGGCGCGGCCACGCTGCTGGGCGCGGGGCTGAGCTTGTCGGGCTGCTTTACCGAGCGGCAGAACGAGGGGGCCCGCATCTACGCCACGCACTGCGCCAACTGCCACGGCGCCCAGGGCGAGGGCCTGCAGCGCCTGATTCCGCCCCTGGCCCGCGCCGACTACCTGACCAAGAACCGCGCAAACCTGGCTTGCCTGCTCCGCAAGGGGCTGCAGGGGCCGCTGGTGGTCAACGGCGTCGAGTTCAACCAGGTGATGCCCGCCGCCGACTCCCACCTCACCGACTCCCAGCTCACCAACCTGCTGAACTTCGTGCAGACCTCCTGGGGCAACCAGGGCGAGGTCTTCACCATCAGCGAAGTCTCGGCCCAGCTGGAGGGCTGCGGCGTGGTGCCCGACAGCCGGTAAGCGCCCCAGCACCGCCTCCCGGCAATTCTTTGGCAACCAAACGGCTACGAACAAAGTCAGCGCTGTGGGCCGGGGAGGCTGAAATCTTCCGCAATCCTGGTTAGCTTGCGTATCCAATCCACTTATCTGTCATGGGTCTGTTTGACTTTCTGAAATCCAAAAAAGACGCCGCACCCGCCGTGCCGGCGCCCGCTGCTCCCACGCCGGCCCCGGCCGGCTCCCCGGCTCCGGCCCCCGGCGGCCCGCGCTACAAAGGCTCCAGCTACACCTCGCCGGTACCCGAGCCCCAGCAGCCGATGTCGCTGCCGGTGCCGCCCCTGCCGCCCATGCCCCAGCTGCCGCCGTTCGAGCCGGTAAATATCCTGGAGGAGCTGCTGCTGCACGCGGCCACCCAGCCCGAGCTGCGCACCGACTTCTACCGCGCCCTGCTGGGCGAGGAGCTGGTGGTGGTGATGTTGCCCAAGGAAGGAGAAGCGGGCGGCGAAGTAACGCCCACCGAAGGCATGGAGATTCAGCTGCAGGTACTCAACGACGGCAAAATTCCGGTTTTCAGCTCCGTGGAGAGGATGTACGAAGGCGGCATGGAGACAGACTCGGTGCCCTACCTGCGCATTCGGGGCATGGAGTTTTTCCAGATGGTGCAGGGAGCCGAATGCGCCCTGAACCCGTTCTCGGCCGTGGGCAAGCTGCTCCCCGCCGAGGAGCTGGCCGAGCTGCTATCGGGCCGCCTGTTTGCCGGCGCCCCGGACGGGCCCGACCAGCCGGTGCCCGTGCTGCTGGGCCAGCCCGCCGACTACCCCACCCAATTGCTGGACGCCCTGCGCGCTTTCAGCGCTGCCAAGCCCGTTATCCGGGCCGTGTACATCGCCCAGGTGCAGCTGCAGGACAACTCCGCCCCGCCGCGCCTGCTGCTGGCCTTCCACACCGACGACAACGACGCCGCCTTTCTGCAGGAGCTCGGGCCCGTGGTGCAGGGCAACATCAGTGACCATGAGCTGATTGACGTGCTGGTGCTGGACCCGACTTCGGAAGAGCCGCTCAACCAGTACTTCACCACCGTAGAGCCGATTTACCGCAGAGCTTAGAGCTTAGAGCTTAGAGCTTAGAGCTTAGAGCTTAGAAGGTACCGAAACGACCGTCTGGGGTTCCTCAGACGGTCGTTTCGTTTACAAATCCAAGCAGCTATTCCACCGCGGTTTACAACACCCAATAATCCACAGTACTTTCAGGACCGATAACGGGCCCTTATCGGATGCTGTCCGAAAGTCGGTGGCTGCCTAAAGCACCGTTTTTGTAAACTTCAAGGGTGCACCCTTCGAATACCCACTATGGCTCATGTCTCCCATTCGTCGCGGCAACCGGATTCCTTGGAAGTGGTCAACGAGGCCATTGTGGCCGCCTACGGGTCGGCTACGGAACCCCATTACGGGTTTTCGCTCCGAGCATACAACCGACGGCCCTATCAAGCCCTCGTAGACGAATTGGCCCGCGATTTTGTCTTGGAGGACTCAACCGACCTGAATTACGAAGTCGCTTTTACCTATGCCGTACGGGGCCAGCAAGAGCATTATTTGCTGCTGTCCCTGGTGGGTCCGTTTTATGTGCTGTATCGGTCCTTCGCCGAAGTGGAAACCCCAGCTAAACAACTCGACACAGAGGAAGGCAAGGCCATTCTGCAGGTGGTGGAGCGCCACGGGCTTACGCGCTTGGACCCAATGATGCTTCAGCAGCGCACATGCTTGGAACATAGAGAAGGACGTACCACGGTCCTGATGACGGTTTGGGAGGCCCTGTTTGATTATAGTCAACTATGAACCAAAATGGTGGTAGATGGTGGTGCATAAACCNGTTTACGAAACCCGTCTACGAATCAACGTTTACGAAACTGGCAGAAGGGATGAGTTTCGTAAACCCGAAACCAGACACCTTCCCGGGCCTGGGCAAACAGGATTTTTGGGGCAGTGGGGAAGTACCAAAAGCCGGGCCTTCGTCTGGGAATAGTCGAATAACATAATGTATGCTACATGCGGGGGCTTGGCACAATGGTATTCTTATTTTCTACTCGGACCTGCCTTACTGCCTAAGCCGCTCCCTGCCGGGCCAGCAGGCGCCGAAACACCGGGCGCAGGCCGTAGTTCAGCGCCAGCCCCAGCGGCACCATGGCCACGGCCCAGAGCAGCAGCGCGCCCAGGCCGGCGTGCCCGAGCAGGTGCAGGGCGCTACGCCAGTCGTGGACCATCAGGTACTTCAGCTTTTCCAGCGACAACTCCGGGGCCTGCCCGTTTTGCCACAGCCGGGCTCCCAGGCGCAGCAGCGGGATAAGCAGCAGCAGCTGCAGCGGGCTCATCAGGTGACCTACCAGCAGCATGGCCGCCACGTTGAGCCGCCGCCGCACCGCCACGAAGGTGATGAGCAGCGTGGTAACGCCCAGCACCGGCACCAGGCCGCAGGCCACGCCCAGGGCTACTGTGAGGGCCAGCTGCGGCGGCGTGAGGCCCTGCCGGAGCACGTTGCGCAATGGGTCGAGCAGGTAGCGGCGGACCCAGCCGGCGGTCGGCGGGGGCGGGAGGGGCGGCGGGCTAAGCGGAGCGGGTACGGGCACGGGCGGCGGGCTAAGGAAAACGGGGCGTTCCGGCGGCGGCGCGCTACCTTCGTAGCTCTTCGCCGCCGGCCGGCGCGGCTAGCAACGCCTTCGATGACAAAAGTACGCGAGTCGGGCCAGCCCCGCCCCAAAGTCTGGACCGATTTCTTTCTGCTGCTGCGGCGCGCGGCCCGGGAGTTTGGGGCCAACGACCCGCTGCGCCTGGGCGCAGCCACGGCCTTCTTCACCACGTTTGCCCTGCCCCCCATCCTGATTGTGCTCATCCAGTCCCTGGGCTCTTTTTATTCCACCTCCCTGGTGCGCGAGATGCTGCTGGGCAAGGTTTCCGACCTGCTGGGCTCCTCGGCCACGGAGCTCGTCGAGCAGATTCTGACCAACGTAGCCAACCGCGACGAAACCCGCCTGATTACCTGGCTGGGCTTCGGCTTTCTACTCTTCATTGCCACCACGCTGTTTGTCGTGATTCAGAATTCGCTCAACCAGCTCTGGCAGATCCGCGCGACCCGGGCCACCGGCCGCTTCCAGAAAGTACTCAAGGAGCGGGCCCGCTCCCTGGGCATCCTGCTCTCCACGGGGCTGCTGTCGCTGGTGGCCTTTCTGTCCGACGCCGTGCTCAACTTCCTGCGCTCCTACATGCAGGACTTTGACTTCTCGGCCACCTTCGTGCTGGTGCAGGGCCTGAATCTGGTGATGTCGACGCTGATTCTGGCGGCCTGGTTCGGGGCAATCTTCCGCACCCTGAGCAGTGCCCACGTGCCGTGGCGGGCGGTGTTGCGCGGGTCATTGCTCACGGCCGTGCTCATTCACCTGGGCGAGTTCGTGCTCAGCTACCTGCTGGTGCCCCGCAACCTGGGGCCCATCTACGGCCACGCCTCCAGCCTGGTGCTCGTGCTGCTGTTCGTGTTCTACTGCGCCATGATTTTTTACTTCGGCGCCTGTTTTACCAAGGTGTACGCCCATTACGCCGGCATCGACATCCGCCCCAAGAAGAACGCCGTCCGCTACCGCCTGGTGGACGTGGCGCAGGAGCAGGAGTAGCCCACCGGCCGCAGTAGAGAACGCCGCCCGGTTTGGCGCTGTTCTCTACAGATTTGTAGAGAACAATCCGTAAACGGCCGACGTTCTCTACAAGCTTGCAGGATATCATCCGTCGTCGGCCGGTATTTCCTACAGTCAGTCCCGGCGGCAATCCTGGCCGCTACGGGCGGGGCAACTTCCATCCCGCCCGGGCTGCCGCCGAAATCCGGCGTATCTTTGCAGCCAACTTTTTCGTTTCGCATGCCCTCTTTCGCCGACCTTGGCCTCGCCCCTTCCTTGCTGCAAGCACTGGAGGAGCTGAATTTTACTGCCCCCACCCCCGTCCAGGAACAGGTTATTCCGATGGCCCTCGCCGGCCAGGACGTGGCGGGCCAGGCGCCCACCGGCTCGGGCAAAACGGCCGCCTACGGCCTGTCCATCCTGCAGAACCTGGACCTGAAGCTCGACGCCGTGCAGGTAATCGTGCTGGTGCCGGCCCGGGAGCTGGCCCTGCAGGTACGCGACGCGCTCAAGAAACTCGGTAAATACCTGCCGGGCCTGCGGGTGGCGGCCTTCTACGGCGGCCACGCCTTCAAGGAGGAAACCGCCTCGCTCACCCAGGCGCCCCACATCGTGGTGGCCACGCCCGGCCGCCTGCTCGACCACTTCGAGCGGCGCTCCATTGTGCCCAACCAGCTCACCGTGCTGATTCTGGACGAAGCCGACAAGCTCCTGGAGCTGGGCTTTCAGGATGAGCTGGTGGAGATTGTGAAGCGCCTGCCGCGCCGCCGCCAGACCCTGCTGTTCTCGGCTACCATGTCGGACAAGGTGCTGGCCCTGATTCGCGCCAACCTCGTCCGGCCCCGGGTCGTGGCCTCGTCGGAAGAGGAAGGCAAGCTGCCCGAAAACCTGACCCTGCTGGGCCAGGTAGGCCCGGTGGAGAAAAAGCCCGCCGCCCTGCTGCACCTGCTCAGCCAGCCCGAAACCGGCCGCGCCCTGGTGTTCTGCAACACCCGCGACCGGTGCGTGGAGCTGACCCGCTTCCTGCAGGGCCGGGGCGTAGCGGCCGAAGTGCTGCACGGCAAAATGCCCCAGCCCGAGCGCGACAAGGCCCTGATGAAGCTGCGCAACGGCTCCAGCCAGGTGCTGGTGGCCACCGACGTGGCCGCCCGCGGCCTCGACGTGACGGCCCTCGACACCGTTATCCAGTACGACGCGCCCGACAAGGCCGACGCCTTCCAGCACCGGGCCGGCCGCACGGCCCGCGCCGGCGCCGTGGGCACGGCCCACATCCTGGCCACGCCCCACGAGCAGACCCACGTGCAGAAGTGGGCCATTGCCGAGAGCATTCAGTGGAAGCCCCTGCACGCGCCGGCTTTGCCGCCCGCGGCCCCCAAAGCGCCCAAGCCGGCCAGCATCACCCTGCATGTGTCGGCCGGCCGCAAGGACAAGGTCAGCGCCCACGACCTGGTGGGTACGTTCGTGGCCCACGGTGGCCTGGAGCGCGCCGACGTCGGCCATATCGAAGTATTCGACCACTACAGCTACGTGGCCGTGCCCCGCCTGCAGGCTCAGGAAGTAGCCCAGCGCGTAACGGGGGCCAAAATCAAGGGCCGCAAGATCCGGGTTTCGCTGGTTGAGTAAGCCGGACTCCGTCCTATCTGACGCCCGCCAGCTGCTGTTCATCTGCAGCCAGAACCGCTGGCGCAGCCTGACGGCCGAACGGCTTTTCGACGACCACCCGCACTACGAAGCCCGCTCGGCCGGTACCGAGTCCGGGGCGCGGGTGCGCGTCACGGCCGGGCACCTGGGCTGGGCCGAGGCCATCTTCGTGATGGAGCGCCGCCACGTCGACCGCCTGCGGGAAAAGTTCGGGGCGGGGCTCCAAGACACGCCGGTTGTTATTCTGCGCATTCCCGATATCTATCAGTTTATGGATGCTAGCTTGCTGCAGTTGCAGCACGAAAAGCTACGGGCCCTGTTGCCCCGACTCTAGCGCTCCCCCATTCTGTTGTTGCCGATTGCCTATGCCCCTTCGTTTACTGCTGCTGGTATGCTGCTGCTGTTTTTTGAGCCTCTCAGGCCGCGCCCAGGCCTACGAACCCGGCCTGCTGGTGCGGGCCAACGGCGACACGCTGCGGGGTGAAATTGAAAACGCCTTCTGGAACGAGCCACCCGCCTTCATCCGCTTTCGGTCCGCTGCCACGGCCCCCAGTGAGCTGTTTCAGCCCCGGCAGCTGCAGGCAGTACGCTTTACCGGTGGCCGTTACTTTCGCTACGAAACGCTGCCGATTGACCACGCCGCCGAAACCCGCCTCGACCGGCTGCCCCAGGGCTTTTACCCCGACGTGCAAACCGAATCGGTGCTGGCCGACGTTTTGGTAGACGGGCCAGCTACCCTGCTACGGGTGGTCAGATTTGGTACCACGCACTACCTGCTGCGCCGCGTCGGGCTGCCGGTGCTTGATTTGAGTGAGCGGAAATACCTGGTTCAAGATCGGCAGGGCCGGAACTTGGTGACCGACGGGAATAACTACCGAGGGCAACTGGGTATTTTTTTTGGCGACTGTGCGGCCGCTTACCAGGCTATTGAACTGGCGCCGTTTACCGCCCCGGGCTTGGTAGAGGTGGTGCAGGCGTATAACAATAGTTGCGCGCCCACGCGGGTCGGGAGCCTGAATCTGCTGGCCCAGAGTAAGCCCCGGCGTACGGTAGCCTTGCAGGGCGGCCTGCTGGCCGGAGTGCGCTACAACCGGATTGAGAGCGTGTATAGTGGGCCGTTAGACGGCCAGTGCACCGATTGTCGGCCGCGGCCGTATGGCGGACTCTATGCCGAGCTGCTGCAGCCCAGCCGCACCCAGGCCCTATACGGGGAGCTGAGCGTCAGCACTTTTCGCAGTCAGGGCGGCTTCTACAGTACCAATAGCAGCAATCCGGCCGTGTTTATATACCACCCCTTCACCTACCGCGCCTGGCTGGCAACGGCCCGCCTCGGTCTTCGCTTCCTCATGCCCTTGCCCCATGAGCAACACTGGCTGGTCGGCGCCGGCTACGAGCTCAACCAAGTCGTGAGGCCACGCCTGGACCCCGCTACCCAGCCCGCTGTTTTGGTCCGGTACCAGGATCTGGAGTTTGCCTCGCCCACCTGGATGCCTAATCTGAGCCTGGGCTGGCGGAGCAATCGGGCTACGGTGAGCCTAGATGGACAGTTCTACGCGGGCAGCAGCAGCAGTGACAACTTCCTGGCCGGGGTATTTTTCAGCGAGAATTATTCCCTGCGCCTGGGCTTCGGCTACCGCCTGGGCTCGAACCCGGATTTGAAGACGCCCTCCGCCGCGGGCCCGCAGTAAGTCAACCTAAATCCCGAAGGGCCGTTTACCGGGCCATGAATTATCTGCTTTGGCTGGCCGTGTTGGCCGTTATCATCTTTCTGTTTTACCGCTACGTCAGCCGCGACGCCCGCGTAAAGGCCGCGGCGCTGGCGGCGGAGTTCCCCGACGAATGGCGGCAGATTCTGAGCACCCGGGTGGCCTTTTACCTGTCGCTGACCGATAACGAGAAAAAGCGCTTTGAGCGCGAAGTCCAGGTATTCCTGGCCCAGACGCGCATCACCGGCGTGCAAACCGACATCGACGACGTAACCCGGGTGCTGGTGGCCGCCTCGGCCATCATTCCCATCTTCGGCTTCCGTGACTGGGAATACGGCAACCTGAGCGAGGTGCTCATCGTGCCCGATGCCTGGAAAGAGGTCCAGGGCCCCAACCAGGAAGTGGCCCCGCTGGCGGGACAGCTGCTGGGCTCGGTGCGCAACTTCCAGACGTCCCACTACATGCACCTGTCGAAAGCTTCGCTCGAGCAGGGTTTTCAGGATGCCCTGGACCGGCAGAACGTGGGCATCCACGAGTTTGCCCACCTGCTCGACCAGGCCGACGGCGTCATCGACGGGGTGCCCAGGCTGGCGCTGCCGCCCGCGCTGCTTCAGCCCTGGGCCACGGTCATGGCCCGCGAAATCGAAGCCATCCGGGCCGGTAAGTCCGACATCAACTCTTACGGCGGCACCAATGAGGCCGAGTTCTTCGCCGTCGTCACGGAGTATTTCTTCGAGAAGCCCGAGAAGCTGCAGCAAAACCACCCCGAGCTCTACGACCTGCTTACCCGCGCCCTGCGCCAGAACCCGGAAAAGCGCTTCCTGCGCTTCAGCGTCGACCCGCGGGAGTGGCTCAAGACGCTCCGCTCGAAGCGCAAGTTCGGCCGCAACGACCCCTGCCCCTGCGGCAGCGGCAAGAAGTACAAGGACTGTCATTTGTTGCCTCAGGCTGCCTAAGCCCGCTCGGAAGACAACCTGACCCGCTGGGAAGACAACCCAACCCGGTTGGAAGGCAACCCGAGCGGTTCTGAGCTGAACCAGTTGCCTTCCGCAGGCCGCTTGCGGGGTTCAGAGCACAACTGATTCGGCTCTGAACCCCGCAAGTGGGCTGCGGAGCCGGAACGGGGGCGTCGGAAGGCCCTACTTCGGCGGCAAGTAGTAATTTGGGGGCTGAACTTCCCGCGCTTCCCTCACTCCCATGAAGAAGACCATCCTTTCCGGCCTCGCGCTGGCCACGCTGGGCACCGCACTATGGGCCTGTGCCCCAACCGCCAAAACCAATATTGGCACTGCTCTGCCGCCCACTACGCCTACTGCCGAGTCGGCAGCCTCGCCCGCACCCGTGGATTGGAGCCGGCAGGCCGATGAGTTTCTGGCCGGCTACTCTACCGAGTACCAGCGGCTCTACACCCAGTCGTCGGAGGCCGAGTGGCGCTCCAACACGCGCATCGTGGCCGGCGACTCGACCAACGCCGTGGCCACGGCCCGCGCCAACGAGGCCATGGCGGCCTTCACCGGCAGCGCCGACAACATCAACAACCTGCGTCAGCTGCTCGAGCACAAGGACCAGCTGCAGCCGTTTCAGATCAAGCAGCTCCAGGCGGCCCTCTACAACGCGGCCAACTCGCCCCAGACCATTGCCGACGTGGTGAAGCGCCGCATTAAGGCCGAAACCCAGCAAACCGAAAAGCTCTACGGCTTCGACTATAAGTACCGGGGCAAGTCCGTCACGACCAACGACCTGGACGAGCTGCTGCGCCAGGAGAATAACCCGCAGCGGCGGCAGGCCATCTGGGAAGCCAGCAAGGCCATCGGCCCCACGCTCAAGGACGGGCTGCTGAACCTGCGCGGCCTGCGCAACCAGACCGTGCAGGCCCTGGGCTACCCCGACTACTTCACCTACCAGGCCTCCGACTACGGCCTGAGCCGGGAGGAAATGATGACGCTGGTGCGTAAGATCAACGACGAGCTGCGCCCCTTATACCGCGAGCTGCACACCTACGCCCGCTACGAGCTGGCAAAGAAGTACAAGGTGAAACAGGTGCCCGACTACCTGCCCGCCTCCTGGCTGCCCAACCGCTGGGGTCAGGACTGGAGCGCCATGGTGGAGGTGAAGGGGGTAAACCTCGATGCCACGCTGGCCAAAAAGGGCGCGGAGTGGCAGGTGAAGCAGGCCGAGCGGTTTTACCAGAGCCTGGGCTTTCCGGCGCTGCCGCCGGTGTTCTACGAGAAAAGCAGCCTGTACCCATTGCCCAAGGGCGCGGCTTACAAGAAAAACAACCACGCCTCGGCCTGGCACATGGACCTCAACCAGGACGTGCGCAGCCTGATGAGCGTGGAGCCCAACACCGAGTGGTACGAAACTACCCACCACGAGCTGGGCCACATCTACTACTACCTCACCTACACCAACCCCGAGGTACCGGTGCTGCTGCGCGCCGGGGCCAACCGCGCCTACCACGAGGCCATGGGCAGCCTGATGGGCCTGGCCGCCACCCAGAAGCCGTTTCTGGTGGGCCTGGGTTTGCAGGATCCCAAAGCCAAGACCGACCAGACCCAGACGCTGCTTAAGGAAGCGCTGAACTACGTGACCTTCATTCCCTTCTCCTCGGGCGTGATGAGTGAGTGGGAAAACAGCTTCTACGCCGACAAGCTGCCCGCCGACCAGCTCAACGCCCGCTGGTGGGAGCTGGTGAAACAGTACCAGGGCATCGTGCCGCCCACCGCCCGCGGCGAGCAGTACCTCGACCCGGCCACCAAAACCCACATCAACGACGACCCCGCCCAGTACTACGACTACGCCCTGAGCTACGTCATCCTGTTCCAGCTCCACGACCATATTGCCAGGAAAATCCTCAAGCAGGACCCGCACGCCACCAACTACTACGGCAGCAAGGAAGTGGGCACCTTCCTGGCCGACATCATGCGCCCCGGCGCCAGCAAGGACTGGCGCGCCGTGCTCAAGGAGAAAACCGGCGAAGACCTCTCCGCCCGCGCCATGGTCGAGTATTTCCAGCCGCTGATGGTATATCTGAAAGCCCAGAACAAGGGGCGGAAGTACACGATGTAGGTTTCGAAAGCCGAGTTTAAATAGATTGAACGGGCGCAGTCGTCGTAGCTGCGCCCGTTACCTTTTTACCGCTATGGAGCCGGATGACATTAAATCTCTGGGAGAAGGGTTTATCTGGCTAGGGCGTGTTCTCAATTTAGCCAGAGGGTGATGGCGCGTAGTTGGATAAACGCGGCGTAGGAATCGGCGAGCTTATCGTAGCGCGTGGCCACGCGTCGGAA
>NZ_BAABDH010000031.1:0-20268 GCF_039539525.1 Hymenobacter algoricola | reverse complement strand
GAAGCGCTTCGCCACCGCCGTTTTGCGGGCTCCGGGCTCCTGACAGGCCGCCGCCACGCGGGTGCGTAAATCAAGCGAATAGGGATTCATCTTACTGGCTACGGCCATCCGCCAAATAGGGATGAACTGTTCACGAATCCGCTATAAGGGGTTAGGAGACAGAAAAAAGTTAAAAGCGTAAGTCGAAACGGCCTTCAGTGACGCTATGGGTCTCCTGGCTCTTCCCTTCCTGCACGGTCAATTCGAAAGTGCCGGAGACAATATGGGCCACTGTATCAAAGCGGGTAACAGTGAGTGTGCCCGTAGCTGTAGGGCTTGTAAGGAATAGACGATCTGGCACTTCTTTGGCCATCACATAAATGCCGTACGCCGGGTTACGGTCGCCGAGCGTGGGGCTAGCGGGCTGGTTCAGTTCAAACGTTCCAGTTTGCCGGATGTGCGGCACAAAAAAATCCAGGTGATTACTTTCGCTGTCGTTTTGGCGGGTAAATCCAAAGCGCAAGGACCGGCCTTTCACTGTGCGCTGCCAGGAAGCATCAACGGGCGAGTTGACGGAAAGATTAGTTTTCCACTCAGGCAGCCACGGTTGGCCATCCAGTAAAAAGCCCGCGGTGTTCTTGCCCTCTTGCGTGGCTGGGGGAAGACCGTTGGGGTCGTTCTTGTCTTTCTTGCAGGCAGAGATACTCAATATCCCGAGTGCCAAGAGCAGAGTGAGGTGAGTTTTCATAACGAAGGATCAAGGAAAGTAAGTGTAGTAGAAAGCTCTGACGACACCGTGCTACCGGCCGCCAAAGCGGTAGCACAATGACGCGGGCAACAGGGGAAATAAGTGTGGAGCAGTAGCAGACGACCCGGCGCAGAAAAGAATAAATGCGGGCGACTAGGTATAGGAGCAATAACTTAGGCAAGGATAATAAACTATCAGTACACTTCCACACGTGCGCCCAACCAGATTTTGAGTTTACCTGACATGTAAACGGTTTATTTTTAGCATAAAACGAGGCATAAAATGCCTCCTACAGCGCCCAAACAGTGTACTGGACCTGACTTTCTCAGCCCTAAAAATTCTAATCCCCCCCTACTAGGAAATGCTATACTTCTAAATAGATTTTTGATGGCAGCAGGGTAGAATAATTTCAAGAAACATAAAGCCAACTGCGTTTGTGGCTTCACACGGCCTACAGGTGCTTGCGGTAGCGTTTGACACTGGAGAGGCTAATGCCTGTTAACGTTACCGTTTCGGCTACGGACAGCCCTTTTTCCAATGCTTTTTTCACTTTAGCCAAACTCTCGGCATCGAGTCCCTTAGGGCGGCCAATATGCTTGCCCTGAGCAGCGGCCAGCTGCTGGCCGGCCTTGGTCTTTTCCAGGATGCTTTCACGGTCATACTCAGCCAGCGAGGCGAAGATGGAGAGCATAAACTTACCCGCCGGCGTCGTGGTGTCAATGCCCAGGTCCAGAGCCTTGAAGTGGATGCCGCGCTGGTGAAAGGAGTTGACCAGGTGGATCACGTGGTCACGACTGCGACTGAGGCGGAAGAAACGTGCCACCAGCACCGTGTCCCCCTCACGCAGCTGCCCCAGCAGCTCATCGAGCGCGGGTCGCTGCAGGCTCATACCCGTAATCTTGTCTTGGAAAATCTGGTCACACCCAGCCACTGCTTTAGGAGACGAGTTTCGTAAACTCGAAACCAGGTGCTTTCGCGGGCCTGGGTAAACAGGATTTAGAGGGCAGTGGGGGAGTAGAAATAGTCCCCGCGTCATCCTGGAAAAGTCTCTTAACATAATCCTACTTATACCCGGCCTCCTGGAATAAGTGCCGTTTTGCTCCCCACTGCCCCCGAGGCCGGCGCGTGGTACTTTGTTAGGATAAGCTGTGTTATTCATGATTATAATGTTGCTACTATTAGGCGCTGTACTTGGCCTTGATATTGTTTTGGTAAAACGGCTACTTCTACTATCTTGCGACAGAATAACATGAGCATATTTATCTCACTCTTCTGAAAGTCTTCTCACTGTTTTCAACTCCCTTTATTTAAAAGCTATGAAGAACATCTTCGCCTTCTACTCTACCTATGCAGGTTACACGGTTTTTTTTCTTACCCTGTTGCTCTCAAGTTGCGACAAAGCAAAGAACAACCCATCCCCTCAAGTCCGTCCTACTGTGGGCAATAGCGCTAGTACTGGCAACTATTTGACTTTCGCCAGCCGCGAGGAATTTGAGGAAGCAATTCACAACATTGACGAACTGGCTCCTGGAGAGACCATAGACCAACATTTAAAATTGTGGGAAGAGGAGCATGGAGGATTTTACTCGTTGAGAAGGAAACACGAAGAAAATGCCGCTCAAGGCGATTCGGCGGTTAGCCCTATAAACGACGACTACTTCGCTACAATGGTATCTCCTGAGGGGACAATACAAATTGCGGACCGCATTTACCGACTTGATTTTGAGCAAAAGCGTGTCTATCACATTCCAGCAGCTCAAGCAGGTGAGTTGTATGAGGAAATGATTGCAAGCCCTAGTAATAACCAAATCAAATACTATCTCTTTGATGAGCCGGTACTAGACTACATCACAACTGAAGACCAAGGAACGCCATCTTCGCAAAGTAGGTTGGGAATCAGTTTAGGTAGTGGTGTAAGTTGTGGAAACGGAGCTGAGGCCCTTTCGGACGATGACGAGGACTACCTAGCCAGCAACAAGCGAATAAAATGCAACGTAGAATATCAGAAATTCGGCCTCTACTTTTCATTGTTAGCCAAGGCTAAATACCAAGAGCGGTTTATGAGGGTTTGGTGGGCTGAGGACGCCTGCATGACCATTGTACCAGACCCAGGTGCGTTCTGGCGGGAAAAGTGCCTGACTAACACTAATACCTATAACGGCTATATCAGTAATTCGTGTGACGACAACACGGTTGTTATGCGATACCATAAATCAACTCGTGGTTTGAACAAGTATCAAATAGCGGTAAAGTTTAGAGTGGGGAACTTCAATTCCCAGCACTACTACATCAATCAGTGATTGGTATGAATCGTCGCTTCTATTCGACGATGTTAGTCCTGCTACTGGTAGCAGCCTCTCCATCAATGACTTTTGCCCAAAGCAAGCTCTATTTTGATACTCGCATAGGGGCTGGCTATAACTTTGTAGAAGGAGCACATGCGGGCAAAGGAGAACGGCCGTTCAAAGCCCGCAATTTTTTACTGCACACCTTTCTGTATCTGCAACCCCGGCTACAGTTCAACGAGCAATGGGCCCTAACAGCGGGATACCGAGGCAGTGGCTTAACTCGGGGTTACAAAATCGAGGTGCCAGCAGATGTAACCGTAAACCCCTTTCCCCAAGGCAATCAATCCGGTCTTGCCCGTAGTGCCTACCTGCATCAGTTACCCGTGCAACTGCACTACACGCTGGGCCGGTATAATATCCACCCCCTGGATACACTAGACCGGCTCTATTTGCTTAGTTTCAAGCTAGACGTATTTGTGGGTGGCGGCTTAAATCGGGTCGGCAACAACTGTTTAGATTGTGGCAATTATGACACAACTCCTCTAACGGGGGGTACCAGCCCGGTCCGGGATGTCATCGAATTTCGTGAACAGCCTTACTACAACCGTACTTGGGGTGGTTTCTTAACGGGAGGCGTAACCGCACACTTTTACCGCTTAGGGAAGGAGCGTCTGAATTTCAGTTTGGCACTTACGCAAGGGCTAACAGACATGATGGTAGTTCCGGTGCAGTACAGCTATAACGGTCATTTAGGAGCCACTACACTACACGTACGCGGCTCGGGCATTTCTGCTACATTGGGCTACCCTATTCTGATTAGCACGTTTGTTAGGCGTTAGTAAGCTAATAGCTAACTGATGTTGGTGTTATTCTTCCTATTTGTTTAAGGGGTTCTTCTTGCAAAAGGGCGGTTTTACACGCTACGCTTCCCTATCAGAAAGCGTAGCCCAAAAATAGGCTAGAAAAGGGCGATTCCAAGCAATCCAGCGGGTATGCGAAGCTTATCAAAAAGGATTTCCTTTCTGATAAGCTTCGCGCATATCATTCCCAATAAGCAATGAATCAAGCGATTACTTGCTTAACGTGTAAATCCGCCCTTTTGCAACAAGAACCCCTATAAGCCTAGCTTCTGCGCCGCGTTGTGCTGGCGCACATCATCCAGACGGGTGTAGCGCCGGATCATTGAGCTCGTCTTGTGCTTGGTCTGGTTCATGATCTCGCTGTCATCCGCGCCGGCGAGCTTGGCCACCGTTACGAAAGAAGCGCGCAACGAGTGCGCAGAATAGCTAGGCCCCAGGTAGCGTTGTACCACCGCGTTAATGCTCTTATCCGAAAGCCGCGCCTGGGTCAGCCGTTGGCCTTTGCGCAGTGATACGAATACCGGCCCTGCTTCCCGGCCAAGTTGCCTAAGCCACGCCTGCAGCGAGCGAATAGGGCAGACCTTCGCTTCAGGTGAGTAGAATATAGCCTTCTCCTCGTATTCGCCCAACTGGTTCGTTTTGCTGCGGGCCAGGGAGACAATCAGGCAATCTTCTGTAAAACGCAGGTCCCGTACGTTCAGGGCTGCGAGCTCCGAGCGGCGGAAGGCCCCGGTAAAACCCAGCAGTAGAATCGTCCGGTCCCGCAGCCCAGCAGTCGTCCTTATATCGATAGCCCGCACCAAGCGCTTGAGCTGGGCCAGCGTAAACGCTGGTGCCTGCTTCTGCCGCACGCCGTGTACGCGCCGGATGCCATCGAGCAAGACCTGAAACTGCTTGTTGTCGGTGGGGCAGTGCAAGCCGCGCAGCACATGGGCTTTGCTGACAGCGGAGAGGTGGCGGTGAATCGTGGCTACCTTCTTGCCTGCGTCGGCCAGGTAGGTGACGTAGCCAGCGAGCGTGTCCACCGGGGCGGGCACCGGCTCCAGCCGGTTAGCTTGGCACCAGTGGGTGAAGTGCCGCAGATCCGAGGCGTAGGCCCGGGCCGTATTCGGGGCACCTTGTAAACCCGCTTCGACGTAGCGGGCAGTCTGCTCCGAAAGTCCTGCAAGGGAGTCCGTGGTTTGGGGAACTGGTATCGGGAGCACGTCACCTTTCATGCACACTATATATAAAGGAGTAACCGAGCGAAAAACAGCTCGAAAAGCGAAGATAGCGATAGGTTCCGATAATTAAAGATTATCGGAACCTATCGCTTCAGGCTGGGTGACTGCTAAGGGGGGCCTCTCAGGAAACGGAGAATATAGTACGTTAAGGAATACGAGGGGCTGATGAAAGGGTGGTACAAAACTCAATGGCTACGTCAAGGCCTTCGTGGCTCAGGCCGATGGCCGACCCGCGCCGGCCATTGAGAAAACCGGGCTGGTGGACCACTCTGAGGGCGAGTACGGCATTATCAACAAGCGTCTGCCCGTGGTGAAGGTAGCGTAGCGCACCCCGCAGAAAACCACGCTCTACGTAGAGCCCGCCACGGGTCGCCGGGCCGCCCGGGTGGAAACCGCCGACCGCTACGAGGGACTGTCCTTCACCTTCCTGCACAAGTACCACGCCGTGGGTAGCCTGGGTAAGAATGTCCGGGATACTATTACCATGCTGGCAGCCGCCGGGGTGCTGGCCGTGTCGCTGCTGGGCCTGTGGCTGTTTGTGAAAGTCAAGTAAGCTGGCGATGATGAAGCAACTCTTTGGCTTAAGTCTGCTGCTCAGCGGGGCCCTGGCCGGCTTCCAACCCGGCCAGCCGGAGCAGAGCGAAACCCAGCAGGCGGCGCAGATGCGCACCCAGGTCCTGGCGCTCCACGACTCGACCATGCTCCACAGGGAGGTGCTCACCAGTGAGCGGCAGCGCCTGGAGCAGCGGTTCCGCGCGCTGGATACGACGTGGGATCATAACGCTACCCGCGCTGCCCGCTTGCGTCATCTGCGCGGAGCCCTGGTAGCCGCCGATACCACCATGATGCACTGGCTGCACACTTACCAGGAACCCGGTACGGCGCTGCTGACGAACCATCAGCACGTGAACTTCTGGACTGCGGAAGAACAAAATTGCGGGATCTGACCCGGCAGATGCGGATGGCCCTGGACTCGGCGGCAGTTATTCTGTAAGGGCAACCAGTAAACAGACGACGGGCCTACGGTTCGCTCCAAAAGCCCCCGAAAGGGAGTCCCGGAACGAACCGTAGGCCCGCCTCTTCCTGCATATACGGTAGCGCTACTTGGCCACGAACACCAGTGCCGCCGTCAGACTCAGCCGCTGGGCATCGGGGTCGGTGGCCTGCATAATATCCTTGTCGGTTGCATATCGGTTGATGCCTTTGAGCACGGTCACCGTCACGTCGCCGTTCGCGTCGGTTTTGGGCCCTTTCTCGTTGCTGTTGTTTTCCACCATCTGCCCGGCCAGCGGCTTGCCGTCGAGTAGCAGGTGCAGCTTCATTGTGGAGCCGGCTTTGGGCATGGCACGCAGGCCCACGGGTACAAACTCAATGCGCTGGCCCAGCGGCTTGGCCATCCACGAGGCCCAGCTGAGCATAGTTTTGGAGAATTTCAGGGGGTGCGAGGCATCCGTGCCGGTGGGCATAGCCGACTTACGCACATTCTGGCTTTCTCCGTTCACCTTCACCCAGTAGCCGTTGTCGTATTCCAGCGCAAATAAAGCCGGCTTGGTACTGGGCGTCAGCGCCAGACCGCCAGGAATTTCGGCCTTGGTGTACTTGATGGGCTTTTGCATCGTATCCAGCACTTTGATAGACGTCACTTTGGTGGCCGAATAGGGTTCGGGCTGCTTATGACCGTAGAAAATCTTGTAGACGGGGCCGCCCAGGGCATCCACCCAGGCGTCGTGCGCCAGGGCGCGCAGGCCGCCAGCGGCCAGAATGAGGGCCAGCAGAGTCAGTTGTTTTTTCATGGGGAAGTGGGATTAGGAGAAGGAAAAAGGAATGGTGTCGGGTTAGAAAGGAACCTTGATGCCGCCCGTGACGGTGGCCCGGGCCTGGGCCGAGGTGAGAATGTCGGGGCCCGAAAGGAAGCTGACCTCATCCAGCGCGCCGCTGCCGGGGTAGAAGCTCGACTCGACGTAGACGCGGAAGCCCGCCCAGCTGGTGCGGGTGTAGATGAGCTTGCCGGCCAGGCGCGTGAAGGCCTTGCTTTCGAGGCTGCCATCCGAGTTCAGGTACTTAGGGCCAATAAGCTGGTCATACACGCTCAGCGTGAGCCGGTGGGGCAGGCTGGAGCTGCTGCCGAATGTCCAGTCCAGGCCCAGCGTGCCCAGGTACTGGGGGGTGTCGGTTACGTACTCGGTGGCATCAGCGCCGTTGCGCAAGCGGGCTTTCAGGTAGGTATAATTACCGAACACGGTAGGGCCGTCCACGTTTTCCACCAGCCGCACGCGGGCTTCGGCCTCCACGCCCTGGCGGCGGGTGCGACCGAAGTTTTTGAGCTGGCCCAGCGGGTCAATCTGCACCTCGTTGGTTTGGTTGGACTGGTAGGCGGCCAGCACGCCGTGTAGCCGGCCGCTGGCGTCGTCGGCACTCAGACCCACTTCGTAGCTGGCCAGCTTCGACACGCTCAGGTCGGGGTTCACAGGTAATTCGGCGAAGCCATCCGGGCTTTTGAAGCCGCGGGCGGCATTGGCAAACACGCTCAGCGTGGGCGTGAAGCTAAACGCGGCCCCGACTTTGGGACTGAAGATATCGGGGTGGGACTTGACACGGGTGTTGGCCAGGGCCGCCACATCGTTGGCCCCCACCCGGACGTGGTAGTAGAGCCGGTCGTAGCGGGCACTGGCCGTCAGCTTGAGCTGCTCAATGGGCCGTACCTGGAGCTGGGCGTAAGCCGAGGGGGTGGAGGTAGTAATATCCCGCTCCCGGTCCTGCTTTACCTGCTGCCGGGCCACGGTGGAAAAGCGGGTGCCCTCAATGTCGTCGGTGCGGAAGCTCAGGCCCGCAGCCACCTGCGCGGGCAGGCTGCCCAGCTTCGTCAGGCGGGTGTAGCGCACGTCGCCGCCGCCCCACACGCGGTTGTCGCGGGTCTGGCGCTGGCCCGTGCCCCCATCGCGGAAGCGGATGAAGTCGTGGTGCTGGGCGTAGAGCGTGGCGCTGAAGTAGCTGGCCAGGTCGCTGCCCTGGTAGTTGAACACGGCATTTTGCTGGCGGGTGGAGCCGCCGTCGGTGCCGTTTACGGCGTCGCGTCGGTCCACGCGGTCTGCGTCAATGTCGGCCCGCTTGAGGTAGCTGGCCGAGTTATGGTTGTCGGCGTAGGCCTGTACCCGCAGGGAGGCCGTGCCGCCGGGCATCTTGAAGGATAGCTTGGCCAGCCCGTTCAGGCTCTTATCCTTGCTGTTGTCGCGAAAGCCGTCGGTGCGGGTCGCGGCCACGGCCACGTAGCCACCCACGGGGCTCTCCGGCTTGCCGAAGCCCAGGATGCCCAGCCCGCGCGCCTGCCCGAACGTGCCGCCCGAGAGCGTCACGCTGCTGTTCAGCCGGTCCTCCGTATCGAAGCGGATGACGCCGCCCAGGGCATGGTCGCCATAAAACGGGCTGAACGGTCCGCGCACCACCTCAACGCGCCGCACCGTTTCGGGAATCAGCGGGTTCAGGTCGGCGTAGCCGTTGGCCGAGAGCGACGAGCCCTGGTTTTGCAGCGCCCCATCGATGGAAAAGGCCACGTCGCGGGCGTGCTCCACCACGGTGTAGCCGCGCAGCTGAATGCCGTAGGCCACGCCGCCGAGCTGGTAGTTGCTCACGTTGACGCCGGCCAGCGGGCGCAGCAGGTCGCCGTAGGAGTTGACGGCCTGCTTGGCCACGTAGTCGCGCCCCACCAGGGTAACGGAGGCCGGACTGGCCGTGGCCTCCGCCGACAGCTCCGTTTTGCGCGTCGGCGTGGCCCCACCGATTACCTCCACGCCGGAAAGGCGCTGGGTGCGGTTGCGCAGTGTGGTGGTATCGGCAGGAGTCGTCTGGGCCCGCAACGCAACCGGCGCAAGCAGGCCGAGCAGCGCAGGAACCAGGAATTTTGAAGCGTACGTGTGGTTCATAGAAAGCCGGGAAGGACAAGAGCGCACCGAAGTCGGCCGCGGCAGTTGTCCGATGAAGAAAAGGTTGAAATCGGGTGCTCCGGAACGGAGCGGTTCTTTAGCGCATCTGCCGGCCCAGCTCCCGCAAGGCCGCCTGCGCGCGGGTCTTGACCGTGCCCAGCGGTATCGCCAGTTCGTCGGAAGTCTCCTGCTGGGTGTAGCCGCCATAGTAGAGCAGGTCGATGACGGCCCGGTACTCGGGTCGCAGCCGGCGCGTCAGCTCCCACAGGCCGATGTGCTCGGGCCGAAAACCCGGCGTGGCGGGTTGCCGCCACGCCGGGCTTTCCTCCAGCGGCAGCGTGCGGCTGCAGGAACGGTAGTGAAGCGTGCAGATGCGGTCCAGTGCCGTGTTGCGGCACACGTTCAGCGCCCAGGTAAACAGGCGGCCTTTCGTCGCATCGTAACTCAGGAAGGCGTCCCAGATTTTGAGCATGCTGTCCTGTAGCACATCCTCAGCCACCTCTGGCTGCGGCACGATGCGCAGAATAAGGCTGTACAGGGCCCGACGGTAAGCGGTGTAGAAGTGCGTCATGGCCGCCGGGTTGCGGGCCCTGAGCTGCTGCACCAGGTAGGCTTGCGCCTCGGGCGTGTTAGATTCAGACGAGAACTGGGAACGTGGGGCGCACAAGCGGGCACCATCGTTCCCAGCCGGCTCCGTAGGAAGCCGGCTGGGAAGAAGGGGTAGCACTTAGAAGCGCTTGGCGGAGCTGGGAATGACTAGGCGGCTGCGCGCGGCCAGCTGGGCCCGGGCAACCTGGTTGGCCGTCTGCTGCCGGGCGGCGTAGTCGCGCTTCGGAGCGGGCTGGGCGGTGCCGGGCCCAGATAGATGGACCGACGAGGTGGGCATCGAAGAAAACCGGGGCAGGCGCGTAGTGCTACCCGTGTCCGTGGCAGCGGCCGCCGGACGAATTAAAGAAGACAAGGCATTCATAGCGTCGGGAAATGTGACGCGCGCCGGCTCAATCAGCCGCCGCCGCATCAAATCAATGGATAAAACGAAACGGGCCGGAGCACCAAAGCCCCGGGCCGGAGCCGGACTAGAAGTCGGGCTGTCGAATTATCCCCGACGGGGAGGAGAATAGATTTCCCCCTGAAAATCCGTGGTCCCCGCCACGAAGGGGGCAGGAGCCAGGGAGCGGGAAACGGAGAAGGGTATTCGCCCCACATTCACCGTTTCGGCCAGACAATGCAGGTCCAGCGCTTTAAGCGTGCTCAGCAGGTGCTGCGGCGTTTGCTTATTTTTGTGCTGCAGCAGGTGCGTTTGGTCGCCGTTGCAGGTATCGAAGCAGTCCAGGCGTAGGTAGTTCTGCTGCTGACAGGTGCTGCTGTGCACGTACGGATGGCTCGCCGAATAGCGCGACTGTTCCGGCCGGTTCACCAGGCCCGCACCCACTACCAGCAGGTAGTTGCACAGCAAGAGCAGAACGAGTAGCGAACGGGTCACAGCGAAAAGGAAAGGGGCAATCGGGTATACGGACAGCACCGTAGTGGGCTACTCGCCCATCTACGTGCAAGGAACGGATTTGGATTCAACTCTCCAAGCGCTATGCTGAGCTAAGGGTGTGCTGCTGCTACCGCCAGACCTGGCATCTTCGGGTATGGTTATCTGCACTGATTTCTGCTCGCCTACCCGCTGGGCAATATCGGCCTTGGTTAAAAGTTTGGTCCAAAAGTCGCATTTGGAGCGGTAGTATCTTAGCCTTCATTGACTTACCACTCAACGGTGAGTAACGCGCTCAGGTCGAAGCGTAGCGCATCGGTGAGCGCCTCGTCGAAGAAATCGAACTCGCCTTGCAGGTTGATGTGCTGCCAGCTCACGGGCGATATCCGGGCGATGGCATCGGCCAGGGCCTGCCGCTCGGCGGGCGGGGCTTGAAACAACTGCTGGTTCAGGTACAAGCAGTTCCAGCACACAATCACATTCTGGACCAGCCGTTTGCAGGCATCGGCGACTTGCTGCTCTTCCTTGCCGGCGTAGCGAAACTGCCCGTTTTGGCCGTAAAACACGGCGCGGGCGAACTGGTGCGTGCTTTCCAGCTTGTCCAGTTGGTCGTCGATGCGCTTGCGCAGGTTCTGGTCGTCCATGTAGCGGAGCAGAAACTCGGTGCGCACGGCCCGCCCCAGCTCGCGCAGCGCCAGGTACAAGGGGTGGTGCTGGGAGTAGGAATTGAGGCGCTTGAGTACGGTGGACGCCGTTACGTGCTTTTGCTTGAGGCTGACGATGAGGCTGACGATGAGGCGTAGGATGGTTTCCCATTGCGCCTCAATTAGCCCCCGGTCCAGGGGCTTGCCCAGCCGCAGGGCGTACGCGGCCAGGTCGGGCACATCCATGCCGGCGAAGGCGTAGGGCTGCTGGTCCTGAAAGGACTGGATGCGCGGGGCAAAGGCCACCTGAATCAAGTACGTCACGGCGAAGTTGACTTCGGTAAAGCCATGCGTATCGGTACTGTGAACGGTGGATTCCACGACGTCGTTGTGCAGCAAGCCATCGACCATATAAGGCGCTTCCCGGTCCGAGCACGTGAACGTGGTCGAGTAAAAGAGTCGGGGCCGGTCGTCGAGGAAACCGTACGAGACGAGCCCCTTGTCCTGGCCAAAATACTTGTAGGAGTAGGTGGCGTGAATCGAATCCACGGCTACGTAGTACTTCTGGCCATCGGAGGAGGTATGGGTCTGGCCCGGGTCGCGCTGGAACAAGCGGCTGACCGGCAGCTTTCCCGTCAGGGCAATGACCGCGTCGTTGGCCCGGCGCAGATTGTCCAGCGAGAAGTACCAGTTGACCGTGTTTTCCAGCGTGGACTGGGCCACGTGCTTGGTGGCGTGGGCCATGCGCGTCAGCCCCAGGTTGCAGCCGTAGGCCATCACCCCGGCAAAGAGTACCCGGTCGGCGGGCCGGGGCGGACGGTGGCGCGAGTTCCAGTGTTCGAGGCAGTCGCGTGAAGGAACTCTACTTAGCCCGGCAGCAGTCCACCCGCCAGCTCATGGCCTACTTCCAGATTGGCTCCCGCCGCACCCTCTACAAAATCCTGCGCTTTGCCGGGGTGGAAATTCCCGAAAAGGCCACTACCTAAAAGCTCGCCCCCCCCCAAATGCGACTTTTGGACCAAACTTTTAACCAAGGCCAATAGCAGACGGTAGGGACCGAGGTGCCGGGCGAAAAGGCTAGCGCAAGCCAAGGACGATCACGCTGACCGGGGTGAAGTACCCGCCGTCGCTGCTATACCGTAGGTCCACGCGGCGGATGCGGCGGCCACTCAGTCGTTGCAGGCTGAGTGCGGCGCTGTCGCGGCCCGGCAGCAGGCGGTAGCGCAGCGGCAGGCTGCTGGCGGGCCCGGAGTCGAAGCTCACCAGCAGGTGGTCCAGGGTCAGGGACCGGTTGTTGACCCGGAGCTTGAGGTAGCGGAAGTTCTGAGTGGCCCCGCTCAGCACCGCGCCACCCCGCCCGACCGGCTGCCGCACCGCAATAGTGGCGACGGGAATCCAGCCGCTGGCGGGCGGGCGCGGCGGCTGAATTGTCGGCCGGGGCGGCTGCGGGCGCGTTGGCTAAACTACCGGCTGCGGCTGCTGAACTACCGGCTGCGGCCGGGGCGGCTGCGGGGGGGTAGGGCGGCTGCGTGGGCTGAACCACTTGCTGCGCTATGCCGGGCCGGGAAGCCAGTAGCGTGCTTAGCAGCGCACAAAAGAAGAGCGACTATTTCATCGGCAAGGGAGAATAGGCCAGCGGTAGCCGGCGGTGATTGGTTAAGAAATGGCGGGCTAATCAACTCTTTTGCAGCAGCCCTGGCTAAACCAGCGCCGTACCCCCACCCGCCTTACCTCAGCGCACGCCCTCCCAGGCTCGGAGTTCCTTCGCGTGCGGATTGGCTTGGAGCTGCCAGGTGTTGTTCAGCAGCATGGTCTGGCGCTCGGCGGCAGTGTAAGGAGCCCAGCCGGGGCTGCCCGTTTTGGCAAACTCCACCCAGGCGCTCTGCATCTTTTCGGCCAGCTCGGCGGGGCCGCCGCTGGGGCCCAGCATCCCGCGCGGCCCTGCCGTCAGGGCCAATTGGTTGAAGACGAAGGGCAGCCCCAGCCCGTGGTAGGCCCCGTAGGTGCCGGCCGCCACCGACGAGGGCCAGGCAAACTCGTACATGTAGGTACGGCCGGGCTGACGGGCGTGGGCATCGGCCAGCCGCACGGAGGGCACCTGAAACTGGTAGGCCGTGGCCATGGCGGACAGCAGCTCGCCCAGGCTCTTGGTGGGGTAGGCTTGCTTGTACACCGTAACCAGGGACGCCGGCGCGGGGTGGAGCTGCTTCGCGGCCAGGGTCAACACGAAGTTGGAATTGATTTTCTTCAGCAGCCCGGTCGGCACCAGGAAGTAGTTTGCTTCGTCGGAGTTGTAGCCCAGCAGCACGTCTACGTCGCGGCTGGCCCCCTGTTGCACGCTGGTCAGGGGCACGGCGGGCACCAAGTCGCCGTCGAGCACCGGAAAAAAGAGTGCCGTGCCCGAGCCGGGGTCAGCATATTTGTCGGTGTCGAGCTTTACCATCTTGGGGGTCACCTGTTTTTGGGCGGCCAGCACCTGCTCGGGGGTGAGGCGGCGGTAGGCCTCGGCGGTGTTTTTGATGCGCAGCACGCGGGCGTACTTGGCCGCGACGCGGTCGGCCTGCTCGCCGCTGAGCACGCTCTGGCCCGAGCCACTCATCAGAATGGCCCGCCGAAACAGGCCCTTCGCGGCCGGGCTGCCCAGCAGCGTGGCCACGCTCATGGCTCCGGCCGACTCGCCGAAAATGGTTACGTTGGCCGGGTCGCCCCCGAAGCGGCCGATGTTGGCCTGCACCCAGCGCAGGGCTGCCAGCTGGTCGCGAATGCCCAGGTTGGACGGCACGCCCTTGATTTTTAGGAAGCCCTCGATGCCCAGCCGGTAGTTGAGCGTAACCAGCACAATGCCCTTCTGGGCGAAGGCCGTGCCGTCGTAGAGCGGCACGTTGCCGGCCCCTATCGCGAAGGCCCCCCCGTGAATGAAGACCATCACCGGCCGGGGTGGCCCGCTCAGGGCGGCCGTCCAGATGTTGGTGGTCAGGTAATCGTCGCCCTTCACCCAGCCCTGGTCGAAAGCGGGCTGGTCATCAATGGCCCCGGCCGGCGGGCGGTTATACGGCGCGGTCGGGCCGGGCTGGGTCGCGTCGCGCACGCCCGGCCAGGGCTGGTGCGGAGCCGGGGCCGCGAAGCGCAGCGCCCCCACGGGCGGGGCGGCGTAGGGAATGTTCTTGAAAACGAGCACGTTCCCTGCACGCTGCCCCCGCACCTGGCCCGCCTCCGTAGCCGCCACCAGTCCGCCGCCGCCGTCCTGCGCCGTGGCCGCGGGGATGCGGGCCAGTAGTAGGCCCAGGAGGAAAAATCGCGTGAATAATCGTTGCATGTGCCTGGAAGCTGGAAGCTGGATGGTGAATGCGGAATGAGCCCCATCGGGGCAGCTAGTGGCGCGAGTCGGCGGCCGCTGACGCAGGTTTTTCACCCTGCGTCAGCGGCCGCCGAACAAGACGTCCTTGTTGCGCAGCCACAACGCCCGGTCGACCAGCTCGGTCGACTTTTTGCTGAAGCGCAAGCTGCCCAGGTTGAGGCCCACGCCAGCGACCAGCAGGGCAATGCCGCCGAATTGCTCGTTTTTGCGGAGCACCGCGCTGCCCACCAGCGCCGCCACGGCCCCCACGCCCAGCAGGCGGGCTACGGCCCGGTCTTGCCGACCCTGCCGGTATAGGTCGCTGGTTACGCCGGGACCAAACTCCGTCTTCAGCTTGCGAAACGGCAGCTGCTGGCCGCCCATGATGTACTTGTCGCCGTAGCCATAAATCGTGCGGGTGTCATACACCCGGCGCAGCGAATCGCGGGTTTGCGCCTGGGCGGCCGGGGCGGCCCATCCCAGCAAAAGGACGAGCGTGACCAATCCAACTTGAATGAATCGTTGCGTCATAGCGGGGAGGGAGATTGTGAATAATAGGCGGAAAAGGCACGGCCTTCGGGGAGAGGTCTGGGAGTCCCGGCGTCAGGTCCGGAAGGGCCGGGCAGGGGCTGCCGTCGCGTGGGCCGCTGGCCTGGAATGCTCGTTCGCAATAGTAGGCGGGACAGCTGCGGGAAACAAGCCGGGGGCTTACGCGCCTGTTACACATTATAAAATGTGACAGCAAATCATCGGTAGGCGGCCGTATGGGTGCCGGGTTGAGCCGCGGCGCGGGTGGTTCGGGGTACCAGCACTTCCGCCCCTTGCCTTGGGCCGGGCAGGTTAGCAGGGACTCCGGCTAGTTTGCTTTTTTAAAAAGAAGGCCAGACATAACGTGACTTTTTAAACATTTTACTTTATCTATATGTGTCTCAGTAGTTGTGACTGCAAGCTCCTGGCCGTCGGTGAATAAACTACCTGCCGGCTGAGTGCCGCTTTACCCGTCAGGTTCGTATGATTCCATCACTACCCATGATGCCCTACGCCGAGCCGCTGACGCTGCTCATGTTCCTGAGCGCCTTCGTCGGCACGCTCGTGAGCTTCATTCTGGCGTTCGTCAACCCGGTGCAGCGCCACGCCAGCCGCCTGCTGAGCGCCTCTTTGTTCAGCGTGGCCCTGTTTGCCCTCACCAGCGCGCTGCTCATCAACCACTCCATCTTTTTGGTGCCCCACCTGTTCCGGCTGAACATGCCGCTGCACTACCTGGTGGCACCCTGTGCCTACCTCTACGTGCGGGCGGTGCTGCACCAGGAAATCCGGTTTCGCCGCCTCGACTGGCTGCATTTCGTTCCGTTCGGCCTGCATACGCTGGAGCTGCTGCCCTTTCTGCTCCACAGCGCCGCGTATAAGTATCACTACCTGCAGGGGCTGCTGGTCGACATTGCCGGCGTCACGAAACAGCAGGAAGGGCTGCTGCCCGGCTACTACCATCCGGTGCTCAAGTTCGTTATCGGCACCAGCTACGTGCTGCTCCAATGGCGGCTGCTCGGGCAGTTCGGCCGGCCGGCGGCGCAGGAGCCCGGCACGGAAAACCACGCGCTGCTGCGCTGGCTGCGGGTTTTTACAGTTCTCAACACCCTGCTTTTCCCGCCCGTGCTACTGGCCATGCTGCTCCCGTTCAGTACCACCTACACCACCATCTTCACCGTGGGCGTGCTGGGCAGCCACCTGCTCCTGACCTCCACGCTGCTGCTGCTGCGGCCGCAGGTCCTGTACGGCCTGCGCAGCCCTGTCCTCCCCGCCGAGGCCGGGCTGCCGCTGCTCCCCGCCGCGCCTGCCAAGCCGGACGATGCGGCGCGGGCCTACTACCTGAGCGAGGAGAAGAAGCAGGAGTACCGCGCCCGGCTTGCGGCGCACATGCAGCAGCAGCCCTTCCGGTGCAAGGGCTACGGCATCAAGGACCTGGCGGCGGAAACCGCCATTCCGCCGCACCACCTGTCGGCCTTCATCAACCAGGAATACCGCATGAATTTCAGCGACTTCCTCAACCGCTACCGGATTGAGTACGTCAAGGAGCGCATGGCCCAGCTCGACTGGCGCCAGCTGACGCTGGAAGGCCTGGCCCTGGAGGCGGGTTTTGGCAACCGGACCACCTTCTTCCGCGCTTTCGTGAAGCTCACCGGCGTCACGCCCTCCGAGTACCAGGCCCAGGTCGCCGCGTCCTCCTGAAAGCCACCGCCCGCCGCGCTGCCTCGGGTTGCTGTTACATGTTATAAAGTGTGACACGTTTGCCCACCGGGCGGCTTGCCGCGGGCGAACGGGCCGCCTAGCTTTACGGAAAGCACTGCGCGGCAATAGCCAAGAAGGCGTTGGCCGCTCCGGCTCATCGGGCCACCCCTCGGACTGGTGCCGGTGCGTCGGGCCAGCCGTCCCCCGAGGGGCACACCCATATGGGCCGGCCGTGCTGCTGACCACGTAAAAAACTGAAAACGAAGCAGCCACGCTGTACTTGGTGCCGCCAATACTGCCATGCAACCCCTCGAAGCGTTTAATCATTTGCCGCCCGCGGCGCAGCTCCTCTACACCTGGGAGCACGGCTACTACCTGGCCGCGCGGCCGGGGAAAGCGCCCGGGTTGATAAAGCTGTATCAGGTAGGAGCGTTGTTTGTGGAAATCCATTTCCGCAACCCCAACGAGTTTGAAGTCGTCCGCGCCTTCCGCGACCCAGGTTTGCTGCTGCCGTACCTGGACCAGCTCAATCTGGACGACTTGCTGGCCTAACGTAGCGGCCTTGTCGTACCAGCTTTAAAGTCAGGGACGCCCACCTGGCCAGTGCGAATGCTGCGGAAGTGGCGAAGAAAATCAGCCATGAAAAGCTACGCGTTGCAACTCATTTTAGCCGTATCGGTAGCGGCCTGCACCTGGGCCAAGCCAGCGCTGCGCGTGCCCGTCGCCAGCCAGCCGGGCGGCGCGGCGCCAAACCAGGCACCAGCTAAGGCGCCAGCCGCCGTGCCCCCCGCTCCGGACCGGTGGGACGCCCAGCGCCGCCAGGGCATCGCCTTTGTGGCCACGGGCACGGAACCGTTCTGGACGCTGGAAATAGGCCCGGAACGGGGAATGCGGTTTAAGTCGCTCGGCGGCGTGGATTCGCTCAACACGCCCCTGCCGCCGCCCAGCCAGGCGCAGGATGCCCCCGTGACGCGGTACCGGGCCGTCACGGAGGCGGGCGAGCTGGTGGTCACGATTACGCAACGGGCCTGCACCAATGATATGTCGGGGGAGACCGTGCCGTACACCGTTGCGGTACAGGCCAAAACAACCCTTATGCCGAAGCCGCGCGAGTTCACGGGTTGCGGCCGCTACCTCGGCGACTACCGCCTGCACGACCTCTGGGCGCTGGAATCCATGGACGGGCAGGCCGTAGCCGCCGCGCAGTTTGCCACCAAGGACAAGCCGTATCTGGAGCTGAACCTGACCAGCGGACAAGCCCTGGGTTTCAGCGGCTGCAACGGCTTCGGCGGCTCCCTGACGCCGGAGCGGGCCGGCCTCCGGTTTGGCACCTTGCGTGGCACCATGCTTGCCTGCCCGGCGCTGGCCTTCGAGCAAGGATTCCGCAAAGCCCTCTCCGGGCAGTCCTTCGCTTACCAGGTCGAAAACCGCCGGCTGACGCTGAAAAACCGGGCTACTACGCTGGTTCTCAGAAAATTTGACTGACGCGTTGGCCCATCCTGCTTTAACCACTCCTAACCGCTACTCCCTTATGTTCACCAAAACCTTCTTGCTCGGGACTGCCCTGCTGGCCGCCGCCTGCCAGGCCACTATACCGGCTGCCAGCTCCACCGCTCAGCCGGCCGCCAGCCCGACTCCTGCCTCAGCCGAGCCAGCGGGCGGAGGCAGCGAAAAACTCTACGCGCACCGCTGGGCCCTGACCGAGGCCGCCGGCCAGCCCGTAGCGCCCACCGGCGATGCCAGGGCCGCGCACCTGCTTTTCTTTCTGCCCGGCCGCCTGAGCGGTTCCACGGGTTGCAACCGCCTGAATGGTACCTTCGAGCTGACGGGCGGTGACCAGCTGAAATTCTCCCCGCTGGCCACCACGCGCATGATGTGCCCCGAGCCGGCCGCCGCCGCCGAAACCCGCTTCGTGCAGGCCCTGGGCACCGTGAAAACGTATTACGTGACCGACGCGGCCCTGGAACTGCGCGACGGTACGGTCGTCGTGGCCCGGTTTCGCGCCACCCCGGCCAGCCCCGAAAAATAACCTGGCTGCACAGCAAGCCACCACCAATTGGACTCTTACCATTAACCGCAACACGATGAACCCAAACAACTTAAAAAAGCCGGTTTTAGCGGCAGCAATTCTGGCGCTGCTAAGCGGCTGTGACAACCGTTCGGCCTCCACCGCTTCCTCTCCACCGGCCGAAACGGCCGCCGCGGCTCCGGCCGCCCAGGCCCGGCAAGTCTGCTACCGGCAGGTGCTGGGGCGCGACACCACGCTGGTTCGCCTGAACATCAGCGGCGCGGCCGTGACGGGCGAGCTGGCCGTGCTGCCCGCCCAAAAAGACCGGGCCCGCGGCCCCTTCCGGGGCACGCTAGCTGGCCAGCAAATCGTGGCCGACTGGCAGCGGGCCGGCGAGGGCCAGACGCAGGTGCACGAGGTGACGTTCACCCTGACCGGCGACTCGCTGCGCTGGCGCGAGGGTGCCCGCACCGAAAAAGGCGGCAAATGGGTGCTGGCAAACCCCACGCAGGGCTATGAGTACGTGCTGGGCAAAGTCGACTGTGCGCCGCAGCCCTGACCGCTCAATTGAGGGCGCCTTATTGCGCAGGAAGCTGGTCCTGCGCAATGAGGCGCTGCAGATCCTGGAGGTTGCTGTAGTTGGGTCGGATAAAGCCCAGCTCGGGGTTGTCGAGGTCGCGAATGGCCTGCACGGTCAGCACGGAAATAATCACAAACAGGATGGGTACGAAGTAATGGCGGGTTTCCTGGGCGCTGTTGCTGAAGCCCACCAGTGCCCCAATCGCCCAGGACGAAATCAGCAGCAGCCCGATAATGGAATAGGGAGTGCCTTCCTGATAAGAATAGTGCAGCCGGGAAGTAGCCGCGCTGAGCTTGTGAAAGGCCGGTAGCAGCCGGCGCATATCGTCGGGCCGGAGGGTAGAGGTCCGGACAGAGTCGCGAAGCTGCTGCCAGGCCTGGCGATAGAGGACCCCAATTTTGCGGGTGTGCGCCGGGTCCGGTAGTGGTTTGGGGCGGTGCTCGGCCAGCTCCAGCGCCAAAAACCGCAGCAGTAAGCCCCGGACGATGGCCGGGCCGGCGGCCGGCAGCAACTCGCTTTCCCGGTACAATTCGGCCACGGCATCCGACGACTGATGAATCAGCACAGTACGCTCCTTAAGCGAATTGTTGGACGAGAGCAGGGTGAAGGAAAGCAGGAGCCCGAAAATGGTGATGAGGGCGTTTTCAATGCCCGATGGTTTCCAAATCCGGCCGCGGCGGCGATATTTCACTTCGGCAAATAAGTAGCCCACTGCCACCGCCAGCAGCAGCGACACCGGATAAGCCAGGGTGAACAAGAGAATGTCGAACAGGTTGGGCCACATAGATTGAAAGCGAGAAATAGCAGCCGAGCTGCCCGCTGGGACTTCGGCTGCTGGTACCGTTTAGCTGGCTGCTAAGTTGACAAGGTATTGAGGTGGTCTAGCTAGGCCGCACAGAGTTGGGACGTGGTTTGAAATTGGGTTTCGAAGTGATTGGGGGCAAGATAGCCGAGGGCCGAATGCCGGCGCTCGGC
>NZ_BAABDH010000030.1:0-11318 GCF_039539525.1 Hymenobacter algoricola | reverse complement strand
ATGTGAATTTCGCTTCAACCATCGCTACGAAAACGTGTATAAAGTCTTGCTCAAAGAACTTCGCCAACGGCCCCTCTAAGCTCGATTTGCTTCCTAAGCCCCTTGTTTAATAACACCCTAAGAAGGCCTACCTGTGGCCACCAGCGATACGGTGGAGCTGGTGCGCATAGCTCGGGTGGCACTAAAGCGCTTGTGGCAGCCCGGGCAACGCTACACCAAAGCGGGCGTGATCCTGGAGGGCCTAGAACCTGCAGGGCAGGCGCAGCTCTCGCTCTTTGAGCCGGGGCTAGTGTCAGAGAAGCGAGCCAAGCTGATGGCCGAGCTGGACCGCTTGAACCGCCGCTTTGGTAAAGGCACCGTGCAGCTGGCCGCGCTACTGCTTGCTCCGGGGCAGCAAGCTCCCTGGCTGGGACAAGCGCAATGGCGCACGCCGCAGTATACCACCCGGCTGGAGGATTTGCTCCTCGTGGGCTAAGCTATTTTGCCAGCTGTAGATCTACCGACCCGGCAGTCGACCTCTGCGGCAGGTGAGAGACCGGCTCTTATTAGACTCGGGCACGAGTAGCAAGGGAGCTACGCCTGCCTTAGCTTCTATCAGGGCCCCTGAACGCTTCTGGCGCCAAAGGGGCAAACAATGCCGCATCAAATGCACGCTCCGCAGCTGTGGTAGAAAGGGTCTGTTCTGGCTGTGACAGGGCCCCAAGGTCCAGCACAAGTTCGCCAGCTGCCCCCGCTGAAGGGAGTGCTACCGTTGGTCTTCTATCGTGGGCTGGCTTGTCAGCTAGCTGCACAAGTTGCTGCTCGTTTCGGATGTGGTGATACGTACCGGGTCGTTCTTCCCATACCAGCAGCTGCTGGCCCTCGTTGTGGTAGAGTATGTGGCCATGGTAGCGCACGCGGACGGCCGACACTGTACTGGTCCCCAACGGGAGCATGACCACGGGGGTAGTGGCCAATTGCAACTCTTCGGGCAGATAGGAGAGCACACTGACCGGCTGCGGTAAGACTTTGGCTGCCTGCAGCTCCTGGCGCAGCTGGTGCATTGCCGCCCGCACTAAGTCTAGGTCGGAGCCCCCTTGGGTCACTTGCTGTAGCAGGTGTGTGCCTCCCTGCACGGCAGCCGCACCCAGGGCAGAGCTTAAGGTGAGCAGGCCGATATTCTGAGCTGACACAGCGAGCGTAGTAGCTTCTGCTCCCCCATTGGAGGCCGCCCGCCCAGACACGCCCTTACGCGCTCTACAGGCCAAGGTATTGCAGGAAGAGGAGCAATACATCCGGCTTTTATGGTTGGCCTCAAACTTGGTGGCGCAATGCGCGCATTTGAGTTTTTGCATTGGACGTTTCTGGTAGGCCATCGCACACAACTAGCAAAAGGATGATTTTCAATCAAACGTAATCAAAGTTGATTGAAAATCATCCTTTTTCCCTTGCAACCCTCCCACTATCTAGCGGATCTGGGCACTTCTGGTGGCTATTAGCATCTTGTTTTAGCCCACTTTTGGTTAAAGGCAGGGCGCAAAATCTTGTTTTTGACCCTAGCACCTTCATTGCAGAGTCAATTGACACGCTTTTTAGTAGATAATGGTGCCCTTAAAAGGGCAAAAATGGCCTGTTTTCGATATAAAAGGCTACAAGCAACAACTGTTTATAAGGCCCTAGCAAAGCAATTGGGGTGGCAGTTAGTATTCGACTCTTGCAACGCTTTAGAGTAACCTCATACAAGTGGGCATCTTTAACCGAGCTATCACGAGCCTTTCGTCAAGTCATAATCACGAAGGCTCGCTGTGGGCCAAGCGACCTTAGCTCACCTTTACTAGCCAGTCCTCGCCTCCGCGTTGTTCAATTACAAACCCATCTTTCAGATAAACTTGCTGTAGATGCTCCTCAAAAGTTGCTGCTGGTTTAAGATGTTGAGCGTAGGGACCTGGATTCTCATACATGGTGCGAACCTCACTCAGTTTAAAGACGACTGACTGCTGTTGATTAGTTAGAGGAGCAATCGCTTTCTTGAGAGTAGACTTAGGCTTCTTAGCCAGCTGGTAATCTTCCAACAAGTATTTCTCTACCAAAGCTTTATAAATAGCTCCAGCTGGTTTCTTGATTTTACCTTTGCGGAATTGTGCCTCCACGATGCGGACTACAAAGGCAATATAGCCCACATCATATTCCTCATTTTCCAATTGGCGAGCAATGGCTGTGATGCTACGTTGGCTAACGCCCACTTGAGCTAATGCTTCAGCCCATTCCAATGCTCCTGGCAACGTCTTTTTTGTAGCAGATGCGGCCAGTTGCTGGAAGAGAAACTTGATTCTAGCTACCGTTTTGCCTTCTCGTTCCAGCTCATATGTGAAAGGAATGTCCGTTTCTCCTATCTCACTTTGGGCCTTGTCTAGTACTCGAGCCTTAAAATTTGAAAATCGAGGATACTCGTGCTCTTCTATACCTAAGACAAACCGCAGATCCTCTACGCTTATAGTTCGGCGCCCAAAGCCAGCGTATTCTTTCAGTAACCAATAGATGCGTAGTGATTGGGGGCTTTTGAGCTTAAGCACCTGTTGCATATCTGCAATGGTGAAATTGCCACTCTCCCGCAGCTGTAGCAGGTAGGGCATAATCTTCGGGTTAAAACTGGCTGATACGCCTCCCAAATCAGCTCTGTAGCCCGCTTCAGCCATAAGCGGAATATAAGTGTAGCTCGGCTTACGACGACGTTTCCTAGTGTTCTCTTCAAGCTCTTCAATGTAAAGCGTGAATGAGGCTAGACCTTTGCACATCTCATCTACTTGCTCGTAGGCCGACCCCCCTCGACGATCGAAAACCAGTTCTTCTAAGGGGATGAAATGCTCTTTAAAGTCGACATCCTCAAAGTCGATACGTGACAGTAGAGCTACAAATAGCCGCATCTGTAAGGGTACGAAACTGAATCGAGCATTAATTAAGGCGTTATGCTGGGCAACTCGCTTCTCTGGAATGGCATCCATAAGTGTCAACGTCTTTTTTGTAGCAGATGGAGCTGTGAAACGTCTTTTCTGTAGTCGAATCACGTCTTTTTTGTAGCAGAGCAACGTCTCTTTTGTAGCAGCAAACGTCTCTTTTGTAGCAGATGGTCTCTGCTACTCTCTATGAATCAGCATGATACGGCGCCTGTAATACTCTTATAATGTTAGTAATAAAAAAAAAGACTAGTGGAGTTTTTTTTAACGTCTCTTTTGTAGCAGATAGGCAGGTCTCAAGAGTCTAAAAAAGTCCATTTCCGCTTCAAAAACAGCGATTTTTGTGCTTTTATATACCTGTTAAGGCTTCAATTTCTTGTTCTTCTGCAGAAGCTTTTGATACTGCTCGTCTGGTAGGCTTCGATTAGCGCTTTCCAACTTGTCCAACAGTTCAGTTACTACCTTCTCAATTTGTTGCCGTACGACAAAGCCAGGCTCCCAATATTCGGCCTGCTTAAGGCGTAGATAGGTATTACGCCGTAAATAGGTGCTGAACTGTACCCACTCATCTCCTACTGCTTTAGCAGGAACAGAACTGCTCACTACGGGTACTTGAGCTATATTGGTAGTAGCTCTAGCTTCAGCAGGTAGCTCATCCATACCATAGAGCGAACTAGTATCAAGAACAGGACGAGCTGTTTTCGCAGTGAAATTGCGTTTGGGAGCAGTACTCATAACCGGGCTAGTATTTCGTCAGTGAGGGAAATGTAATCGAGTGCTCCATTGCTATCAGGAGCGTATGCTAGAATAGCTTCGTGCATCGCTTGTGCTTCACCCAGTTTAGTATTCTGCCGGATACTTACATCCATTACTAACGGGGCAAGCTGTTCATCCTGATTGATTAGGTCAACATATTGATGATGCATTGAAGAGCGGTAGGTAGGCGAATATTTCGTGAAGAAGATCCCTCCTACTTTAAGCTTTTGATTGTAGTGCTTCCGGACTCGTACACAAGCTTGCAGCAGCGTGGTCAGCCCGTTATAGCCGAAATACTCTGGCTGCATCGGAATAAAGACAGCATCTGCTGCTATTAAGGCTGAGTAGGTAATTCCTCCCAATGACGGCGGTGTATCAATGAGGCAGTAATCAAACTTGTCCTCAATTGTCTCGAGCCCCTCACGCAATACGAACTCTAAACCTGAACTGCCCGCCATGAGCTTTTCTACCATTTGGAGACGAGGGGAAGCAGCAACCAGTTGCAACCTCTCCCCGACTTCTTCCATAAGTTCGGTGAGTAGGATTTTGCCATCGCTTTCCAGTAACTCTCCCAAGTGTCTGGTGCCTTGGCGGTCAAAGGACATTGAGAGGTTGGTTTGTGAATCACTGTCAATTAGCAACACTCTCGATCCTCTACTGGCCAATACTTGGCCTACGTTCAAGGTAGATGTGGTTTTGCCCACCCCTCCCTTATGATTAGCAAAGCATATTGTTCTCATCTGTTGTTCCAGATTGTTTTAAGGCAATAGTACACATTACATTCAATACATGCTATGCATTTAACGATTTTCTTACACACAGAGCACTTATTACACACTGTACATACATGATATGTATAGTGTGTAATAAGTGCTCTGGGAAATCAATAGAGAGAGGAGGGACATTCGATTTACGCATTCCTAGGTCTTAGGCTATCATAAGTGGACTTCTCGGACGACTTTGGGGTGAACCGGGGTAGGGGAGGGGCCCGGCGTGGCCCGTTTGGCCACTTGTCGCTTCCGGCAAGCCACGTCCCGGGCCAGCGCCTCGTCCACGGCGGCCCGTTCCTGCGCCGTCCGGCTGCGGGGGGCGGGGGCAGGAGCAGGGCTCCCCGACCGGCCCCAGGGCCAACGCGAACGGTACGCCCGCAGTGGCCAGCTTGGCCTGCAGGGCCTCGAACTGGTGCCGTAGCCACTCGTTTTTCCCTTCCAGCCAGGCGAAGCGCTCCTCAGGGCGGACAAGCGAAAAGCGGTGCCGAGGCGTTTGCGAACGGCTTTGCAGGAGTAAATGGGGCGCGAATCCTTGATCCGCGCCCAGTCGTTCGACCGTACCGAGGCATTACCCACCGCTTTTCCATCCACGCCAGGCGCTGGGCCGTTGCGCGCGTGGCAGGGGCGGTGCCATTGACCACCTCGCCAACGACGCGTGAACGGCCCCTCGTACGCCCGCCATTACCGGACATCCACTTGACCGTTGGCGCCCCTACCTGCAACAAGAACTTCATTTCCGTTACCCAGGCAATATGGGGAACCGCCGAGCCCCTGCCAGCGGACTCCTTTTGTTACGCGGGCAGTATAGGGAAGGAAATGCGGCCCGCTGGGGCGGCTAGAAACGGCCCGCCCCAGCGGAAGCAGATGCGGCTTTTGGAGGCAATTCTTTCAAGCTGGAGGTGAATGCCTCGTGCTCCGACCGGCGACCCAAAGCGGGCCTTCCGCCCCCTTGCATTTAGTACTTTTCCATGATTTTGGGCGAAAAATTAATCGTCTCACTGTCAATTATTTACAAAGTTCGCGCCGTCTAAAACGTGTCACCAAAAATGTAGTCGATACTGGCACTATTCCGGGCGCTCGTTCCCGACCGGAGATGAGCGCCCGGAGCAGAGTCTGCCCGGGGCAGGCTTGCCCGCAAAGGCC
Organism: Hymenobacter algoricola; assembly: GCF_039539525.1. Classification (NCBI taxonomy): domain Bacteria; kingdom Pseudomonadati; phylum Bacteroidota; class Cytophagia; order Cytophagales; family Hymenobacteraceae; genus Hymenobacter; species Hymenobacter algoricola. The sequence goes on along the minus strand of NZ_BAABDH010000030.1, from coordinate 5,716 downwards.
ACCAAAACCGTAGTCCATGGACACCAAAACGGTAGTCGAACAAGAAGTATAAGTGTTAACAATTGCCTATAAATCAGCATTTTAAAGCCTGTGCTCTCCAGACAGCGGGGTGCGCGCCTGGTGGTCTTACTACTTCCTGCGTCCGCTCTTCCTGTTTGCCCTTTCAACCCAAAAAAAAAACGACAAGAAACTAGCTGTTTAAGATGATTATTACTTTTTTAAAAGTAGTTTACGGACTGCATAACTAGTTGAAATTCATGTATTTATAATGGCAATCGACTACCGGTTTGGTGCTCGATGCCTACCGAATTGGTGTCCATTGACTACCGGATTGGTGTCTATCGACTACTGTTTTGGTGGGAAACACTCCCGTTACGACTACCCAATTGGTGGCAATCGACTCGAGCTCAAAATAATTGTAGTCGATGCGGCTTTTGCTCGTACCTTTGACGGGTCTCCACTCTCGCTCTCTTTCCAATGACCGCTCCCGCTTCCGACGCTCGAACGCGACACCCCCTGGTCGTGCAGCACAACGCGCTAGTCAACGGCCGCTTTGACTTGAACACGACCGAGACGCGCCTGTTTCTGGCGATGCTCGCCCAGATCCAGCGCGACGATACGTCGTTTGGCAAGTGCGAGCTCCGCGTGCAGGAGCTCTTGGACTCGACCTCCAGTCAGAATTACGGGCACATCCGTAAAGTCCTTGAAACCTTTGCCAGCCGCTTAGTCACCCTCGAGACGCTGGGCCCCGATGGCCAGCGCATCCTGACGCAGCGCACTTATTCGGCCATTCCCTTATTGGCCCGGGCGGATTACGTGGAAGGCGAAGGCCTGCTGGTGCTGCGCTTCAACGACGAGCTACAGGATTATTTGCTGCAGCTCCACAGCCACTTCACCAAGGCGCAACTCGTGGAGCTCATGAAGCTCAAGAGCGCGGTGTCCTCCCGCATTTACTGGCTGCTGCGCGAGTACGCCACCTTCGGCAAACGAACCATCGCCCTGGAGGAGTTGAAGGCCATTTTGGGTCTCTCGCAAGGGTACGACCGCTTTAACAACTTCCGGGCGCGGGTGCTGGAACGGGCGAAAGCCGAATTGGCGCACACGGACCTGCCCTTCACCTACGTCACCCGGAGCAAAGGGCGGACGGTCACCCACATCGAGTTTCATTTCAAGCCCGTGGGGCCGGCCAGCCCGCCCCCTTCCTTGCCCGGTGCGCCGGTGGCGGAGTGGGAGGCCGCCGTGCGAGCCGCGGGGGTCTCGGCCAGGAGCATCCCCCACATCCAGGAACAAGTAGCGGTCGGTACCTACGACGCCGGCTATATCAGCTACGTCCTCAACACGGTAAAAGCGCAGGTAACCGCCGGCAAAGTAAAGAACGAAGGGGGTGCCGTGTTCAAAGCGCTCACGGCGGGTTACCTGCTGGAAGACTACGAAAAAGCGCAGCAAGCGGCTCGGACGAAGCGCACCACTAATCCGGCCACCGAGCGCCAACGCCGGAAGTTAACCAGCGAGCTGGAGGATACCCGAAATAGCTTAGCGTTTGTGCAGACCGCGGATTGCTACGACGAGGAGACTCGGCCCGGCCAAGTCGCGGTCATCGTAGCCAAGCTGGCGGATCTTGAAGCGCAACTCCGCCAGCTGTCGCCCTGACCCATTGGTACACCTCCTTTATCGGAAGCGTGGCTCGTACGGGCACCCGGTTCGGTGCCGGTCAGTGCTGGTCAACCCTGGCCCGCGCCAGGCCACTCCCTAGCTCCTACCGGTCGCCTCATGGCGGCGCTAACTGCCCACTGCTCATGCTTGCCTCTTCCGTGCCCGCCACCCCTGCCAACCCCGCCGCTGCGCCCACCGCCGCGGCTCGTAAACAGGCCTTGCAGGACCAGGTGCTGGCCCAGCTCCGCGGCCAGCGGCTGGCCGGCGTGGCCCTGACCATGGGTCTGGGCAAGACCCTGGTGGGCCTGCGCGACATGGCCCGCCAGCCCGCGGGCCAGCCCCTGCTGGTGGCGGCACCCACCCGGACCATCCTGGACGCCTGGCCCCAGGAAGCCCGCAAGTTCGGCCTCGCGCACCTGCTCGACCGGGTCACGTTCACCACCTACCGCTCCCTGGGCAAGGCCCTCGCCGCCGGAGCCTTCCACAAGCTCTACCTCGACGAGTGCCACGCCCTGACGGCCGCCCACGCGCCGGGCCTGCAGGCGCACGTGGCGCGCCACGGCCACATCCTGGGGTTGACCGGCACGCCCCCCGCGCAAGCGGGCAGCGAAAAGGGCCGCCTCGTGGCCGCCTACTACCCCATCGTCGTGGACTACACGACCGACGAGGCCGTGCTGGCGGGCCTGCTCAACGACTACCGCTTGGTGGTGCACCGCCTGCCCCTGCGCGCCGTGCGCGACTTCACGTATACCACCCAGGCGGGCCAGACCTACACCACCAGTGAGCGCGAAAGCTACCAGTACTGGACGGGCCGGCTAGCGCGCGCCGAGGCCGACGGTCCCGAGCCGCTGCCTGTGGAGACGCTGCGCATCCTGCGCATGCGGGCCCTGATGGCCTACCCCACCAAGGGCCACTATATGCACTACCTGGCCCGCCAGCAAACCGAAAAGGTGCTGCTCTTCACCTGTACCCAGCAGCAGGCCGAGCAGCAAAGTCCGCACACCTACCACGCCGGCAACCCGGACAGCGCGCGGAACCTGGCCCTGTTCAACGCCGGCCAGATTCCGTGCCTGGCCTGCGTGCAGCAGCTCTCGGAGGGCGTGAGCCTGCTCGATCTGCGGGTGGGCATCATCTGGCACGCCTTCGGCAACGAGCGCAAGGCCGCCCAGCGCATCGGCCGACTGCTGCGCCTCAACCCGGAGGAGATGGCCACGGTGCATGTGCTGGCGTACCAGGACACGGTCGACGACCACTGGGTGGCGCAGGCCTTGGCCGCGTTCGACCCGACCAAAATCAGTTACGTCGAGGCCGCCAGCGAAGGACTGGAGGCCCTGGGGTTGCCCGTAATCGGGTAAAGCAAGTTTGTTATTCGGACCGCTTCTTGGAATGACCGTTCGAAATTCTGCCCTTTGCTGAACGGTTTTGCGCACCACTTGGAAGGCCCGAAAAACGCGGTCTTTCAAGGTCTTTTTGTAGCTGCTATGCTGAACACGCTGCATCTTGAGCTACTTGAACGCTCTCCTTAAGCCGAAAATAAATCAAAGAGGGAGGTAATTCAATTTCAATCGAATAGCCAACGATAGACTTAGACGGGATACTACTAAATCTCTCCTTCAGTGGCTGTGGGCACAACGTCGCTTAGACGGAAGCTAACAAGCCGCAACAACGCGCAAAAAACAAGTATTGCGCTTCCAAATGAGTACCGGTCAGCTTGTTTATAGTAGCCGTGGGCAATGTTATTGCGAACATTCTGGCCGAACGAGGTGAATATGTAGCGAAAGAATTGCGCGTCGCTTCCAGTGAACAGCGCTGTCTTTTCAAGTGCGTTCAACAGTTCATCGAAGAATACCTCTTGCATACCAGCCTTACTACCTGTAGCTACAGTAGCATTACCAGTGAGCTGTAGAAGTTCACGCATCAAGGCTTCTACCTTGGGCACCAGCGAATCCAAGCAGAGCACCAACGAGACCTGACTCTTCCCTGCTAAAGCGTGTTCCAGATATCTAAAAAACTCGCCAGCGGCGGGCAGAATCAGAGGCTCCCAAGAGTACGTAAACTCTTTGCCCTCGTAATCATGGGCTCGAATTGACTGACTTATCCAACTGCGTTGCTGAATAAATTCTTGAAACGTGTTGAAGGTGAGTTTGCCAGCTTTCGTTCCTTCGACAACGAGGGATGCCAGGTAGTGAAGTCGCAAGGTAAGAGCTACTTTATAAGGCATTTGCAGCTTGGAGACCGGTATTTCACCCTCCTTTTTTTGAGTCTGGAAGTTTTTATTAATATCCAGGTTCAGCACCGACACAAAATCCATAAAGGAATGCGGTGCCTCAGCAGCACTTTGCTTGATGGCCTCAAAATCAGGAATAGCATCGGGTGCGGAACCTAGCCAACTAAAAACATCGGCTGGTTCCAAAGTTAGCAGCAACGCGGTTTGTTGCTTTATGTCCTCATTAATCAAGCGGTTTTGTTCATCGTCTGCTTCAGTACTGACCAAGCCAAGGCGCAATTTGCCTTTCAGGCTTTGCGCTTTTTGGAGAGCCGCCTGCGCCGCCGCGTCGTTGCCAGCTAGTTGATAGGCGCGGGCGGCATCAGTGTAGAATTTCATAGAAATCAAGCTGGAATCGTCTGATAGCCTGGCTTCTGCCTGCTGCTCGTTAGCTAAACCCTGGCGATGATGCCACTCGCGCACATCACCGCCACTCGCTTGCGCAGTCTTCACAGCGAGTTCTGCGAGCATGAGGCCGGTGTAGGCATCACCCTTCGCTAGGTCCCCATCGAATTGAATACGGGTTGCTGCTAAAATTTCCGGTGTGTTGGCACGAAACAACTTGCCGTGCTCGTTGATAAGGCCCAGTAGCACCAAGTGGCTATGCGCCTCCATTGGGATGCTGCCGGTATAGCGGTCTAGCACTGCCGCCTGGACGGCATCAGTCTGGTGCTTGTATTTGAGTTCGGCCGCTAGTGCACAGATTTGTCGAATGATATCGTAGCAATCTCGCCGGCCAACCTTGCTGCCCGTGCAGTCGGCTTGCGCCAACGCAAGTAGCAGGCTATCCAATGCCGTTTTCAGGTAGTCGTGCCGCTTATAAGGGGCGGGGGCATTCCAGAGTGCGAGCGCGTACCGGGCCTTCAGAAAAAGATTATCCGTCTGTTGCAAGCGCTGGACGTAGTAATCAAACGGTGCTTCCGGTAAGTCCTGGGGCAACAGCGAGCCCCCAACTTGCCCATCAGGTTGTGTTACCTCAAATAGTCGACGCATCGTGGTAGCGCTGAACCATGCTTCTAGGGCTACGGATTCAGCTTGAAGTAGTGACTTTACTTCGTCGGGGCCGGTGGCCACTCGGAGGATGCTGCTAAAATCACGGTCGTACATGCCATTCCAATGTTGGCAGTGCTTATCCACATACTGGGCAAGCTCGATAGGAGTATTGAAAGTGAGCGGGGTGGATTGACTGTCTTCCATAAGTAGTGGGCAGCGAAATTATGTCAGTTAAGTTAGTAGCTCGTGCCAAAACTGATAGCGTTTTAGGCAAACCTGCCCGCGTTAAGCGTACCCTTGTTGAATAGCCTATTCGAAATTCTGCGGATTAATACACAGGGAAAGCTTCCACTATCTTAGATTCAGCGGCAATGAAAGAGCCACTTGTTTCCAATGCCTTGGCGTCAGCACATATCTTTTTCAATCTTGTGACCTTGTTGCTAGCCGCTGTAGAAGAAAAATTATATGAATTCAAGTTGCTGACGAACATATAGATGTAATCCCATAGGCTGTTGCAAGAGTAATAGAACTGATTCACTATCAATTGCTCCAGCTCGTACGAAGAGTACGGATAATCATTTTTTGCATTCCAATATTTCATCAACCTTATCATTGGCCGAATAAGACTCTTTTCAACGGTGTTTTTACTGGCAACCTGGCTGTTAAAAGCGTTAGGGTGGGTAGTTAGCCACTTTGAGTTGTAAGCTCCCCCTTAAAGTGAGCCAGTCAAAAGTAGAGGTCAGGCAGCTTGGCGAAACTCGATGGGGGTTAAGAAGTTGAGGGCCTCATGGGGCCGCAGATGAT
>NZ_BAABDH010000029.1:0-24573 GCF_039539525.1 Hymenobacter algoricola | reverse complement strand
TTCCGACGCGTGGCCACGCGCTACGATAAGCTCGCCGATTCCTACGCCGCGTTTATCCAACTACGCGCCATCACCCTCTGGCTAAATTGAGAACACGCCCTAGCCCACCTGCGGCCCGCCTTCCGGCTCCGGCCCGGTTTGTGTAGCGGCGGCTCGTCCAAGCGTTTATCTTATCTGTCTTCTTCCTGCATGACTTCATTTTTCCGGCTCATTGCTGGCGCCGCCGTGCTGTTTTCCGCCCTGTCGGCCACTCCGGCCCCACCCGACAAGATTACCACCGAGCAGCTGCTCACCCGCCTTACCGCTTCCATCAGCAGCCTCAAAACCCTGCGCTGCAGCGTGCGCGCCCAGGAACGCTCGGCTGGCAAGTACCAGCAGGCCCGCACGGCCATGAAAATGACGTACAACCCGCTGCGGGTATACCTGCGCAACGATAAAGGCATTGAGGTGCTCTGGGTGACGGGGCAGAACGACGGCGACGCCTGGGTGTATCCCAACAGCTTCCCCTACGTAACGCTGAGCCTGGACCCCAACGGGGCCATCATGCGGCGCAACCAGCACCACAGCGCCCTCGACGCCGGCTTTGGCACCATTGCCGACATCATCAAGGGCTCAACCCAGCGGCAGGACCACACCTTCGAGCGGACCTTCCGCTACGCCGGCGACACCACCATCACGGGCCGGCCCTGCCACATCCTGCGGTCCGACTTTCCGCAGTTCCGCTACGTGACCTACAAAACCACCAAGGCCGAAACCGTGGCCAGCATTGCCGACCGGTTCGGCTGCGGGGAGTTCCGCATCGTGGAGCGCAACGACCTGAGCATCGACGTGCCGGTACCCGCCGGCAAAACCCTGCAGGTGCCCAACGGCTACGGGCGCCGTACCATCGTCTGCGTGGACCAGAAGCTGTTGCTGCCCCTGGTGGTGCAGGTGCACGATGATAAGGGGCTGTTCGAGAAGTTCGAATTCTCCGATGTGGTGCCCAACCAGCCGATTGCGGCCGCCGAGTTTGCCAAGGGCTACAAGGGCTATAAATTATAGCAGTACCGATCAGAACCCGACATTCAGAAAAACGCCTCCGGCCAGACCGGAGGCGTTTTCGTTAATAGACAAGCCGGATTATTCCATTTTCGCAAGCTACACAGCAGAAAGTCAGCCTTTAGACTTATGCTGCCTATTACCGCTACTGCAGACTTAAATAAGCCTATAGCTGACCGTCAAGACGGTATGTACCGCGGCAAGGGCTGGCATTGCTTTAGTGTTATTTGATGCCCTTAGAAAAAGCTTTTACTTTATTCAAGCCCGCAGAATTTCCTGGCTCAATACTCTATTCCTGGCTAGGATTATAGAGATACTTGACGACAGTGTAAGTGTAATCGTAAGAGTACTCTTCGTGAGACCCGCAGGTCACTTTAACGAACCAGTCACTGGTTGATTCAGATGAGTAAACGTACACAAAATTCGTTTCCACGACATTGAGAACTGGAATCAGTGAAATCAAGCCGATAACAGTCCCAAAACAATCCGTCACTTTACTTTTGCTCGTCTGGGCTTGTATATCGCCCATTTGATCGTTGAGGTACGTTGTCATTGCCGATACGTCACCGCCCAAGCCGCCTAGAATAGCATTGAAAAACTCCTGATTGATACTGGTAGCCGTTCCTGAGCCTTGCTCCGTTAAACTATCAACTTCAGTCTGCCCCATACCATCAATAGAATTCATGGCCGTAACCATTGATGCCTGGTTCAGAAGGTACAGACCTTTCACTACTTCCTCGCCGCTTGTCGCTTTTACCGCATCTTTTATTTTTGAAGGAATTGTCAGCGCTGCAGTAAACGCGTTGGTTACCTTGGCAATAATATCCGACGACCAGGTATCGTCAAGGTAGGCAAATAGGAAGTCCGAACTTGCACTGAATAGCCACTTGCCATTATCAGTAACAATTACCTGGTAGTTTTTTTCCGAAGATTGAGATTGAGAATTCTTTGCGGAAGACGAATGCGCAGTTTTCATGAAGAAAGTGGTTTGCCAGTGAATGGTATCTACTCTTGGTTCGGCTTTTCGATTTCCGCCGTTGTCAGGGTGAAGCTTCGGTTGACAAGTCAAAGGAAGCGGGTTGCCCCCGGCAGTTTCAGCGCAGAACTACCCGATTACGGAATCAGGTAGTTCTACCTGGTTGGGCCGGCAGACCAAAGTGCGCCAGGCGGCAGCGCCCCGGGGCGTTGCCTGGTTTGGTTCTTACCTTGCGGCCGGCAAGCCGGCGGCCCAAGGCCGGGCGTCGGCAGGCCAGGCTAAAAAGGCACGTCAAACAAGTGGTTTTTCACGGCAAACAGCACCAGCCCGGCCGTATTGCGGCACCCGGTTTTGAGCAGCAGGTTATTACGGTGGCCTTCCACCGTGCGCACGCTTAGAAACAGCTTTTCCGCAATTTCCGGGGTGGAATACTCTTGGCAGATCAGCTGCAGAACCTCCTTTTCACGGTTGGTAAACTCAACCGGCAGGCTGCTGAACCCGACGATGGGCGCGGCCGGGTAGCTATGGGTGCTCTGCACCGCTTTGAGCACCTGCGGGTTCATGTAAAACCCGCTCCGGTACACCGTCTGAATAGCCAGCACCAGCTCTTCCCGGTTGCAGTTTTTGGCCAGGTAGGCCGAGGCGCCGGCGGCAATCATCCTGGCAATAAGCCGCTCCTGGGTATGCACCGATAGCACAATGACCTTTATATGCGGGTAGTGGCGGTGCAGCTGCTGGTTGAGTTCTACCCCGTTCATGCCCGGCATATTCAGGTCCATCAGCACCACGTCGGGCAACACGGGCAGGGCGGCGCACAGCTCCAGAAAGGCTGGGCCACTCCCGGCCTCGGCCACCTGCTCAAAGTCGGCTTCCCCGCGGATCAAGGCCAGCAGACTTTCCCGAAACAGGGTCTGATCATCCACTACGGCCACCCGAATCCGGTCCTTATGCATGGGCGGGCGCAGCTACGGCTTGGAGCGGAATACGGGCCTTGAAGGCAAAGCCCTGGCCCGGGGCAGCCCGTACGGTATGGCTGGCCTGCATGATGGCCAGCCGGCTTTCGATGTTGCTGGTCCCCATGCCGGCTTTACGCTGGCCCGGTTTGGGCGTAATACCCTGGCCGTTGTCCTGGTAGGAAACCAGCAAAGCGTTTTCATCCGTCCCGAACCCCAGATGAATCTGGCTGGCCCCGGAATGCTTGAGCGTATTGTTCAACAGCTCCTCCACGATGCGGTACAGGGCCGCGGCGTGGGTCGACGAGAGCTGGTCGAGCAACGGGCCAGCCTCATTCTGCAGGCTGAAGCGCAGCTTACCCGCGTTGTTGACCAGATCGGCCAGCTCCTCGACGGCATCCGTAAAGCCGTACAGGTCCAGGCTGACCGGCGACAGATTGTGCGAGATGTGCCGGACCTCGTTGATGACTTTGTCAATGATAGTCTTGCAGGAGGCCGTGAAAAGGGCCAGCGAAGCGGGCGTACCGGCCGCCTGCTGGTACATTTCCACCGTCATGCGCAGATTCGCCAGCACCGTCCCCACGTCATCGTGCAGGTTCTGGCCGATGCGCTTGCGCTCCGTCTCCTGGGAGCGGATAACGGCTTCCAGCAGCGCTATCTGATACTGTAGCTGGGCTTTTTGCATCTGCTCGGCCTGTTTGGCCAGCTTGGTCTGATTACGAAAGTGAATCAGCACAAAAAAAACAACCATGCTGAAGGTGCCAACAATGCTCAGGAGAATCAGCCCGTACAGATTATCCATTTTTCTCAGCTCCCATAAACCCAACGGCTACCAATCCATACATGATTAAGACCAGCGTCGCATGCAGTATGCCTATTACATACTGGCCCTGCGTGCTGGTATGCTCATAGAGTACGTTAGAAAAAGCGAACATAAATACCGCGCTGCCAAAGTATTGGAGCAAACCAAAATTCATCCACTTGTGCGTTTGTGCCCCGGACTTGAAATCGTCTTCGGTAAGAAAATAGTAACACCCCAGCAACATTACAATAATGGCAGCCAGTGCCCGGGGGTACGAGTTAAAAGCAAATATGCTTTGCAACAGCAAAAAATTCAGGATGGCCGCAATAGAAAAGCCGACGCCCAGCACGTGAATCAGCTGATGCAGGGGCCTCTCGGTCAGAATTCTATCGTAGTAAGCCAGGATCAACAACAGTTCAATGATGGTATAGATATGCAGCAAAGGCAGATTATTGCGGTGGGCCTGCGCAATCAGGCTGGCCAAAATATTGGCAACCCCGGAAACAACGAGGTAAGTGAAAACAAGCTGTAGTCCGGGCTGAGCATAGACGCGCTTATAGACGCCTATGCTCAACGGCAGAGCTACGGAAGCCGGCAGAAATACCCCGACATAGAAATTGCTGATCCGGATAAAATCAGCGCTGGGGCTCATCAAGCTTGACATACAGCTCACTGGCCAGGTCGCAGAAAACGGGGCAGGGCCGGGTAAAGTCGTAGACCGCCGTTTTTTCTTCGTTGCCATCGAGGGCAACCAGATCCTGGTAGCCACCCGACTCCGATTTAAGCACGGGCACTACCAACCCCGTAACCTGGTAGGGGTCCACCATCTTACTATCATTATCAATTGGCTGGTTGAGGGCAAAGTAAACCCGTATTCCTTCCGTGTCTTTGTATTTCTCCTTGAGCTTGTCCAGGTCATCATGGCTGATGAAAATTGCCCGGGGCACCTGGTCCTGGTTTTTTTCAAAGTACGGTATCATATTGACTGCTTCCAGCCAGTTGGTAACCCGGGCGCGGGCTTCCGCCAGGGGAATACAAGGGTACGCGTCCACCGGATTCTGACTTTTCGGGTGTTTTTCAAAAGAGTTTTCCATGGCTACTTGAATGAGTTTGAAGTGACCTAAATGTTGAGAGTACAACAATACATTCTTTTATTTGGCTGCCAGTAATTCTGCCGCAAGAATTTTTCTCAAAACGATTTGGGTAGAAAATACAGATAATCGTGCTACTACCTATCAATACTGAACGACGGTACCGGAGGGGCAAATACGCCGAAATGCCAACAAGGCAAACGGGAGCTGCAAATTACTGCAGCTCCCGTTTGCCTTGTTTATCCAATAGCCCCAGGCCGCTTTTTTTTAGCGGCGCATGGCTTTTTCTATTTCGTCCCACATCGGGGCCGGAATCATTTCCAGCTTGTTGAATTCACCGGCCCCGTTGAGCCACTCGCCCCCGTCGATGGTCACGACTTCCCCATTGACGTAGGCCGAGAAGTCCGACACGAGGTAGGCGGCCAGGTTGGCCAGCTCCTGGTATTCGCCCACCCGCTTGAGGGGCACGGACGCGGCCGGGTCGAGCTTTTCGGCCAGGGGCGCGGGAAACAGGCGGCTCCAGGCGCCTTCCGTCGGAAACGGGCCGGGGGCAATGGCGTTGGAGCGGATGCCGTACTTGGCCCACTCCACGGCCAAAGAGCGGGTCATGGCCAGCACGCCGGCCTTGGCGGCGGCGGAGGGCACCACGTAGGCCGAGCCCACCGAGGCGTAGGTGGTCACGATATTGAGCACGGTGCCGGGCTTCTTGTCGGCAATCCAGCGCTTGCCGAAAGCCAGCGTGCAGTTGTAGGAGCCGCGCAGCACGATGTCCACAATCACGTCGAAGGCCTTGTGGGAGAGGCGCTCGGTGGGCGAAATGAAGTTGCCGGCGGCGTTGTTCAGCAGCACGTCGACGCCCCCGAACTCGGCAATGGTCTGCTCCAGCATGGCCTCCACCTCGTTGTACTTGCGTACGTCGCACTGCACGGCCAGCACCCGGCCGCCGGTTTGGGCGCGCAGCTCCGCAGCCGTTTTTTCCAGCACCTCCAGCTTGCGGCTGGTGATGGTCACGTTGGCGCCCAACTGCAGAAAGTACGTGGTCATGGCGCGGCCCAGGCCGGTGCCGCCGCCGGTCACGACGATGGTTTTGCCTTGGAGTGCGTTGTCGCGGAGCATGGGTTGGGTGTAAGCAGGCATAGCAGGAAGGGCTGAGAAGAATGGTGGGGAAAGCTGCAAGAACGGGATTTGCCGGCTTTTGCCCACCAAATATTCTGGCGAAGGAATTTTTGCCACCTTTGGCCCAATGACTGTTTCTTCTCCTGCTTCCCCCGCCGCCAAGCTCACGGTGGCCGTGCTCGGCTGCGGCTGGCTGGGCCTGCCGCTGGCCAAGGCCCTGGTGGGGGCCGGCTACCCCGTCGTGGGCTCCACCACTACCCCGGCCCAGCTGCTCACCCTGCGCGACGCGGGCATCACGCCCTACCTGCTGCGCCTGGGCCCCGACTTTATGTCCACCGACGCCGATACCCTGCGCACCATGCTCACCGGCGTCGACGTGCTGGTGCTCAACGTGCCCCCCCGGGCCGCGGCGGCCAACAACTACCCCGGCCTGCTGCGGCCGGTGGGCAGCGTGGTGGCTTCCGTGGGCGTGCGCCACGTGCTGTTCGTGAGCTCCACCAGCGTGTATCCCGACGCGCCCCGCGCCATGACGGAGTCCGACGCCGTGTCCTCGCCCGATGCGGCGTCGGATCTGCTGCGCGCCGAGGGCCACTTCACACCCCGCCGCGGGCAGTGGCTGGGCACGGTGGTCCGCTTCGGCGGCCTGATCGGGCCCGAGCGGCCCCCGGGGCGCTTTCTGGCCGGCCGGCAGAACCTGCCCAATGCCGACGCGCCGGTCAACCTGATCCACCTGGATGACTGCATCGGGCTGCTGACCAGCATTATTGCCGAAAAAGCCTGGGGCTACACCTTCAACGCCTGCGCCGGCCACCACCCCACCCGCCGGGAGTTCTACACCGCCGCGGCCGGGAAGCTGAGCCTCGACGCGCCGACCTTCGACCCGCAGAAAAACCAGTCCGGCAAGCTTATCGACAGCAGCCTGCTGGCCCGCACGCTCCCCTACCGGTTTCGGCACGACAACCTGCTGGCCGCCCTGGATTATTGCTGATGCCAGGCCCCGGCAGGTTATCTTTGCCGGGTGAAGGACATGAATTCGACGGTAGCAGTATTGGGGGGCGGGGCCGCCGGTTTTTTTGGGGCCATTGCCTGCGCCGAGGCCAACCCGCGCCTGACGGTGTATCTGCTGGAGAAAACCGGCAAGCTGCTCAGCAAAGTGCGCGTGTCGGGCGGGGGACGCTGCAATGTGACCCACAACTGCTCCTCCGTGGCCCAGCTGATTCAGCACTACCCGCGCGGGGCCAAACAGCTCAAAGACCCGTTCCATAAGTTCGGGGCCCAGGATACGGTGCAGTGGTTCGAAAAGCGCGGCGTGCCCCTCAAAACGGAAGCCGACGGCCGCATGTTTCCCGTCACCGACTCGTCCGAAACCATTGCCCAGTGCCTGCTCGACACCGCCCACCGCGCCGGCGTGCGGGTGCTGCTGAGCACCAACGCCGAGCGGATTGAGCCCCTGCCCGGCGGCGGCTTTGCCCTGCACCTGACCGGCGCCAGCCCCCGGGTGCTGCCCGTGCAGCGCCTGCTGGTAGCCACCGGCGGCCTGCCCAAAGCGGACGGCTACAACTGGCTGCGGGCCCTGGGGCACAGCGTGGTGGAGCCGGTGCCGTCGTTGTTTACCTTCAACGTGCCCAGCTCCCCGCTCAAGGAGCTGATGGGTGTGAGCGTGCCGGTAGCCCGGGTGGTGCTGGCCGGCGAAAAGCTCGAGTACGAAGGCCCGCTGCTGATTACGCACTGGGGCATCAGCGGCCCGGCGGTGCTCAAGCTCTCGGCCTGGGGGGCCCGCCGCCTCCACGAGCTGCAGTACACCGGCACGGCCCTGGTCAACTGGATTCCGACCTACACCGAGGAAACCCTGCGCCAGTGGCTGCACGTGTTCCGCGACGACAACGGCCGCAAAGTGGTGCTCTCAAACCCGCTCTTTGGCCTGCCCCAGCGCCTGTGGCGCACCCTGGCCGAGCAGGCCGGCGTGGGCACCGACACCCGGTGGAGCGAGCTGCCGGCCAAAACCCAGAACCGCCTGATTGAGCTGCTGCTGCGCATGCCGCTGGCCGTGCGGGGCAAAACCACCTTCAAGGAGGAATTCGTCACCTGCGGAGGCATTCCGCTCGGCGAGGTCAACCTGAAAACCATGGAAAGCCGCCTGCACCCCGGCCTGCACTTCGCCGGCGAGGTGCTCGACATCGACGGCATCACCGGGGGCTTCAACTTCCAGGCCGCCTGGACCACCGGCTTCCTGGCCGGGCAGGCCCTGAGTCAGCCGGCCGCCGCTGGCTAAGGCCCGTGCCGCCCGGTCGTGACAATCACGGCAGCGAGGATACAAATCATGACCGCTGCCGTGAAAATCACGGGAACGGTCATGAAATTCATCCGACCTGCCGTGAAAATCACGGGAGCGGCCATGAAATTCATCGGTGCTCGGATGAATTTCATGCGACATCGGATAAAATTCGCCCGACCTACTATAAAAATCAGGCGTCGTCGGATAAAATTCATCCGACGACGCCTGATTTTTATCCGGCAGCCTGCGCTGACAACCAGAGGCCGTTGGCGGGTGTAGGCCCGTATTTGATAAGGGGCACGGCGCAACCCAAACCGCGCCCGGGCAGTAAAGAGAGACACTAGTTCTTTCCTCTACAACCCAAACGACCCACTGTCCATGGAAGCCAAAGCAACCCAGGCCCTCGCCAACGAACTCATCGAAACCCTCAAGGACGGTCAGAAAGGCTACGCCGAAGCCATGACCGACGTGGAAGATGCGGACCTGAAGGAGACGTTCAAGAAATACGCCGCCCAGCGGTCCAGCTACATCACGGAGCTGGAAGACCAGATGCACAAGCTCAACCTGCATCCCGACGAGGAAAGCTCCATCACCGGCACCATTCACCGGGCCTTCATCAACCTGAAGGGCATCGTGACCAGCAAGGACCGCCACAGCATCCTGGCCGAGTGCGAGCGGGGCGAAGACTACGCCAAGACAGCCTATCAAACCGCTCTGAAAGCCCAGGATATGCCCGCCGGCCTGAAAACCGTGATTGAAAAGCAGTACCAGGGCATACAGCAGGGCCACGACGAAATGCGTAACCTGCGCGACGCCTCCGCCAAGAAGTAATTAACCGACTACCGGCCGCTGGCTTACAGTTGTCTGATAAAAAGGCCTTCCCTTGACTGGGAAGGCCTTTTTGTTGCCGTGCATTGCTCCTTACTGCTCATCGAATGGCGGCACCGCTCTTTGACGCTTACCCGTTGCAGCAGCGAAGCTACTACCGATAGAAAACAGGCCGCATAAAAAAAGCCTCTCCGAATCTGGAGAGGCTTTTTTGCAATTTATCTGCTGGCGCAACTAGTCGCGCTTGCCTTTGTAGCCACCGCCACCGCTGCCGTAGGAGCTGCCGCCGTCGCGCTTGCCTTTGTAGCCACCGCCACCGCTGCCGTAGGAGCTGCCCCCGTCGCGGTTACCGCCGTAGCTGCTGCCGCCATCCCGGTTGCCGTAGCTGCCGCTGCGGTTGCCGCCGAAGCTGCTGCCCCCGCGCTGCCCACCACCGTAAGACGAGCCGCCTTCGCGGTTGCCGTACGGAGCCCGGCGAGCCGGACGGTTGTCTTCGGCACCGAAGCCGCCGGGGCCACGGGTGTTGCCTTCCTGCTGGGCATCCCCTTCCTGACGCGGCGTGGCAATGTTAAAGGCCACCGGACGGCCCTGGATGGAGCTGCGGCCGAGTTTCTCGATAACTTCATCCACGTATTCGGAAGGCACTTCCACGAAGCTGAACTTGTCGTAGAGGGCAATGTCGCCGACTTTGCTGCCGGTAAGGGCAGTATTTTCGGCAATCAGGTCCACGATGTCGCGCGGATGCACCCGGTCTTTCTTGCCCATGGTCACAAACAGACGGGTGAAGCCCGGACGCACGGCGCCTTGCTGGCGGCCGGCTTCGAGACTCTTCTCGGCCTGCTTGTCTTCTTTCATCGTCATGCGGAGCAGGGCAGCGGCCACGTCCAACGACGTGATATCCTCTTCCTGGTCGAGCAGACGCTGCACGCGCTGCACGTATTTCTCCAGCTTGCCCTTCTCAATGATGTCCTTGATCTGGGCCAGGAACAGCGTGGTTTTCACCTCCGATACGTCTTCGAAGGACGGAATCCGCTCCTGCTTGATGTTGGCCTTGGTGAAGCGCATGATGTCGCGCAGCTTGTAGATGTCGCGGCCACTCACGAAGGTGAAGGCTTTGCCCAGCTTGCCGGCGCGGCCCGTGCGGCCGATGCGGTGGACGTAGTACTCTTCGTCGGCCGGCAGGTCGTAGTTCACCACGGCCTCCACGTTCTCCACGTCGATGCCGCGGGCGGCTACGTCGGTGGCAACCAGGATTTCCAGGGTGCCCTTACGGAATTTGTCGAGCGTGTTCTGGCGCTGCTGCTGGCCCATGTCGCCGTGCAGACCGTCGGCGAAGTAGCCGCGGGCCTGCAGTTCAGCCACGCACTCGTCTACCATGCGCTTGGTGTTGCAGAAAACGATGGTCGACTTGAGGTTGTACATGTCGATGATGCGGGACAGCACGTCCTTTTTCATCGGGTTGCGCACCTCGTAGTACATCTGCTCGATGTTCGTAACGGTCAGCTCCTGGTGGTTGACTTTTACGATCTGCGGATTTTTCTGGTACTTCTTGGTGAGCTCCATGATCGGCTTGCTCATCGTGGCCGAGAAAAACACCGTCTGGCGCTCCTCGGGCATTTTGCTCAGCACAATCTCGATGTCCTCGCGGAAGCCCATGTCGAGCATCTCGTCGGCTTCATCCAGAATGATCTTGGTGGCTTTGTCCAGCTTCAGCGTACCGCGCTCGAGGTGGTCCATCACGCGGCCAGGCGTACCGATGACGATCTGCACGCCGCGCTCCAGGGCCTGGAACTGCCGGTCGTAGCTCTGACCACCGTAGATCGGCACGACGGCCAGACCACGCTTATACTTGCCCAGCTTCTGGATTTCGCCCGAAACCTGTACCGCCAGCTCGCGCGTGGGGCACAGAATCAGTACCTGAACGGCTTTGCTGTCGGTATCAACACCTTCGATGGCGGGAATGCCGAACGCGGCGGTTTTACCGGTACCCGTCTGGGCCTGACCGATAACGTCCTGACCAGCCATCAGGACCGGGATTGCGGCGGTCTGGATAGGGGATGCTTCTTCGTAACCGAGGTCGGTGATAGCACGCATCATCTCTGCCGAGAGATTCAGCTCTTCAAATTTTACTTTTTCCATGACTTTGTTAGATGGAATGGGAGACACTAGCTCTGAAAACAGCGGATTCAGCGACGTTCCTCTCCCACTCAACAACAACGACAAGCGACGGAAGCAACGGACGGAAGACGAAGGCGGCCAGCCTATTAGATTACTGCAGCCTATGCAGCGCGGAACATGGCCGTTCTCAATGCGGCTGCAAAGGTACGGATTTTCCGCTATAAAAGACAGGAGGCTGGCATTCTATTGCTGAAATTCCCAGAATACCCCTGGGCGTTCTGAGCTAGCTAAAGGGGTTTAACGAGTAGGAGCTACTCATTGGTTCCGGAGCACCAACTGCCAATAAGGGCTAAACGCAAAGAAGCCCGCACTGCTGCGGGCTTCTTTGTTTCATCCGAAGACGAGAGGTCAAGCTAAACCAACGACACCTTTACGGCGTTGAGGCCTTTTTTGCCCTGTGCAACTTCGAATTGCACTTTGTCATTTTCGCGAATCTCATCAACGAGGTCACTTACGTGCACGAAGATGTCTTCACCTGATTGGTCTACTTTAATGAAGCCAAAGCCCTTGGTGTCATTGAAGAATTTTACTGTTCCTGTCTGCATGTTGTTTGATTATGTATGTCATCTAAGTAAAGTGGCCATGAGATCTGCTATGGCCCCTTACGGAACAGCTTGCAGATGGCGTGATGCACATTTCTTAAACTTAGGCAAATATACGACTTTACCCCAGAGTAGTTCGATCTTGGGGCGGATAAAGGCTCAGGTATCATTGCCGGCAAAGCAAATACTGCCTTCATTCGATCTAAAGCATGTTTTAAGCTTTTATGACCTTCGAAGAAATATTCACCCAGCTGCGTTCTTTGGGCTCTGAGCATACCCAGAAGACGTACAAGCGCCACGGTAGCGGCGAAAATGTCTTTGGCGTCAGCTTCGCCAACTATGCCTTGCTGAAGAAACAATTCGTGGGCCGGGGCAAGGATAAGCAGCGCGCCCACGCCCTAGCCCGGCAGCTCTGGCAAACCCAGAACATCGACGCCCGGAGCCTGGCGACCCTGATTGCCGACCCGCAACAGCTGACCGAGGCGGAGGTAATGGGCTGGGTGGCGGATATTCACTACCACGCCCTGGCGGATCTGTTTGCCGTACTGCTGTTTCAGGCCCCATGCAGGCAAAAGAAGATGAACGAGTGGCTTTCGGCTCCCCAGGAAATGCTGCAGCGCATTGCCTACACCCTGCTGGGTCGGCTGGCCCTGGAGGACCGTTCACTACCGGAATCCTTCTTTGAGGCGCATGTACAGCGCCTCGAGCCGCTGCTGCACGCGGCCCCCAACCGGGCTAAAGAAGCCATGAACAGCGCGCTGATCAGTATCGGGAGCCGCTCGGAGGCGCTGCGGCACGCCGTGGAGCAGGCCGCCGACCGCTTGGGTCCCATCCGCATCGACCACGGCGACACGAGCTGCCAGACCTTCGTGATTCGGGAGTACCTGGAACGGATTTGGGCGCGCAAGCAGAAGCTGACCAACAAAGAGTAGGATTGCTGGCTCCTGCTTAGCGGTGTAAAGATGCATCCTTGCTTCCCGCCGTCATAAAAAATCATCTTGCCGACTCTGATGTAGAGACGTCAGGATCCGTCTCTACATCAGAGTCGGCCAAATATCAACAGGGCACATATGGAGAATACCATCGACTCCTTCCGCTTCTCCCACACTATCCAGGTCGTGGAAGCCGATATTGACGAGCTCAACCACGCCAACAACGTGCAGTACGTACGCTGGGTGCAGGATATTGCCAGCGCCCATTGGCTGACGGCCTACCCACCCGCCGCCGAGCCCAGTCCTTATATGTGGGTGGTGATGGAACACCGCATCCGCTACCGGCAGCCCGCCCTGCTCGGCGACGAGCTGCGCTGCACCACCTGGGTGGGCGAAGTGCGCGGGGCCCAGTCCCAGCGCTTCACCCGCATCGAGCGGACGGCCGACGATGCGCTGCTCTGCGAAGCCGAAACCCAGTGGGCATTCCTCGACCCGCAGACGTTGCGGCCCCGGCGGGTGACGGAGGACGTTATTGAGAGGTTGATGGGGGAGGTGTAGGGGTTGTCAATCTATTCTCCGAACGGAAAGAAAACTTGGCTTATCAGCCCGGTCTCGTTGTTAAGCTTTCTGATATCCCAAGTACTATAAACCAAATTGATCCTCATAATGTCGGCTTCAACTTGGACCTCCTGCATCGGCTTATTCAGCTTCTGCGTCCACGCTTGAGCTTTTGCTGAATTTTCTATGGGTGAAAATCCAGGATAAGCCGTTGCCCAATTTGCTCCCCAAACATAGCCTTCTGGTTGGCCTGCTTTTTCATATTCCTTCATATCTATAAAGCAGTTGTCCCAAGACTCAATAAGAGTTTCACTACCAGTTATTATTTGATAGTTCATTTCGTAACAATGCCTGAATGCAACTAGATACTGTCCTGCTAAAGGCTCATTCCACAAGGTTTCAATATGGAAATAGTAGTCCCGCTGATAAGGCATGAAGCCGTGGGATGAGGTGGTCTAGCTAAAACGGACAGTGAGCAGTCTTAACTTTCACTGCCCATGACCGAGAAACTGAATCCTGGCGGCTTACCCGCCACCCGCAAGAAATATACGCCGGCCTTTAAGGCGGAGTGCGTGCGCCAGGTGGCCGCTGGTGCCCGGCAAAGCGACGTGTCCCGTGCCCAGGGCATTTCGCCCGCGCTGCTGGGGCGCTGGCAACGCCAGGCCCTGGAAGCAGCCGTACCCAGCAGCGCCGAGCGGGACGAAATCAGGCAGCTGCGCGCCACGCTCAAGCGCGTGGAAATGGAGCGCGATATTTTAAAAAAAGTCGTGACCATCTTTTCCCAACCGCCTCAGTCATGAGCCGCTTTGAGTTCATTCACGCCTGCGTGGAGCCATGGCCCGTGCAAGTGCTTTGCCGCGTGCTAGGCGTCAGCTGCGCCGGCTATTACCAGTGGCAGGGCCGCGCCCCGGCTACGCCCACGCCGTGGCAGGGAGCGGCGCACGCCGCCTTCACGCGCCACGCCCGGCGCTACGGCACCCGCCGCCTGCGGGCGGAATTGCGCGCCGAGGGCCACGCCGTAGGACGCTACGCGCTGCGCTCGTGGCTGCACCGGCACGGGCTGCGGGCGCTGAGCACCCGCCCGCAACGCCCCCGCACGACCGTGGCCGACCCGGCGGCCGTGGTAGCCGAAAACCGGCTGCTCGGCCAGCCCGCGCCCACGGCCCTGAACCAGGTGTGGGTGGGCGACATCACGTACTTGCCCCTGGTGGGCGGGCGCTGGTGCTACCTGGCCACCTGGCGCGACGCTTGTTCGCGCCGGGTCGTGGGCTGGCACCTGGCCGCCCAGATGCCCACCGAACTCGTGCTCCTGGCCCTGGAACAGGCCCTGACCCTGCGTCAACCCGCGCCAGGCTTGATTATTCACGCTGACCGCGGCAGCCAATATACCAGCACCGCCTGCCGCGCCCGCATCGAACAGGCGGAGGCCGTGCCCAGCTTCAGCCGGCCGGGCAACCCCTACGACAACGCGCAGGCCGAAGCCGGCTGGAGCACGCTCAAAACCGAACTGCTGCCCGGCGGCAGCCCATTTGCCTCGCTGGAAGAAGCCCGTTTGGAGGTAGCACACTACCTCGACACGTACTTCAACCTGGACCGTCGCCACTCCGCCCTCGGCTACCGCTCGCCCCATCAATTTGAACAAGACCTCAAACGCAACCTACCTTAGCTCACTGTCTGTTTCTACTGGACCACCCCAGGAGAGAATGGCAGTATCTAGTAGCGAGTCTAAGGTTATTGACGAAAGATCTGGTTGGGTTGTCATAGCTTGAGTACGGTGTAGTTGGATGTCTTTAAATATTTTGCAGGCTGACAGCAATCTATCCACAAAAACTCTATTCCCGCCACTTATACCCTATTTTGCGGGCCACTACGTCCCTCCCCCATGCCCGCCACCTTCCGCATCTATTCCTCGTCCGCCGGCTCCGGCAAAACCTACCAGCTGACCAAGGAATACCTGAAGCTAGCGCTGGGCTCCGAAGACCCGTCCTATTTCAAGAGTATTCTGGCCATCACCTTTACTAATGATGCGGCCGGGGAAATGAAGGAGCGCATCATTGGCGCACTCCGCAAGTTTGCGTATCCAGCCGCGGAGGGCAAGCCTGATATGCTACTGGCTGAGGTAGCGGCGGAACTGTGGGAAGCCGGGCAGCTGCCACGCCGGCTGGATACGGCGGCTGAGCAGCAGCAGGAAGTGCAGCGCCGGGCCCAGGAAACCTTCCGCCTGGTGCTCTACCACTACGCCGATTTCGCCGTGAGCACCATCGACTCCTTCGTGCAGCGCATCGTGACGGCCTTCACCCGGGAGCTGGGCCTGCCGGCCACCTTTGAGGTAGAGCTGGATACGGATGCCGTGCTGCAAAGCGCCGTAGCTCTGCTGCTCGACAAGGTGAACCGCGACCCGAACTCGGCTTTGCTGTCGAAAACGCTGGCGGAATATGCGCTGGGCAAGGCCGAGGAAGGCCGCAGCTGGAACACGCTGCCCGACGAGCTGGTGAAGTTCGGCAAGTACCTGTTCAACGAAAGCGTGCACGAGGCCGTGGGCCAGCTCCAGCTGCTGACCATGCAGGACTTCCGCCGCCTCCACGAAACCATCCGCAAGCGCCGCCAGGAAATTGAGGCCGAAGTGCAGCTGGCTGCCCAAAAGGCGCTGGATGCCATCAGCGGGCAGGGCCTGGAGCCGGTGCGGCTGGCGGGCGGGGCCAACGGCGTGTACACCCACTTTTCCAAGTGGGCACGCTGGCTCGAAGACGGCAACACCCCTACCGCTACCGCCAGCAAGGTGGCCGACTCGGGCAAGTGGAGCAGCGGGGCCGGTGACAAGGAGCCGTTCAAAAGCCGCATCGAAGCCATTAAGCCTACGCTGCACGACGCTTTCCGGGAGCTGGAGAAGCTGCGGGCGTTGCACCTGCCCGGCTACTTATTGCTGAGCGGCATGCAGCCCTACCTGTTTCATGCCTCGCTGCTGAGCGAGCTGAGCAAGATTGTGGACCAGCTGAGCCGGGAGCGAAACGTGGTGCTCATCAGCGAGTTCAACCGCCGCATTGCCAGCATCGTGCTGACCGAGCCGGTACCCTTTCTCTACGAGCGGCTCGGCGACCGGTACCAGCACCTGCTCATCGATGAGTTTCAGGACACCTCGGTGCTGCAGTGGAACAACCTGCTGCCGCTGGTGGAAAACGCCGTATCGACCGACAACCTGAGCCTGGCCGTGGGCGACGCCAAGCAGGCCATCTACCGCTGGCGGGGCGGGGAGATGGAGCAGATTCTGCGCCTGCACCAGGGCCAGACCGAACACCTCTATAAGCGTGCTACCGACCCCGAGATGCAGGAGCTGCTGCGCGAGCGGTACCTCACGCTGGACCAGACCCTGGAATCGGTGTCGCTGAACACCAACTTCCGCTCGGCGGCCGAGATTATCGGTTTCAACAACGACTTCTTCACCCAGGTCAGCCAGACGCACGCGCAGTTTGGGCTGGTGCAGGGCATCTACGACGAAGGCTTTCAGCAGCAGGCACCGCCGAATGCCCCGCCGGCCGGCCACGTCGAGATTCTCTTCACCCAAAACGATGCGCCGGCCCGCCGCTTCTCCCCCGCCGCCAGCGCCTACACCGAGCAGGAGCTGCCCGGCCACCTGCCCGGCGCCACGCTCGACTACGCCGAAAGCACGCTCTACCTGACGCTGCAACTGGTGGAGCAGGCCCTGCACGACGGCTTTCAGCTGCGCGACGTGGCCGTGCTCTGCCGCACGCGCAACAGCAGCCGGCTGGTGGCCAAGTTTCTGAAGGAGCGCGGCTACGCCATTATTTCGGCCGACTCCCTGTCCCTGGAATTTGCGGACGTGGTGAACCTGCTGGTGGCCATTTTCCGGGTGCTGAACCAACCCGTCGATACGCTGGCCCGGGCCGAGGCCCTGCTGCTGGTCGATAAGGTGGTGCGGCGCCTGGCCCCGACGCCGGCCCGGGCCCGGGCCATCGGGGTGCTGGCGAAGGAGGAAGCGGCCGAGCCGTTTTTCGACCATTTGCGCGAGCTGGGCTACGACGTACGGGAGCCCGAAGTGGGCAACCTGGGGCTCTACGAGCTGACTGAGCGGCTTATCGGCACCTTCGGGCTGCTGGGCCGCAACGGGGAAAGCGAGTACCTGTTCCGCTTCCTCGACCTGACCCTGGAGTACAGCCTGCGCTTCGGCAACAACCTCAACAACTTCCTCACCTACTGGGACCAGCGCAAAAGTGCCCTGAGCATCAACGCCCCCGGCGGCCGCGACGCCATTACCATCACCACCGTGCATAAGGCCAAGGGACTGGCCTACGGCGTGGTCATCGTGCCCTTTGCCGACTGGAGTCTGGAGCCTCACCGCAACACCCTGCTCTGGGGCCGGCTGGCCGAGGAAGACAAGCCCCTGCCCCAGATGCCGGCCGTGGCCGTGGTGCCGCTGAGCGGACTGCTGCTACACACGCCGCTGGCCACCCAATACGCCGAAGAGCGGGAAAAAACCTTCCTCGAAGGCCTCAACATGCTCTACGTGGCCTTCACCCGCCCCCGCCACCGCCTCTACGCCATTGCCGAGCGGCCCCGGCCCACCAAAGCCGCCGCGGCCGATGACGCCCCCGTGGCCGCGGCCCGCACCGTGAGCCAGCTGCTGCACCGCTTCCTGGTCGATACCCAGCAGTGGGACGACGAGCAGGTGGCTTTTGTGCTGGCGACGGGCAGCCGTCCCGGGGAAAAGCCCCAGGCCAAAGACAAAAAACCCGACACCTACCCCCTGCTTAACCTGGGCACCGCGCCCTGGGAAGAGCGCCTGCGCCTGCGCCGGCACGCTAACACGGTGTTCGACTTCGACGAGCAGCAGGTGCGCAACGAATGGAACCGCAAGCTGCACTACGCCCTGCGCCGGGTGGTGCTGGCCGCCGACGTGGAGCGCGTGGCCACCCAGCTGGCGGCCGAGGGGCTGATCAGCCTGCGCGAGAAGCCGGAGCTGGTAGCCAAGCTGCGGCAGGTAGTCGCCCACCCGCAGCTGGCCCATTTTTTCAGCCCGCGGGTGGCGGTGGAAACGGAGCGCGAAATTCTGGTGGGCGGCGTGAAGCGCCGCGACTACCAGCCCGACCGGGTGGTCTTTGAAGCGCTGGGCGGAACCCGCAGCCGCGCGGGCACCCGCGTCACGCTGCTGGACTTTCGGGTGCCCCCGCCCCAGGACCAGCACCGCCGCCTGCTGCAGGAGTACGCGGGCCTGTTCCGGCAGCTCCGCTACCAGGAGGTGCAGTGCGTGCTCTACTACTTCGATACGGAAGAGGTGGTGGCGTTTTAGCACTGCAAAAACTCGTCCGTCATCCTGAGCATCCCGCCCTTCTAGCGGTGACGCAGGACCTTCCACTTCGCCACTGCTAGAAGCGCGGGATGCTCAGGATGACAGGTGGGAAAAACGCCCTGAATCCTCTTTACCTTGCGGCCCCGCTCATTTCCTTCATCATGTCCGACAAACGCCAGGCTGCCCTAGGGTTCATCTTCGTTACGCTGCTGCTGGACGTTATCGGGTTTGGCATCATCATTCCGGTGCTGCCCAAGCTGATCGGGCAGCTGCTGGGCGGGCAGCTGAGCCCGGCCGAGCGGCTCAGTGAGGCGGCTAAGTACGGCGGCTGGCTGATGTTTGCCTTCGCCAGCATGCAGTTCCTGTTTTCGCCGGTGCTGGGCAACCTTTCCGACCAGTACGGCCGGCGGCCGGTGCTGCTGATTGCCCTCTTCGGCTTCGGCCTCGACTACCTGTTTCTGGCCTTCGCGCCCAGCCTGGGGTGGCTGTTCGTGGGCCGCATCATTGCCGGCATCACCGGGGCCAGCTTCTCCACGGCCTCAGCCTACATTGCCGACATCAGCCCGCCCGAGAAGCGGGCCCAGAACTTCGGCCTCATTGGCGCGGCCTTCGGCGTGGGCTTCATCATCGGGCCGGTGCTGGGCGGACTACTGGGCCATTACGGGCCGCGGGTGCCGTTTCTGGCCGCCGCCGCCCTCACGCTCTGCAACTGGCTCTACGGCTACTTTATCCTGCCCGAGTCCCTGGACAAGGAGCACCGCCGGCCTTTCGACCTGAAGCGCGCCAACCCAGCCGGCTCCCTCAAGCAGCTGCGGCGCTACCCCGTCATTCTGGGCATGGTGGGCTCGCTGGTGTGCATCTACCTGGCCGGGCACGCCACCCAGAGCACCTGGTCCTATTATACCATGTACAAGTTCAGCTGGAATGAAAAGTGGGTGGGCTACTCGCTCGGGGCCGTGGGCCTGATGACGGCCCTGGTGCAGGGCCTGCTCATTCGCTGGGTGAACCCCAAGCTGGGGCCCAAACGCTCGGTGTTTATCGGGCTGGGCATGTACGCGGTGGGGTTCGTGCTGTTTGCCTTTGCCGCCAAGGGCTGGATGATGTTCGCCTTCCTGGTGCCCTACTGCCTGGGCGGCATTGCCGGCCCGGCCCTGCAGGGCATCATGAGCGGGCAGGTGGCGGCCAACGAGCAGGGCGAGCTGCAGGGCGCCCTGACCAGCCTCATCAGCCTGACCTCCATCGTGGGGCCGCCGTTCATGACCAACCTGTTTTCCTACTTCACCGGCCCCGCCGCCCCCGTCCATTTCCCCGGCGCGGCCTTTCTGATGGGCGCCGTGCTGGCCGTGGTGAGCATGGGGCTGGCAGTCCGGTCGTTGGCCAGCTACGTGGTGCCTGATGCCGCGTCGGGAGCCACCGAGCTGGTAGAGCCCAATGCCACCGAGGCGCACTTGTAGCACCGCCGGCCCCGCCGCAAGCCGGTCAGTACCCGGGCTCAGCGCTACTGGTAGCCTCCGAAGGCCTTCGAACAGGCTCTGCATCAGTGCGGGAGGGCTCCGAAGGCCTTCGGACAGGCCCTGCACCGGTGCGGGAGGGCTCCGAAGGCCTTCGGACAGGCCCTGCACCGGTGCGGGAGGGCTCCGAAGGCCTTCGGACAGGCCCTGCACCGGTGCGGGAGGGCTCCGAAGGCCTTCGGACAGGCCCTGCACCGGTGCGGGACGATGCCAAAGCCTTTAACTGCCTATTGGCAGGGCTGAAGTCCCGGAATCATCCCGCGCCGGCTCAGTTTGCGCCGTATCTTTAAGCCTCTGGCGGGCTGTCGAACCCCAAACCCGCTCTGAATACGCTAGTATCTCCCGCTGCCTCGTATGCTTACCACCCCTACTACCGCTGCCCCCACCGTTGCCACCACCTCCTTCCTGGCGCAGATGGCCCGGGACCTGACTACGCGCTTTGCTCCGGAAGACCTCTCGGAGCTGGTGGTGGTGGTGCCCACGCGGCGGGCGGTGGTGTATCTGAAAAACGAGCTGGCCATGGCCACCGGCGCGGGCGAGGCGCTGTGGAGCCCGCGGGTGGCGGCCATGGAAGACTACATGACCGAGCTGGCCGGCGTGCAGGTCGAAGAGCCCATTACCCTGCAGCTCATGCTGTTCGACATCCTGCGCGACATCGACCCCAGCCTGGACTTCGACCGGTTCGTGGGCTGGTCGGGGCTGCTGCTGCAGGACTTCTCCAGTCTCGACCAGAACCTGGCCCCGGCCGACAAGGTGTTTGAGTACCTTTCCCAGGCCAAGGCTCTGGAGCGCTGGGAGCTGTCGGAAGCCCCGGCGGCCCAGTCGATGACGGGCGCCTACTTCAGGTTCTGGGACGACCTGCAAAAGGTGTACAAGCAGCTGCGGCAGCGGATGCTGGCCGGGCACGTGGCCTACCCCGGCATGGCTTACCGGCTGGCGGTGGAAAAGCTCACGGCCCGCCTCAGCCAGGGCGAGCAGCTGCCCTACCACGTCTTTCTGGGCCTGGGCTACCTGTCGCGGGCCGAGGAGCGCCTGATTCAGCTGCTGCTCAAGGACCGCCGCGCCGAGGTGCAGTTCGACGGCGACGCCTTTTACCTCGACCACGACTCGCCCAACCGGGCCGGCCAGCACCTGCGCCGCTACCGCAAAAACTGGGAGCTGCCCAACGAAGCCTTCGGCGGGCCGGCCAACCTGCTGCGCGGGCTGGAGCGGGAGGTGCGCTTCGTGGGCGTGGCCAACGCCAGCATGCAGGGCAAAGTGGCCGGCCAGCTTTTGGCCGAAGCCCGCCAGCGCCACCCCACCGGCACCGTGGCCATCGTGCTGCCCGACGAAACCCTGCTGCTGCCCGTGCTCCACGGCCTGCCCCCGGCCGCCGTGCCCGACTACAACGTGACCATGGGCCTGAGCTTCCAGAGCACGCCCCTGTTCAACCTCGTGGATCTGCTCTTCGAAGTGCACCTGACCGGCATCCGCGAGGGCGCCGACGGGCAGGACTACGGCGTGCCCCGCTACCACCACCTGGCCGTGACCAAGCTGCTGGGCCACCCGTTTCTGCGCCGCTTCCAGCTCTGGCAGAACCGCCAGGAAGACCAGCCCCAGTACCACGGTTTGCTGGATAAGGTGTGCCGCGAAATCGTGCGGCGCAACGCCGTGCTGCTGCCTGCCACTGAGCTGGAGGAGCTGGGCCAGCACCACCCGCTCATCGAGGCCCTGTTCAAAACCTGGGACACCTGCGACGACATCATCGCGGCCTGCTACACGCTCATCAACCTGCTCAAGCAGGTGTACCAGGACCAGCATTCGGCCATTGAGGCGGAGTACCTGTACCTGTTCTTTACCCTGGTAAAGCGGCTCGACTCGGTGTTCGACTGCCGGGAGCAGCGGCTGTCGGTGCGCTCCTTCCGCCGGTTTCTCTACGACCAGATGACCAGCACCCGCCTGCCCTTCAGCGGGGAGCCCATTGCTGATATTCAGGTGATGGGCCTGCTCGAAACCCGGGCCCTGGACTTCGACCACGTCATCATCCTGAGCTGCAACGAGAACGTGCTGCCGGCCCCCAAGCGCCACGGCTCCCTGTTTCCCTACGACCTGCTCAGCCAGTTTCAGCTGCCCACCTACGCCGACCACGAAGCCGCCACCGCCTACACCTTCTGGCGCCTGCTGCAGCGCGCCCGCCACGTCGATCTTATTCATGTGCTGCCCGGGGCCGAGGGCACCCGCACCGGCGAGCGAAGCCGCTTCCTGCTCCAGCTGGAGCACGACCTGGCCCCGCAGAACCCCAACCTGACCCTGCTCCGCCTCACCGCCGCCGCCGTGGAGGACGAGGCCCTGACCGACGGCTACGAAGGCGACCTGGTGCTGGAAAAAGACCCCGAAATGCTGGCCGCCCTGCGCGCCCGCCTCGAAAACGGCCTCTCGCCCTCGGCACTGAACGAGTACCTTAAGTGCAGCCTGCGCTTCTACTTCAACCGCCTGGCCAAGTTCAGCGAAAACGACGAGGTGGAGGAAAAGCTGGGCGCCGACGGCTTCGGCACGGCCGTACACAAGGCCCTGGAAATGCTGCTGCTGCCCTTCGCCGAGGACAGCCGGGAGCTGACCGCCGCCGACATCCCGGGCCTGCTGCTGCGCGTGCCCAAAGAGGTGGCCGACGCCCTCTGGCAGGCCGAGGAAGAGCATCACGCCCGCCCCGACGAGGGCCTCAACCACGTGCTGGGCCAGGTAGCCGAACAGCTTGTGCGCCGCTACCTCGAAAGCCTGCCGGGCCAGCCCGACGTGCTGCCGCTGCGTATCAAGGGGCTCGAAACCAGGCTTCACGCCACCGTCTTTGTGCCGCTGGCTGACGGCAGCCAGCTCAACCTGCGCCTGATCGGTACCGCCGACCGCCTCGACGAGCTGCCCGACGGCCGCCTGCGGGTAGTGGACTACAAAACCGGGCTGGTGCGGGCCACCGAGCTGCGCCTCAACAGCAAGGGCGATGCCGCGGCCGCCCGGCACAAGCTGCTCACCGACGCCGATTCCGGCCCCGAAAAGGTGCGCCAGCTCTGGCTCTACCGCTACATGCTCGAAAGCCAGGACCGCCCCGCCGCCGATGCCGCCATCATGTCCTTGCGCAGCATCGGGGAAGGCCTGCTCACGGCCGACATGTCGTTTCTGACCGCCGAGGGTCAGTCGTTCAGGGCAGCCAGCGAGGAGCTGATCGGGGAATTTGCCCGCCGCATCCTCGACCCCCAGGAGCCGATTCGCAAGACCGACGACCTGAAGCGCTGCGAGTACTGCCCCTACCGCGGCATCTGCGCACGGTAGCGCGGTACCTTCAGGCCGGCCGGGGCGCAACGCTGCCTGGCAGCCGGACCTTGCGCGGCGGCCCGCTATATTCGCCCAGCAACTCACTCTCTCACCAAGACGCGCCGTACGCGTTTTTAGAATCCCAGATACCATGGACCAATTCATGCAGGCCGCCATCGACGAGGCACGCTTAGGCCGCCGGGAAGGCGGCATTCCCATCGGCTCGGTGCTCGTGCGCAACGGCGAAATCGTGGCCAAGGGTCACAACAAGCGCGTGCAGGAGCTGAACCCGATCAAGCACGGCGAGATGTCTTAGCCTACTAAAATCTGGCTTTACAAGCTCCAAACGCATCTTTTTGTTTAATATTGTTTGGCTTGCCCCACTTTTTTCACCTTTATTGTGACAGTATCCTATCTCATATAGGGTGCTTATCCAGCGGTTTGCAATTAGATTAATCTGTAACTTTAGATAAGCAGCTAGCACTCATGACGCCAAAGCAAGCTGACCGGTTGAGGAAGAAAATCACCGACATTCGACGAGTACTTGCGGCTGAGAAGAGGAAGTTTGGCTGGTATGATGACAGCCGTGGACTCCGTTACTTTCCGACCAAATACTACATACAACTCGGTGATGTTGCGGGCGGGCTAACTTACACCAGATGGTTTGCCAAGAACTTCCCGGATGATGCCGGTTTCCCTGCCTTTCTGTTCGAATGGTTAGTCATCCTGTTCAAAAACAAAAAGATTAAAGAAGCAGAGCAGAAAGCTATCGAGACCTTTTGCTCGGATATCCACCTTTTGAACAGCTTTTTAGGCAGACCTCATGCGGTAAGTGAGCCATGGGAAGATGAGCCTAGAACAGACAGTCTTTGGGCTGAATACTTTGGCTCCCTTGGTACAGAGGTATCTCTAACTGACTTTGCGGAGTGGCTCACCGGCTTTATGGCAACAGAAAGGTTCTTGACTAACGCTGGCAAGTACGTTGACCTACGTAGGCAATTACAGGGAGAGCATAACGTAGAGCAGCGACGACACTTAGTCGCGCAGCTAGGAGAAATTGCTCGTATCACCGGATAGCTTGAGGTGGTCTAGTCGAGGCGCACAGAAACAGGACGTATATTTCCTGAGTCATGACCGCAAAAAAGAGCAAGACTATGCCGGATAAGCGGCGCAAATACGACGA
>NZ_BAABDH010000028.1:0-10307 GCF_039539525.1 Hymenobacter algoricola | reverse complement strand
CCATTGACTACGAGTATACCCCCGCCAGCCACGTCACCTGGCTCTTGCTCGCCAACATGGCCTTATGCCTAAACCGGCTTGCCTAAATTCCCAAACACCCTCTTAATCTCCCCGGCCCGCCCACCAGCGGGCCGGTTTCGTTTCCCACCGCCCCTCCGGTCACCCACGCTGCCCCTGCGATGCTTCACGGTGGCCCTGCGTTCGTTCACGGCCTCCCTCCGATGGTTCACACCGCCTCTGCGATGGTTCACGGCCTCTATCCGATCATTCACACCGCCCCTCCGTTCGTTCACGCCCTCTCTGCGTTCATTCACGGCGCCCCTCCGTTCGTTCACGCCCTCTCTGCGTTCATTCACGCCGGTGGGGAGGGCATTGCTACCGCCATTAGGGCGGTTGGTCCTGCCAGCACGGCTGTCGGTACCGACCTCATGCATAGCCTATTGCTTACAAGCCGGATAGGTGCTACCGTTGAGCCAGTATTCACCTCAACTCTCCTATTCTTATGAAGCAGACCAAACCCGAGGACCGCCAGTATGCCGGCCCCGACAGTGAAATGCGCCAGAACATGCGCACCATGCACAGCCATTACCTGGCCGACCTGACGGCCTTTACCGCCTTCAACCCCACTTTCAGCGCTGCCTTCGGCACCCAGTGGCTCATGGCCCTCGAAGCGGCCGATGCGGCCAAGCCGGGGGCGGCGTTGCGCCACGAGCTGAAGGAGGACACCCAGGCCGTGGATGCGCTGATGGACAAGGCCCGCACCCAGGTGCAGGCGCTGTTTTACTACGTCGAGCAGGCCTTTCCCAACAACCCCGGCCGCCTCGACCAGTACGGCAAAAAGCAGTACGCCCAGGCCCGGCAGAAGCACGACAAGATGCGGGCCCTGCTGCCCGGCGCCCTGCAGGCCGCCACCCGCGACCAAGCCCAGCTCACCCCGCACGGCTTCAGCGCCGCCAAGCTCGCCGACCTCCGGCAGCTCGCCCAGGACCTGGAAGCGGCCGACACCGGCCAGGAGATGCGCAAGGGCACCAACACCGAGGGCTCCGACGACTACGTGCGCGTGCAGAACGCGGCCTATCAGTTCGGGCAGCAGGTGAGCCGGGCCGCCAAGGTGGCCTTCGTCGCAAGCCCCGTCAAGCAGCAGCTCTACCGCCTGTCCACCGCCCCCGGCGCCGAAAAAACCAGCCAGAAACCAGCGGCGCCGGCTGCCTGAACCGGGTTGCGCCGGCACCAGGCCCCACTGCCCGCGGCCGGGTGGTGGGGCTTTTGCGTGGGCCCCAGGGTGCCCGGGCCGTCCGGGTGGGGTAGCACCCGGCGCGGAATACGCCCGCTTGGCCGCCTATCTGCTATCATTGCACCGCTTATCCCGATTTTCCAACGGCTTCGTTCCGGCATGTTTCTTCTTCTTGGCCTCACGCTGGGGCTCACCCTGCTGAGCTTATTTTGCTACTACCGCCGCCACGACCGGGCCGCCATCGGGGCGCTGATGGGAGCGGGCCTGAGCTTACGGCTGGTCATGGCCACCGTCGACCCGTTTCTGCACGACTTCGACGAGAAGTACCACGCCCTGGTGGCCAAGAATATGCTGGCCGACTGGACCACCCCCATTCTGCGCCTGCACCCGGTGCTGCCCTACAACTACCAGACCTGGTGCTGCAACCACATCTGGGTGCACAAGCAGCCGCTGTTTCTGTGGCAGATGACGCTGAGCATGCACCTGTTCGGGGTCAGTGAGCTGGCCGTGCGCCTGCCCAGCGTGCTGCTCACCACCCTGCTGATCTGGCCCGTGTACCGCATCGGCAAGCTGGCCTACAACCGGGCGGCGGGCTACTTCACGGCCCTGCTGCTGGTGTTTGCCCAGTACCAGCTCGAGCTGATCAGCGGCGGACAGAGCGTGGACCACAGCGACATTGCGTTTCTGTTTTACATCACGGCCAGCATCTGGGCCTACGTCGAAAGCCAGCAGCCGGGGGCCAGGGTCTGGCGCTGGAGTCTGCTG
This sequence comes from Hymenobacter algoricola, assembly GCF_039539525.1. Lineage (NCBI taxonomy): Bacteria > Pseudomonadati > Bacteroidota > Cytophagia > Cytophagales > Hymenobacteraceae > Hymenobacter > Hymenobacter algoricola. Next base: position 8,308 of record NZ_BAABDH010000028.1, on the reverse strand, counting down.
GCGGGCCTGCTGGCCGGGGCCGCCACGCTCTGCAAGTGGCTGCCGGGGCTGGTGGTGTACGCCGGCTGGGGCCTCACCCTGCTCAGCACGCCCGCCCGCCGCCGGCAGCCGGCCGAGTACCTGCGGCTGGGCGCCTCGGGGCTGGTGGCGCTGGCCGTGTTTCTGCCCTGGCAGCTCTACATTCACCACCGCTTCCCGGTGGAAAGCGCCTACGAGCAGCAGTTTTCGGCTATTCACTTCTGGAAAGCGGTGGAAGGGCAAGGTGGGCCGTGGTACTTCTACTTCCGCAACCTGTTTTACCAGTACCAGTGGCTGCTGCCCTTCATCGTGGGCGGCCTGGTGCTGGCCCTGCGCCGGCCGAGGCCCGCCCTGCGGCCTTTGCTGCTGATCTGCGCGGTGGTATTCCTGTTTTTCTCGGCGGCGGCCACCAAGATGCCGTCCTACACCTACATCGTATCGCCGCTGCTGCTCTTGCTGGTGGGCATTGTGTGCGCCGAGAGTGAGCAGCACCTGCTGGGCAGCGGCACCCGGGCCGCTACCGTGGGCTGGACCCTGCTCCTGCTGCTGATTGTGCTGCTCAACCTGCGTCCCGACGCCCTGCTCAAGCACCACACCCTGCGGTTTGCCAAGTCAAGCCGCACGTTTCGGGAGCAGAAGCTTCAGCACACCGCCGTCTACCGCCAGCTCGACGCCCTGGTGCCGCCGGGCTACGTGGTGTTCAATACGACTGCGCTGGAGGACGTAGAGGCCATGTTCTACTCCAGCCGCAATGTGTACTCGTGGTGGCCTACGGAGGCCGAGTACCGGTCGTTGCGCGCCCGGGGCATCCGCCTGGCCACCTTCCCCGACCATGGCCAGCAGGTGCTGCCCGCCTATATGCGTGGCCCCGACGTGCTGGTCATCAAGGCGCCCCTGCAAAGCTGGTAGCGGGCCCGGGCAAGCGCCGCTAACAGCACCGCCCCCGCTCGGGCGGCCGGCCGGCACGCTGAACGGGGGCGGAAAACGGGCGGCTTCTCCTAAGGAAGCCTCAACCTGGGCTTAGCGGACCGGCACGGGGTCGTCGCGGCGCAGCATGCTGTCGAGGCTCCAGATACCGGGGCCGTGGGCCCAGATGTAGAGAAACACGAAGCAGTAGAGTACTGCCAGCTCGCCCTCGTTGATGATGGGCAGGGCGCCGTTGGGGGCGTGGGCCATGAAGTAGGCCACGGCCATGGTGCCGCTGCACAAAAAGGCGGCAATGCGGGTGAGCAGCCCCAGGGCAACGAGCAGGCCGCCCACCAGCTCGATGATGCCGGCCACGCCCATCAGGCCGGCCAGCGCCACGGCGGGCTTGTCGCCAGGGGAGCCGAGCAGCTTCTGGCTGCCGTGCATGGCAAACAGGAGGCCCACCACGATGCGCAGCAGGGCAAACACGTAGGGCGAGTAGCGGGAAATCGTGTCGTTCATGGCGTTGGCAGGGTTAGAAGTGACGGGGAGAAAGAAACGGCGGCTAACACGGTTTCGCAGTCAGGGGACGCCGTAACGCGAAGTTTTACTTCGCGAAGCCCGGCCCGAGCCGGCCGTAGCCGTCAGCAACGCAGCGCAGCACGGGCACCAGGTTGGGGCAGCCAAACGGGGTGGCAAACAGTAGGACCAGGCCGCCGCTGCCGTTGCGGGCATATAGGTCGGCGCCGCGCCCGGTGAGCAGATCTGCGGGACGGTCGGAGGGAAAGGATATGGAAAGCAGCACCGCCGTTGGCAAGGGTGGCGGCCCTAGTACGGCCGGCCCCGAAAATGGATTGGCCGGATACCAGGCGGAGTGCGGGCAGTACGGGTACTATGGGTCGGCCGGCGCTGCCCCTAGGGCCACTTCCCCACCCTGGCTTTGCGCTTCACTTCCGTCTGGTATTTTGATTGAAGCGCAGCAGAGGGCAAGGACTGCCACTGCGTCTCCGCACTACGCACTACGCAGTTCAACGCCCAAAGCTCTTCCGCGGGGTACGACAGGGGCGTTGAGCGGTGAAGCTGGTTGGTCACTTAAGCAGGCAGGTCCTTCGGTCCGCTTACGCTTCCCTCAGGAGGACAGCCGTTTTTGCCGGGCAGAGAAAAAGCAGCAAGGACGACTGGGAAAACGACCGCCGCCCGGGCAGGGCAACCAGCCGGTTGGGAACAGGTACGGGCACTAAAAAAGCGGCCCCGCTATTCAGCAGGGCCGCTTTCTGATTGCGCTACCCGGCGGGCAGCGCAGTAGCTGAGGCTAGCGTACGGTGAGGCGGGCGCTGGCCGGCTGGCCGTTGCCGAGCGTGGCCTGCAGGTGGTAGAGACCTGGCGTGAGGCCGGTCAGAGCTACCGGGCAGGCGCCGGCCGTGGCGGGCAACGTCTGCTCCCGCACGGTGCGGCCCAGGGCATCGGTCAGCACCAGGCGGCCGCCGCCCACGGGCAGCATCAGCATGGCCTGCTCCGAGGCCGGGTTCGGATACACGCTCAGCGCCAGGGCAACCTGCGCGGGGCGGCTGGCGGTGATGGTCCCCCCGGCGTTGAGCTTGGCCACGAAGGCGTTGATGCCTACGCCGCTTGTCGCAATAGTGCCGAAGGTAGCGTTGCCGCCCACGACGCCCGCCACGTAGGCGTTGCCCAGGGCGTCGGCGGCCACGTCGAGGCCAATTACGCCATTATTCTGGCCCGGGCTGGATACCTTATCCGCCCATACGGCATTGCCCTGCCCATTGAAGCGGGCCACGTACAGGTCGCCGTTGTCGTTGTTGACGGCCGTGAGCGTGGTGGAGCCGAAGGTGAGGGAGCCCAGGAAGTTGCCGGTCAGGTACAGGCCACCCTTGCCGTCGTACGCCACCCCGTAGCCGGAAATATAGCTCGTTTCGGTGGGCGTAATCTTCCGCGACCAAAGGTTGACACCCTGGCTGTTGTAGCGTCCCAGGAAAATGCTGTTACCGTCCTCGGTGCCATTGAAAAAGTAGTCGGTGTACCCACCCACGGCAACGTTGCCCGCCGCATCGACGGCAATGCTGCTGCCGGAGTCCCCGTTGGTCGCAACCCCGAAGCGCTGGGCCCATTGCACGGTGCCCTGGGTGTCGTATTTTACCACAAACCCATCCTCATCATTGCTTCCCCCCGTCGTCAGCGTAGTAGTGCCGAAGGTGGCCGAATTGGAGAATGAGCCCGTGAGGTAGGCATTGCCGGCCGCGTCCGTGGTCAGGGCGTAGCCGTAGTCGGAGTCGGCGCCCCCGGCGGTACGCGCCCACACGACGGTGCCGGCCGGGGTGAGCTTGAAGAGGAAAATATTCTCGTTGCTAGCCGTAACGGGGGTGCCGCCGAAGCTGAGCGAGCCGCTGAAGTCGCCGCCCACGTAGATGTTGCCCAGGGCATCAGTACCGGCCGTAGCGGCGTAGGCATCCCCGTTGGCGGTAGCGCCCCCGGCGCGGGCCCAGAGCAGGTTGCCCTGCGGGTCGAACTTAGCCACGTACGAGTCGGTGACGCCGGGACCCGCAGTGGTCAGCGGAGCAATAGTGGTGTTGCTGAAGCTCAGGGAGCCGCCAAAATAGCCGGTCAGAATAGCGTTGCCCGCGGCATCGACGGCTACTGCCGCCCGCGTTTCGCCGTCCGTTTCCAGCGCGTAGCGGATCCAGACCAGCGTCCCGTTCGCGTCGTACTTGGCCACGTAGATGCCCGATTGGGAGGAGCCCACGGGTAGCGTAGTGCCCCCAAAATTTACGGGACCCGCAAAAGCACCGCTTACGAACCGGCTGCCGTCAGCGGCTACCGCCACCTTTTCGGCCTGGGCGCCACTGGAGGCCGCGGCCGCCGTGGAGCGCTGTACGGAAGCCCAGGTGGGAGCCGCAACCTGCGCCTGGGTAGTGAGGGCCGGGAAGCCCAGGGCCGCCAGCAACGTCAGGCGGGACAACAGGGAGGAAATAGAAGTATGCATGAGAATGAGGTATGGGTTAGGTGAATACGAAAGCGAAAGTACGGCAGCGCCCCTTCCCGGCAAGCGGGGCCAGCAAATTTATCCGCAGCTACGGCCGGCAGCAGCGGAGGGCCACCCGGCCGTTCAAAGTATTCTCAGGAGGAAGAAGCCGCCGGGAAGGTTGCATGGGCCGGCTCCGGCCCACGCAACCTTCCCGGCGGCTTTCTGATTTCCGGGGCCGCTCAGCGGCGAATCCAGCGCCCTACAGCTCCCCCAGCCGCCGGCCCTGCTGCCGGGCGTGGCGCCCGTGCTTGGCCTGACCGATAACCTGCGCCGCATAAATGCCGTGGTGCCCGGAAAACAGGTAGGCCACCACGCAGGCCAGGCCCAGGTACAGGCCGCTTTGCCCCCCAAACAGCTCCAGGCCCATCAGGGTGCAGGCCAGGGGCGTGTTGGCCGCTCCCGCAAAGACGCCCACAAAGCCCATGGCGGCCAGTAGCGCCACCGGCAGCGGCAGCACCAGCGCCAGCGCCGAGCCCAGGGCCGCCCCGATGAAGAACAGCGGCGTCACCTCCCCGCCCTTGAAGCCGCAGCCCAGCGTGAGGGCCGTCAGCAGCAGCTTCCAGGCAAAATCGGAGCCCGCCAGCGGAGCCCGGAAAGCGTCCAGAATCACGGGAATGCCCAGGCCCACGTAGCGCGTAGTACCCAGCGCCCCCACGATAAGCAGCAGCAGCACCCCTCCCAGCACCGGCCGCAGCGGGGGGTAGGTCAGGCGCGCAAACTGCCGGCTGATCCAGTGCGTGAGCGTGGCAAAGGTGCGGGCCGTGAGCCCAAACAAGGCTCCGGCCAGCAGAGTACAGCCCACCGCCAGCGGCGTAACGGGCAGCGCCGCCAGCGGCGGGTACGCCGTGTGGCCCACGCCCCAGGCCCGGGTCACGTAGTCGGCGCTGACGGCAGCCAGGAAAGCGGGCACCAAGGCATCGTAGCGCAAACGGCCCAGCAGCAACACTTCCAGCCCGAACACGGCGCCGGCCAGCGGCGTGCCGAACACCGACGCGAAGCCGGCGCTCATGCCGGCAATGAGCAGCAGGCGCCGGTCGCGGGGGCGCAGGCCAAACCAGCGGGTGAGCTCATCGGCCAGCGCGCCGCCCATCTGCACGGCGGTGCCCTCGCGCCCGGCCGAGCCGCCGACCAGGTGGGTGAGCAGGGTGCTGCCCAGCACCAGCGGCACCAGCCGCCGCGGAATCAGGGTGCGGGGAGCCTGAATCTCGTCCAGAATCAGGTTGTTGCCCCGTACTACTCCCCTACCGACATAATGATAAGCCAGGCCGATAACCAGTCCGGCCACGGGCAGCAGCAGCAGCGCCCACTCGTGCAGCTCCCGCCAGCGCGTCACCCAGTCGAGCGACACCAGAAACAGCGCCGACGCCGAGCCGGCCAGCGCCCCGACCAGCAGGCTCAGCAGCAGCCAGCGCAGCAGAAAGTGAAGGGTAACCAACACGTCGGAAGACCGCAGGCGGGCGGGCAGCAGGCGAAGAAAGGCGGAGTAGCGCGGCATAAAGCAAACCATACGATGAAACCCGGGCCGCCGGCAGAGCAGCCCCTTGCGTAGGAATCATCAGCGCAAAGCCCGGAGCTTCGGCGGTTCGCGGTGGAAATCCATCACCGTATGCGGGGCCAAGGTAGACATAATCTGCTTCCGCCGGCAGCCCACACCTAGCGCGCCAGGCTTTGCCAGGCCGGGTCCGGCGCGGCCGACGGCCGGGGGCGGGCCAGCACCCGGCGCAGCTTGCTCACGTTGTCGACCTCATAGGCATCCGGCGCCGCCGTCACTACCTCCCTAATACGGGCTTTGGAACGGGCGCCAAAAGTTACCACTGCCAGGCCCAGAGCGTGGGCCTGCCCGACGTTGGCGGGGGTAGTAAGCCGGGTATTGAGCACCACCGCATCCACGTTCAGGCGGCGGGCTTCCCGCAGGTTCGGGGCAAAGTCCCGGGTTATCTCGTAGCCCTGCGGCGCGGCCGGCCACAGGCGGCGCAGGCGCTGGAGCGTGGGCACCTGGTCGGAGACGAACAGCACCCGGTCGGCCGGCACGTGGTAGCGCTGCAGCAGCCGCACCAGCTGCCGGGCCAGGGCCGCCGAGTGCACCAGCCGCTGCCCGGGGCTCAGGCAGGGCAGATCTTCGTGCAGGTCGAGGTGGAGGTAGGGAAACCCGGGGCGGCGGGCCAGGCGGGCCAGCAGCGTGTCGAAGGTGATGATCCGCTCGTGCTGCAGCCAGTCGTAGGGCCAGCCCCCCTGGTAGCGCAGCCGGGTGAGGGCGGCGGCCGGATGCTCATTGGTGCAGCCCCGGCCGGTTTTGGTCATCGTGTTCAGCGTCACGTCGTGGTAGAGCACGGGCACGCTGTCCTGGCTGAGCTGCAGGTCCACTTCGAGGCCCTCGGCGCCGTCGCGCAGGGCTTTCAGCTCACTGCGCAGGCTGCTGGGCGGCAGCGGGTTGAACGTATTGAAGGGGCGAAAGAATCCGGAGCCCGCGTGCCCCACCACCACCAGGCGGCCCGGCTCCCGCCGCAGGGTCGCCGACTGGGCCCAGGCCGTGGAGTAAGCCAGCAGGAAGGCTGCGCACAGCAGCCCACAGCGTTTGTTCATACAGCACCCCGGCCCGGAACAGTCCCCCGGCCGGCGGTTGTATTCCCTACGCCGGACGCCGGGTTCCGGTTTGGCCTACTTGGTCGGCCGGCCCCTCAGAACATGCCGTTGGCGTGGGCCTGCAGCGCGGGCACCACCTGCAGCACGTCCCAGTGCTCCACAATTTTACCGTCCTCGTCGAAGCGGAAGATGTCGATGCCGGCGTAGTCGTGGTCGTGGGGCCAGTGCTGGTGGCAGTGCAGCACTACCAGGTCGTCCTCGGCTACGGCCCGCTTCACCTCCACCCGCTTGCCCGGGTACTCCCGCGCCATCCGCTCGAAATAGTCGATAAAAGCCTGCTGGCCGCTGCCCACGTGGGGGTTGTGCTGAGTGTAGTCGGCGCCTACGTACCGGGCTACGGCCGCCGCGGGCTGGCCCTGGTTGAACATCAGGTCGTAGAAATCAATGGCGTGCTGCTTATTCCGGGCGGGGGAGCTGGGCATAGCGGGAGCTGGTTTGAAGCGAAGAAGCTGGTTTGAAGCGCAGAAGAAGCCCGGGCTACCCCAGCGTGGTGGCCAGCCAGGCAAACAGCGTGCGGTACACCTGCGCCCGCACCGCCGGCGCCGACAGCACCAGGTCGTGCAGGCCGCCGGCAATGGCCTGCACCGTCACCCGCTCCCCCAGCCGGGGCGCCAGCGTCCGGATGTCGCGCACGTTGAGCACAATGTCGGCCCGGAAGAACTCGTCATTCCAGCCTTTGCCGGCCGCCGTTTGCTGGGAGTGCAGCACCAGCACCGGCACCGCAATGGCCAGCCCGCGCCGGACGCGCTGGTGGCCGGCATGGATGGCCCGCAGCCAGCCCAGCGTCACGGGAAATATGTCCAGCGGCTTCCAGGGCAGATAATAGTCCCACTCGCCGCGGTACTGCTGGTGCAGGCTCTCCCCGTACACGGAGGGCAGCATAGCGGGCAGCTTCAGGTCGGGGGCAAACCGGCCCGCTGCCGCCGCCAGGGGCACGCCCACGTGCCGGTTGACCCAGCTCTGGTGCATAGCCAGAAACGGGCTGTTCAGAAACAGCGCCGACACGGCCCCGCGGTTGCGGCCGTCCTGGCAGTACAGGGCCGTGACCAGGCCGCCGGTAGAGTGGCCGCTGAGCACAATCTGGTCGTGGCCCTCGGCCTGCATGACGGTCAGCGCGTCGTCGAGGTCGGCGTAGTACTCGCGCAGGTTGCGCACGTGGTTGGGCTGCTGGTGGGGCAGCCAGGAGCGGCCGTACTTGCGCAGGTCGAGGGCGTAGAAGCGGTAGCCGTGCTGCTGGTACTGGGCGGCCATTTCCTGCTGAAAGAAATAGTCGTTGAATCCGTGCACGTAGAGCACGGCCCGGCGGCCGGGCTGGGTAGCGCGGCGGCGCACCAGGGTGCTCTGCACCGGGCCCTCGTAGTCGGCGGGCTGGGGCAGAATGAGCTGCTCGAAGTCGGGGCCGAGCATATCGGGCTGGTAGGAGTTGGCGGCGGGCATACGCAAAGCGAAAACGGGCGGGGTTTATGAAACGCTTACGGCCGGCTCCGCTAGGTGTATAGTCCCAGCGTGAGGTGGGTCGGGTCCTGGGTAAAGTTAACTGAGTTTTTCTGCCACTGGGCACACACAAATTCATGTGGCGTGAGGCCGCGTAAGGTTTTGAGCCTTTTGGCGTGGTTGTAGGCCAGCAAAAAGGCTTGTAGGTGCTCGTTGAGCTCTTGCGTCGTCTGATAGTGGAAGCGCTGGACGGTGGCTTCTTTAAGC
>NZ_BAABDH010000027.1:0-12916 GCF_039539525.1 Hymenobacter algoricola | reverse complement strand
GCTGGAAGCCATTCACGCGGCCGTGCAATGGATTACCAGCACCGATGCCAAAGCTTGGTTCAACCACTGTGGCTATCATGTACAGCGGTCATGAATCTGCTCTAAGAAACTTATTTCCTAAAATCTTAAGAAACAAACGAGAATACGAGGCGTAAAGCGACGGGGATGCAGTCCCAAGCTTTTCTGTTTTTCTTATTTCCTAAGAAATAAAAAAACTACTTGTTCGCCTCTGACATAAGGATTGCAAATGCTGCTGACGAGTGCTGCCGGGCATTCTTGACAAGCAGCAATGAGACTTAACCAACGGTGCTGCTTTCCCCAAACTGCAGCCGAAGCACGGCAGGCTTACCAAGGAGAGGAGGTACCTCAAACGGGGGTGGTGAGCTAACCCAGCCCTCGGAGAGACCAATGGAACGATTAGCAATAGGGTAGTTAGCAAGAAGACTACCACTTAATCGAGCTAACGCACTGATTAAATGGTAGATATTTATCAACAGAGTTGATAAATGATAAAGCGTAGCTCTAAAACATTAATAGACAGTTGCTAGCAATTAAAAACCACAGTATGCAGGACCAGAAATCATTATCGTCTCCACCGGTAAGCAGGGGCCCAGCCGTGAAGCACGTGACGGTCAGCGGCCCGGCGCACCGGCAGGTAGGAGCGGAGTCGTCCCGGCTGGGACTTACCCGCACGGAATACGCCGACGCGGCCATTCGCTACTTCGCCGAGCGGGGCCTGAACCCGGTCGAGGCACAAGCCCGCGAGGGGCAGCTCATCATGGCGGAAATCAAGCGGCTGGGCGACCGGGTGTTTTCCTATCTACAGGAGCAGGAACGGGGACTGTTGCTGGAAATGGTGCGCTCGCAGCTCCGGCAGCAGGCCGTGCAGGAGCAAACGCTGCGGGTGGTAGAGAATTTATTAGCCCCGGAAGGAGGGGAGGCACTGCACAAAATCCAGCAAAGAAATCAGGCGCGTATCGCGGAAGCGACTGCGGCGGGCCTAGCTGCTATGGATATAAAGGCGCTGAATAAAAAGTCTTAAACCGGGTATTGACGCCATGCACGCCAAGCTTATTAACCCCAAAATCAACGGCAAAAAGGCCTACAATAATCAGGGCAGTGCTGCGCAAGCATTGAATTACCTCACGCACGAGGCCCGCCAAAATGGACAGGAAGCACACTTCTTTGATGGGCAGCGGGAGGCGCTGGACCGGGATGCGGTGCTGGCGGCGCTGGACCACAACGTGAAAGGACTGCGGGCCACGGAGGCCAAGTTCTACTCCCTGGTGCTTAGCCCGAGCCCGGAGGAGCTGGCCCATATTGGCGGTGGGGACGAGGCGAAGCTGCGCGCGTATACCCGGGAGGTGATGGCGGCCTACGCGACGGGCTTCCGCCTGAAAAACGGCGGGGCAGTGGAGAAAGATGACCTGGTGTGGGGTGCCATCATTCACCAGCAGCGCGCCCATCGGGGCACGGACGCGGCCGTGAAAGAGGGGGAGGCCCGGCCCGGTGAGGCGCGCCCCGGACTGCAGGCCCACATTCACGTGGTGGTATCGGCCCGGAACCGGGCGCAGCGCGTCACGCTCAACCCCGGTGGTCGCGTGAGCCGGTTTAGTTTGCGCGACTGGCAGGACGAAGCGCGGGTGTTATTTGAGCGGCAGTTTCAGTACCAGGGACCCACGCCCAACCGAAAGGCCGCGCCCACTATTTTGACGCCGAATCCGAAGCGTAATGCCCGTATTGCGGAGCGGGTGGAGCAGCTGAACCGGCAGGCCGCGCCCAGCCAGCGGCTAGAGGCGGAGCGGGTACAGCGCATCGCGCAAGGCCGGGGCTACGACCCCATTTTCTACGACCGGCTGCGGCGGCTGGAGGACCGGGCCCGGCAGGGGCAGCCGCTGGACAATGCTTACTACCTGCTGGCCACGGGCCGCGAGGAGCCGGCCCGCACCAATACTGGGCACCAGGTGCGGCAGGCCCTGCACAGCCTGCAGCAAGCCCTGCGCGCCACCAGCGGCCCGGAGCGCGTGATAACCGAGGACATTGGCGAGCCGCGCCGGCGTGGACAGTGGGAGGCCGAACTGTGATTCAAACCAAACATACCCTTTAGTTGAACTTTGTATGAGTATGATGAGCGCGCCCCGGCAGCCGGGTAACCACCGTATGACCGGCTTTTACGTCGCCTTAACCTTTCTGCTGGTGTTGCTGGCCGGCGGTGAGTGTTACTGCCTCATCCACCCGGGCATAATGGCGGAGGCAGCACCCTCCGTTGTCCCGAAAGCGGGTTTGGGTACGGCCATCACCCACCGCTTGCTGGCCGGCTTGGTCAGCTTCTACCAGCGCTATGGCCGGCTTATTCGCGCCGCAGTACTGGTAGGAGGGGGGCTGCTGGCCGTGCTGCTACACGCCCCGCCCGCGCGGCCCGGGCAGCGGCGCTGGCAGCCCACGCAGCTGCAGCTGCGACGCATCCAGCTCGGGGCGGCGGGAGTGGGCTTGCTTAGTGGGGCGCTGCTGCTGGCTTTGGGCACGTTTTCGGCCGGTATTATTGCCTGGCTGTACCCCACAGCGGCTCTGTTAGTGTTGGGCGCGGGGTTGGTGGCAGGAGTGACGCGGGCCCTGCATAAGACCGAGCGGTTTGGGCTGCGCACCGAGCGACGGCAGCAGGAATCCGAGCACGGCTTTAGCCTGGCCACGACGGACGGGGGCTGGATTAACATTCCCAACCCCTTTCGAGGTACCCTGGTACTCGGCGGCGCGGGAGCAGGCAAGTCCTACTCCATTGGCGAGCCGCTGATTGAGCAGTTCACCGAGAAGGGGTTTGCCGGCCTCATCTATGACTTTAAGTTTCCGGTGCTGGCCGAGGCGGCGCAGAAGGCATTTGTGCTGGCTGACGCCAAAGCAGTGGCAGCCGGGGAGGAGCCAGCTCATGTGCAGCTGCACATCATCAACTTTAAAGACCTGGAACGCAGCGAGCGAGTGAACCCGCTGCGGGCCGACAAGATGCCGGTGGTGGCCTACGCCAACGAGTATGCCCGCGCCATTATGTCCAACCTGAACCCGGAGAGCATCAAAAAGATGGACTTCTTCGACACCAGCGCCAATGCCTTTCTGACGGCCATCATCTGGTTTTACAAGAAGAACTTCCCCACGTTCTGCACCTTGCCCCACGTGGTCAACACAGCCCTGCACCCGGATTTTACCCACGTGCTGAGTATGCTGGATTCGGACCCCGAGTGCGGCGACATGGTGCGCTCCATCACGACGGCCGTGAAGCAGCGAGCGGAGAAGCAGGTGGCCGGCGTCATTGCCTCGCTGCAGATTGTGCTCACCCGCATTAATTCGCCGGAAATTGCCTGGGTGCTCACGCCTGACGAGGCGAGAGGGGAGGGGTTCAGCCTGGAGCTGAATGACAAGAAAGCCCCCAAGGTGCTGGTGGTGGGCAACGACCCCACGCTGAAGGAAACCTTCTCACCCGTCATCAGCTGCATCGTGGCCGTGGCCTTGAAGCTGATGAACCAGCAGCACAAGCATCCGAGCTATGTGTTTCTCGACGAGGCGGCCACCATTTACGTGCCCAATCTGGAGGTGATTCCGGCCACGGCGCGCAGCAACAAGGTGGCCATGATTTACATGACCCAGGATTTGAGCCAGATGATTGACGCCTACGGCCGGGAGAAGATGCAGGTAATGGTCTCAAACCTCAACAACCAGTTTTTCGGCAAGGTCAACTCCCTCGAAACGGCCAAGTTCGTCTCGGAGCTGGTGGGCAAGGAGGACAGGGAAATGGTGTCGGCCAGCCTGGGCCGCAGCCAGAGCGGCGGCGCCCGGGGCGCGGGCAGCAGCAGCAACCAAAGCGTGAGCTGGCAGGAGCGCAACCTGGTGCGCCTGCAGGATACTATCACCCTTGAAACCGGCGAGTTCATTGGGCAGACTGTGGAAACCGAGCAGCCATTTTTCCAGGGCAAAGTCGCGCGCCAGGCCGTACCGGGGCACTACCCGCTGCGTCCGCTGGCCACGTTCGAGGGTAGCCCGGACCCGGTGCTGGCAGCTGCCCCGGTAGGGGAGGGGCCGACCCAGGATTGGCTCAGCCAGCGCCGCGCCGCCCGGCAGGCCGGTAGCACCCCGGCATCCGGTCCCCTCAATCCGCTGCAAGCCGTGATTCAGGCCAATTTTGAGCTCATCCGCGAGGATGTGGCCAGCATCGTGGGACAGTACACCAACACCCTCAAACCGGGGCAGGTGCCTAATAACGAGCCCCTGCTTTAAAAGCCTTTTTCGGCACCATTAGGCCCTTTTTACTGTTTAGGTAATAGCACACTAGTCCCCTCATTTAGTAGTTTGCACGATGAATAATTCCGCTTCTCCCACCCCCCAGTTTGGTCCCCGCGAGCAAACCCGCGAGCAGCGGCAATTCATCATCAACCAGTCGCTGGGCATCACCCGCAGCCAGGGACCGTACGAAGTGCCCGCCTGGCAGGCCGAGTTGCACGAGCAGTACATCGCGGGCGAAATTGACATGCAGCACATCCGGGCCCGTACCGACGCCCACCGGGATGAACTGCTGGCTCGCGCGGGTGAACCAACGCCGTTCGCTGCTCAATAAGCCATTCTCTATAGCCCCGCCCGGCTGTTTCGTCGGGCAGTTTTTTTCGGTTGCTGGCGGTTTTTGTCCGTCAGCTGCCGGCCTGCGCAAGCATGAGCGACAAATTCACCAATCCCGACACGGGTGTTCTGTACAATAAGCTGGGCATTGCCGACGCTGATGAGCTCGACACGGCGGTAAAGCGCTATTCCCTGAGCCGGCTCCAGGAGCTGGCTACTGGGCAGACGGGCCCCCAGAGCGATACTTACGACTCGGCACGCCTGCGGGCTACGCATCAGCACCTGTTCCAGGACAGCTTTGAGTGGGCGGGGCAGACGCGGCGGGAGGCAGAATTTCAGGGTGTCAAAGCCGCCGACCTGCCCGGCGTAGAGCGGCCCATGCACTTCGCCCCTTACGCGCGCATCGACGAGCGGCTGGATGCGCTGGGCGCGCAGCTGAAACAGGAAAACAACTTGAAGGGCTTGCCCACAGCGGATGCCTTTGCCGCGCGGGCCGCCTACTACTTTGACCACTATAACCACGTGCATGCCTTCCGGGAGGGCAACGGCCGCACGTTGCAAGCCACCTTCACCGAACTGGCCTACCAAGCGGGTTACCAAGTTGATTTTAGCCGGGAGCACGAAAAGCTCAACCCCGCCCGCGACCAGGGCATTGTAAGCCGGCATGGCGCTCAGCACAAAGAGCAGGATTTACAGGCGCTGCGAGAATTGTTGGCCCGTAATACCAATCCTTTGCCCGGACCAGAAGCGGATGCCGCCCGGCACGCCAGCCAGGCGCGGCCGCTGCTCGATGGGCCTTCCCCCGCCGTGCGCCAGATGGAGCAGCTGCGGGAGCTGGTGGCCGCTACGCCCGCCGTGCAGCAGCTGGTAGCGGGCCTGGACTACCGGCGTAACCAGCGCGCCGATGCCTTGCTGGTCCAGGTGCTGGAAATTGACCGTAATCCGCAAACTGCACTTCCGCAACATGCCCCGGCACTGCGGCAGCTCCTGCAGGAAGTAGCGCAGGACAAACGCTTTCAGGACCCGGTATCGCAGCAGGAGGCTCAGCGCTTTGGCTCGGCTCTGCACGCGCTACAACCCTCCGCTCAGGTCCTGTCAACTTCCTCTACCCTGATGACGGCACCTACCCAGCCGGCCCCATCGGCTGCGACCAGCTTTGTGCAGGCAGCGAAGCAGTTGGTGGAGGGATTGAACGAGCAGGGCTACCCCGGCCCGGCGGATTCACTGCTGCGTGCGGCCAAAGCCGTGGAGAAATCCGCTTACCTGGGCGGAGCCAATTTGGAGGCGGTAGCCGGAGCCTTGGGGCGGGCGGAAAAGATACCGGCGCTGGCCGAGGACGCGGCGGCACTCCGTTGGGCAGGGCGAAGCTTACAGGAAATCCAACGGAGCAACCCGGTACAACAATCTGTCCTAGACCGGGAGACCAATAGTCCCGAGCGATAAAAAGTAGGCATTGGTTAAAAGTTTGGTCCAAAAGTCGCATTTGGCGGGGCGAGCTTTTAGGTAGTTGCCTTCTCCGGGATTTCCACCCCGGCAAAGCGCAGGATTTTGTAGCGGGTGCGGCAGGAGCCAATCTGGAAGTAGTCCATGAGTTGGCAGGGCATAGGTTTTATGCCGCGTTGAGAGTCCTTACCTTGCATTGCCAATGGATAATGAGGAGCTGGATTTTTTGCAAGAGCAGTTGGATGCTACGGAGCTGCTGGTATGTGCTGCTTGCCGGGATGAAACCCTGCACGCCCATGTGGAGGTGCTGGGTAACTATCCACAGGCTACAGAGCTGCTGATGGAATGTACCGTCTGCGGCACCCGTCGCAGCTGGCTGCAGTTGCATGAGCGGCCCGACAACTAGAGTTGCTCAGGCTAATCACCAACATTGGCAGTTGCGATTACCGGAGCCCTTGCATTTTCAAAAACAGGCCTCCCGGGTTCTTGGTCGCCTTGATTTTGTCGGTTTTAAGCTTGTAAATAAATGCAAACAGCGCATCGACGTGCTTGGTCGACTGCAGAATGTCCTGCACCAGCTTGGGCTCCTGAATGCCCAGCGTTTCCAGGTGCTTGCGGGCCAGCTGCACCTTGGCATCATCCGCCTCCAGCTCGAAGGGGATGGGCAGCTGCTGCGGCACCTGGGTGTTGACGTAGAACTTGATGCTCTGGTAGGAGCGGCCCTTCTTGAGCAGCTCGTACTTGATGCGCAGGTCGGTGTGCTCATTGATTTGGGTGGTGGCTACGTCGAGCACGTACTTCTGCAGGGAGGATATCTGCGCGTACTGCTCGGGCTCCTTGCCCGAGAGGTCCTTGAGCTTGAGCATGGCCTTGAACTCGTCCAGGGAGTAAGTCTTCGTTTCCCCAATGTCCTTCCACTGCGAGGCCAGCTGGTAGATGCGCTTGGCGTACTTGCTCGACAGGCTGAAAGCGGCTTGCAGACGGTAGGACGTGAAGTTGCTTTTCAGGTCAATCAGGAAGGGCCGCATACGCTCGGATATCTCCAACTCAATGGTGCCCTCGCCCTTGCGGTACAGCGCCGAGGCCAGCAGGCTTACTTGCAGCAGGGTCTTGCCGTTCTCGATGTGATAGACCCGGCTGTTGAGGTTCTCGGTGGATTCCAGCAGCTGCTTGTAGTTCCAGGTGCGGCCCGTCAACTCCATCAGCTCCTGCACCCGGATTTCGTAGATGGTGCCGGACTTGTCCTGCTTAGTGAGCTTGGAGAGGAGCGAGAAGACGATGTCCATCTCGCAGGCACTCATCTCATAGCGGGCCGTCGTCAGCGCGTTGTGCTGCCGGATTTCTATCGGAACGGGGGATTCGGGCGCGGCCATACGCAGCTACTGTGGTGATGCCAAGCAAACATACGGCTTAAATCGGAAACTAATAGAGCCAAATCCTGAATCTATCAGCAAGCATTAGCGGGCTCAGCTCGCTGGCTTATAAAAGCTATTAGTTAGACTTATGAAACCTATTAGTTAGCCGGACGCGAGTTTTCGGTGAGGCTTATGAAAGCTATTAGTTAGACTTATAAAAGCTATTAGTTGGCGACTTGTCAGGGGAGGGCTTCAGGAGCTGTGAAGCACGAGTGACTTATAAAAGCTATTAGTTCGCCGCCTGAGGGACTAGTGATAGGCTCGTGAATCGGGCCTATTAGTTAGCTTATCAAAGCTATTAGTTTGGCTTATGAAACCTATTAGTCAGCTTATGAAACCTATTACCTCGCTTATAAGACCTATTAGTTGGCTTATAAAACCTATTACTAAAGCCGCTTAAGACACTGAGGTACAAAATGTTGTGAACCCTGCAAATACCTTAAATACTTAAAATACTCACAAGCTTGTTGAAGCTGGAGTACAAAAGCTTTTAAAGTGGTGGTTTAGGGCGAAACCCGAACGAAAACAACAAAAAGGGGAGTCTAAATAAGCACAAATGGGATTGCACTTTTTAAAGAATTTATTTACTTTTTTCTACTAATTAGACCGTCTCTGTATACTCCAAAGGTAACTTAAAAACTATTCTGAAAGCTTACAGAGGGCTCAATAATAGATTTTATAAGTCTCTTAAAAGGCTCTCACTAGCCGCTTAAGCAACACCCGACACAACCAGGCATGGCGTTGTGAGTAGGATAACTGCGGCTACAGAAGCCTCAGGGCTTATAAAACCTATTTTTTAGCCTGCCTGCTGGCTTACAGTTCAGCTCAGGAGTTACGCGAACTAATAGGTTTTATAAGCCAAAATGCGGGGTAGCAACATCTGCTCACAGATTATTGAATGTTAGACGAGGACCCATCGAGGCATTGCCGCGGTTACCATTGACCGCATCAGGATAATGATAGGTTTATCTGCCTTTACCAAGTGGCTGACAAAGGCTCCTGCATGCACTTACTAGCAGTGGACTTATATAAAGCCGCTTTGACCTGTTTTCTTTGCCTCATGAGCTCCTTACTACTATCATTGTCCTGCTGGCCTAAACAATGAGCCCAGAGCCTCCAAGGCGCTAGAAAAGCTACACTACACATTAATGAAGAAGTAACCAGCTGGCTCGAGGCTGCCCCGCTGCCATTCCCGGACCTGAGTTTGACCGTTTCCTACGCCGATGCGCTGCTTTATGCCCAGGGAAGGTTGAAGATGCTGGGCAGTGGGGAGTTAAAGCCTTTTTGTGAGACGCCCCAGCTTACGTACACCAACATCGTCAATCTGAAAAACGGCAAGCTCAAGCGCGACGAGCCCCGCCTCGTTCAGCGCGTGCTCGGCAGCCTGGGCATACCGGCACAGCTGCTCCGCTTTCCACCGANGGGTAATGGCCTGCTGCTTGACCTGAGCCAGGGGAGGGCGGGCCACGTGCTTGCCCTGGGCTTTGGCCCGCGCCATGCCGGCGCGCACGCGCTGGCTGATGAGCGCGCTTTCAAACTGGGCCAGCGAGGCCATGACGTGGAAAATCAACTCGCCCGTGGGCGTGGTGGTGTCGATGTTTTCTTGGTAGGAGATGAAGTCCACGCCCAGGCTCTGGAATTCCTTCAGCGCATTGACCAGCGCCTGGGTGGAGCGCGCAAACCGGTCGTAGCGCCAGACCAGGACCACATCGAGCTGCCGTTTCTTGGCGGCGGCCATCATCCGTTTATAGTGGGTCCGTTCTTCGCTGGTGCCCGAGGCCTGGTCGACGTATTCCTCGACCACGGCGAAGCCCCGCCGCTGGGCGTACTCGCGTAGTGGCCGCAGCTGCGTCTCTGGGTCCTGGCCTTTGTCGAGAGTGGAGACGCGGGCGTAGAGGGCGACGCGCTTGGGCTGGTCAGTCGGGAGAACGGACATCGGGGGTTATCAAAAAGGAGTTCCTTTGCAAAGCTACTTTTTGGGGTGTAAAATCGGCCTTGCCGCCCCCAAAAACGCGGGTGGTTTTGCCCACCCTTTTTGATAACCCATGCCGCAGGAGTTTCTCACCACCGCCGAGCGCCTGCGCTACCAGACCGTGCCGGTCAGCCTGCTCGAAGCCGACATCCGCCAACACTTTCACCTGACGGAAGCCGACCGCACCTTTCTGACGTCGTTTCGCGGCGCCGCCAATCGCCTGGGGCTGGCCCTGCAGCTGGGCGTGCTGCGGCTGATGGGCTTTCTGCCCGAGGCGTGGAGCAGCCAGTTGCCACCCGAAGCCGCGGCCTTCGTGGCCACGCAACTCGCAACAGAAACGGTCCACCTCGTTCACTATGGGGCACGGCAGCAAACCCGCAGCGACCATTTCGGGGCCGTGCTCCGGCACCTGGGGTTTCGCAAGTGGGAGCCGCTGGATGCGGCCTGGCTGGAGCCGTGGCTGGTGGAGCGCGCCCTGGAACACGACGGCGACCGGGCGCTGCTGGCCATGACGTGCCTGAAGCTGCACCAGGCCCGCATTGCCCGCCCAGCCATCGGTACGCTGGAGCGCCTGGTCGGGGGCATCAGCGACCTGGCCACGCAGGAAACCTACCGGCGGCTGGCCCCTTTGCTCACGGACAAGGTGCGCCAGCAACTCGATGCCCTGCTGCTGCCCGAAGTCGGGAGGAATACGACCCGCCATCGCTGGCTGGTGCAGCCGGCTACGGTGAGCAATCCGGCCGCCATTACGACGGCCCTGGACAAGCTCCGCTACCTGGACGGCCTCGGCGTGGCAAGCTGGGACGTGAGCAGTTTGCACCCGAACCGGCAGAAACGGCTGGCGCTGCTGGCCCGCAGTCGCTCGAACCGAAACCTGGAGCGCTTGCCGGTCGCTAAACGCTACCCGGTGCTCGTGGCGTTTGTGCGCGAGAGCTACCTGACGCTGACCGACGAGGTGCTGAGCATGTTTGATGCCTTCTGGGAACAGGGCCTGGCCAAGGCCCGCCGGGCGCACGACCAGTACCAGCAGCAGGTCGTCGCGGCGAAGGACACCGCGCTGCGCACCCTGGCCCAGGCCGTGGCCATCGTGCTCGACGAGGACCAGACCCCGGCCGGGCAGGTGCGGCCCAGCATCTACGCCCAGGTGCCGCGCGAGGACCTGGTCCTGGCCTGGGAGGCCGTGCAAACGATCCTCTACCCGACCCGCCACTCCCACCTGAGCTTCCTGGCCAAGCGCTACCCGCTCTTCAAGCAGTTTACGCCCCGGCTGCTGGAACAGTTCGAGTTTCGGCAAGGCTTTGCCGGTGACGACTTTGGAGCGGCGCTGCAGCTGGTCAGCGAGTTGCAGGCCGGCCGGCGGCGTAAGCTGCCCGACCAGGCCCCGACCGGCTTCCTGAAACCGACCTGGCGCAAGTTCGTGCTGGGCGACGCGCTCAGCCCCGAGCAGCAGCGGCCGGCCTACGAGTTGGCCGTGCTGGCCACGCTGCGCGACCGGCTGCGCTCGGGCGACGTGTACGTGACGCCGTCGCACCGCTACGCCGACCTCAACAGCTACCTCATTCCCGCGGACGAATGGGAACGGGTCCGGCCGGAACGCTGCGCGCAGCTGGGGCTGCCGCCCGTGACCACGGACCGCCTCACCGAGCGTCTACAAGAACTGGAAGACTTGCTGGGCCCCATGCAAACCCTGCTCGATGCCGGCGGCGACGTGCGCCTGGAAGGTGGGGAACTGGTGGTGACGCGGCCCGCCGCCGAAGAGGTGCCGGCCGGGGCGCAGGCCCTGCAGCAGGAAATCGGCCGCCGCCTGCCGGCCGTGGACCTGACCGATATCCTGGTCGAAGTCAACGCCTGGCTGGGTTTTACGGCCCACCTGCCCGGGCTGGAGCACGCCCCGCGCGGCGACGAGCACGACACGCGCCTGCTGGCGACCTTGCTGGCCACGGGCTGCAACATTCCGTTGGCCGATATGGCCCGCAGCGCCGCCCTGCCCTACCAGTCGCTGTGGTGGACGGCCACCAACTACCTGCGCGACGACACGCTGAAGGCCGCCAATAACCTGCTGGTCAACGAGCACCACCGGCAGTGGTTGGCCTCCTACTGGGGCGATGGCACCTTTTCTTCGTCCGACGGCCAGCGGTTTGCTGTCAGCGGCAAGGTGCGCAACGCCCGCGCCCTGCCCACCTATTTTGGCACCGGCCGGGGCGTGACGATGCAAACCCATTCCTCGGACCAGTACGCGCAGTACGGCAGCAAGGTCGTACCGGCGACGCTGCGCGATGCCACGGTGGTGCTCGATGAAATCGTCGACAACGAAACCGACCTGGCCCTGGCCGAGCACACGACCGACACGGCGGGCTACTCGGACATCATTTTCGCGCTGTTTGATTTGCTGGGGCTGTTTTTCTGTCCCCGCATGCGCGACCTGTCCGACCAGCGGCTCTACAAAATCCGGGGCCAGGACTGGACCTATCCCGACCTCAAGTTCACGGGCACGCTCAATCCGGACTACATCCGGCGGCACTGGGACGAGCTGCTGCGGCTGGCCGGTTCCATCAAATCCGGTCGGGTCACGGCCTCGCTTTTCCTCAGCAAGTTGCAGGCCTACCCCCGCCAAAACCACCTCACCTACGTCTTACAGGCCTACGGCCAACTCATCAAGACCCGCTTCATCCTGCGCTACCTGCAAAGTCAGCCCCTGCGTCAGCGCATCCACGCCCAGCTCAACAAAGGCGAGGAGTTGCACGCCTTGCGGGCCTGGCTCTGGTTTGGCAGCGAAGGGGTTATCCGGCGCAAGCAGCAGGAGGCGCAGACCGAAGCGGCCCGGTGCCTGACACTGCTCACCAACTGCGTGCTGCTCTGGAACACCGTGTACATGCAGGAGGTCCTCCAGCAACTGCAGGCCGAAGGCTATCCGGTCGACGAAGCCCACTTCCAGTACCTCTCGCCCAGCCGCTACGAACACATCAACCGACTCGGCAAATACTCCTTCACCAACCCGGCCCACCTCGACCCGCTACACCGCCGCCCGCTCCGCCATCCCGGCGACCCGATGGCTTAGCGTGTAAATCCGCCCTTTTGGAAGAAGAACCCCTAGTAGTTAAGGAAGTCGGAGTAGACAGTTATACCATCACGCGACTTTTCCTCAAAGTCAATACCGTCAAGCATAATGATGGGCTTCGTAAGCTGACGATTGCTGCAGCTCGCGTAGTATGTAGTCACCGCGCCAGAACCTGCGTAGGTTCTTCCCTCATAGTCAGTAAAACTAAGGCCAGCTGTCAAGGAAACTCCCTCATCTGCAGCATCACATGCTTGTATAGGGGGAAAGTTAGGATCTTCGCTGCGCGAAGCTACTGCTGATCCAATAACTGTGATTTTGGAATATGTAAGGGGCTTAGGAAGCAAATCGAGCTTAGAGGGGCCGTTGGCGAAGTTCTTTGAGCAAGACTTTATACACGTTTTCGTAGCGATGGTTGAAGCGAAATTCACA
>NZ_BAABDH010000026.1:0-17795 GCF_039539525.1 Hymenobacter algoricola | reverse complement strand
CAAAACGCTTCCAAATCCAAGCCCGTCAACGCCCGCATTTGGCGGTCGTCTGTAATCGTATTCACATCTAGCATGCCCAAAAATACTATTTGGGAACAACTCTAATGAGAAATCTGTACTGTTCGGGTCGCCCATAGCCTGCTGTAGCGAACGATTCAGGATGGTGTTTACTAACCGTTTTCCTTAACGTGCTATATTTTCCGAATTCTGAGCGGACCCCATGATAATAGGAAGAGGCCCACGGGCCAGGCCCGTCAGCAAGCCAATAAGCACGAGCAGGCCGCAAACCGTCTCGAAGCCGCCCATGAAAGGGCCCGGAAACCCGGGAGCCGGCAGGCCAATCTTGGCGAAGCGACCCGCGCCGCGCTCGGCGGGTAATAGGAATTTCTGCAGGCCTTCGGTGAAGAATACCAGCCCCACCGACAAGCGAATCAGCAGGGTGATGGCGGAGGAATCAGTATGCAGCAGGCGGCGGAGCACAGGCGCGGAAAAAGCGAGTGGGTGAGAAAAAGAAGGACTGCCGTTGCGGCCGTTTCCGGGCTGGCGTATACGTTTTGTTCTGTCGTTCAGCCCCACCTCCGGAGGGGAGGGGCCAGGGGAACAGGCGCTGTACACCGACCTGAAAACCGCTGTGGGCGGGTGGTTGGTAATCGGCACAGGCTGACCATCAGCTTAGTGGCCGCCGGCCGCTGGATCTTCGCCCGTGCTCAGGCCGAGCTTTTTGACCAGCGGCCCGATGCTCAACCCCTGCACGATGATGCTGAAAATCACCACTACGTAGGTGATGCCCACGAGCAGGTCGCGGGGCATGGACTTGGGCAATGACAAAGCCAGGGCCACGGAGATGCCGCCCCGCAGTCCGCCCCAGGTCAGTACGCGCAACGTTTGCCGGTCGAAGGGGTAAAAGCGCCGCAGCAGCACCAGGGGCAGGCCCACCGACATCCAGCGGGCCAGCAGCACCACCACGATGGCCACGACGCCCACCAGCAGCGTCGTGCGGCTGATGTCGAGCACGAGCATCTCCAGTCCGATGAGCACGAAGAGCACCGCGTTGAGAATCTCATCGAGCAGCTCCCAGAACTTGTCCAGGTACTCCCGCGTCACGTCCGACATGCCCAGCTCCCGGCCCTTGTCGCCCACAATCAGCCCCGCCACCACGATGGCCAGCGGCCCTGAGGTGTGCAGCCGCGTGGCCAGGGCCGTGCCGCCCATCACCAGGGCCAGGGTTATCATCACCTCCACCTGGTAGTGGTCGATGCTGCGCAGGGCCCAGAACCCGGCATACCCCAGCGCCGCCCCCAGGGCAACACCGCCCACGGCTTCCTGCAGAAACAGCTTCCCAATCACGGCGGGCGTGGCCTGCCCGGCCCCGAACTGCGCTATCTGAAACAGACTCACGAACACGACCACAGCAATGCCGTCGTTGAAGAGGGACTCACCCACGATGCGGATTTCCAGCCGCTTGTCGATGCGCGCTTCCTTGAGAATGCCCAGCACGGCAATGGGGTCGGTGGGGGAAATAAGCGCCCCGAACAGCAGGCAGTAGATAAAATCGGTGGGCAGCCCGAACAGGGGCAGCAGGTAGTAGAAGGCCGTGCCGACCAGGCCCGTGGACAGCAGCGTGCCGGCCGTGGCCATGGTCCCTACAGCGGCCCCTTCTTTACCCAGGGCCCGCAAATCGACGTGGAGGGCGCCGGCAAACAGCAGAAAGCTCAGCATTACCTGCATGAGCACGGTGTGGAAGTCGATGCTGCGCACCAGCTGGCTGGCCGTGAGCACCCAATCCACGCCGAGCTTGCCCAGCCCGATGGTCAGCAGCGATGTCACCAGGGCCAGCACCATCAGTCCGATAGTGCCCGGCAGCTTCAGGAAGCGGTGGTTGACGTAGCCAAATACGGCGGCTATTACAATGAGCAGCGCCAGGGTGTTGTACAATTCCATCAGGAGGCGGGTAGGGGGAAAATCTAGTAGACGCGAATTCGACGGACTTAGTTGAAACGGCGGAGGGTGACGGCCCCACCAGCATAGATAAGGCGAACTGTTGGGTATTTGGCCAGCAAGGCGGTACTTTGCCCCGATCAAGCGCGCCAAGCGGCATCCCTTCTGCCCCAGCCTGGGTGCAGGCTACCGGAAAATACCTGGTTGTACCGGCCGGTGCCTCCCGGCGCTGCCCACTTCTCTTCCCGCCTATGAATCTCCCCCTTTTCCGCTGGCTGCGTGAGCGTTTCGACCTGGTGCACGACATGGCCGACCCGGTCGACATCGTGGCCCGCGTGGAAGATGGCATGAGCTTTCGGGGCACCAACCTGTGGGTGCTCATGTTCGCTATTCTGGTGGCTTCCGTGGGGCTCAACGTCAACTCTACGGCCGTTATCATCGGGGCCATGCTCATTTCCCCGCTCATGGGGCCCATTGTGGGTATCGGCTTTGGGGCGGCCACGGTAGAAGTGGACCTGATGCGGCGGGGCCTGAAAAACCTGTTCATCGCGGCGGGCATCAGCCTGTTGGTTTCGACCCTGTACTTTCTGCTCACCCCACTCACCGACGCGGGTTCCGAGCTGTTGTCCCGCACCCAGCCTACCGCCTGGGACGTGCTCATTGCCCTGTTTGGCGGGGCGGCCGGCGCCGTGGGCCTCACGCGCCGCTCGCGCGGCAACACCATTCCCGGCGTGGCCATTGCCACGGCCCTGATGCCGCCGCTGTGCACGGCTGGCTACGGGCTGGCCACGGCCCACTGGAGCTACCTGTTCGGGGCGCTGTATCTGTTTTTCATCAACAGCGTGTTTATCAGCCTGGCGACGTTCTTGGTAGCCCGCATCCTGCCGCTGCCGCACCATACCTTTGTCAGCCGCCAGCGGGCCCGGCGGGTGCAGCTCGCCATCTGGGCCGTGGCCCTGCTCACGGCCGTGCCCAGCGTCTACCTGGCCTGGCGCATCGTGCAGCGCACCGTATTTGCCCACAACGCCCGGCAGTTCGTGGACGAGCAGCTGAACCTGCCCGGCACGTTCGTGGTCACGCGCCGCATCGAACCCGAAACGCGCACCATCAATGTGCTGCTGACCGGCGAAACGCTCACGCGGGCCCAGCTGAGCAAAGCCCGGAACGAGCTGGCCCGCTACCGCCTGCCCAACGCCCAGCTGACGGTGCGCCAGGGCCTGGCGCAGCTGGACTCTGCCGATGCCCAGACCATGCGCAACAGCGTGCTGGAAGATGTGCGAAGCCGCAACGAGCAAACCCTGGCCGGCTACGATGCCCGCCTGGCCCAGCTCCAGCAGGTACTCACCCAGGCCGGTAACCCGGCCCTGACCGGACTGCCCGCCGCGCCGGCCCTGCTGCGCGAAATACAGGTAGAGCACCCCACGGTACGCCAGTTGGGTCTGAGCCGCCTGGTTCGGCCGGCTGCCGATTCACTCCGGGCCGATACTACGGTGGTCGTATCCATGCGGACCACCCGGCCGCTGCCAGCCCAGGAGCAGCAGCGCCTGCACCAGTGGCTAATCCTTCGGGCCGGACGCCAGCGCGCCGTGGAACTGTTGCTCAACCCAGCGCTTGACAAGTAAGCAAGGTATAGCGACTTGCCTCGTTCAGGTTTATCCCTTTCTAGCGCCCGCTAGTTATAGCACCATACGAGCAACGACCTGCTGCCCTAACCGGACCACGAGCACATCAAAAAGGGTGGGACAGTTGGGCCAGGTAACCATCGGCATTGGGTCAGTCGGCCATGGCCGAAAGCCGGGCTATTGCTGCCGAAACCAATCTTCTCACTCCTCATTGAGCCCCTTGGGGCGAGCCTGCCCGAGCACCGGCTGATGTACTGGCTGATACCCCTCAGGTGAAGCGCAAGTTGGCCGCCTAGCGCAAGACGACCAGTACGCGGGGCAGCTGCGGGAGAAGTGATTCGCTGGGGCATGGCCTGCACCGACAGTGACGGCACAGCAAGGGGAGCCTGGCGCCGGGTGACTCCAATGCCTCACACTTTTTGCTGCGCCCGAAGTTATTCACTAATCTGACATGTGGGAGCCTCCTTTGAGAGGCTAGGATGAAACTAGCGGAGCCAACCGGCACGGGCGGCAGAGTAGATAGCTGTAACCAAATACCCCTTATGTAGCTTGCTCTGCTATCTGCCCAGGTGCGACCATGCAGAGGGCAGGAACCAGTTGCAACTAATCAGGCAGTCAGTCGATTGTCTTATTTCGAACTTGTAGTAGCCCCCCCTGCGGGCAGAACAAACTAGCCAACTCGCGCTATGAAATTGCTGCTGCTTTGCCTGTTGAGCTTTGCTGACAGTCAGGTTGCCACCGCCCAAAAAAACAAAGGCACTCCCGCTGATTCTACGGTGATTACAGTGTTCCTCAAGCATCAGCAGGACAAGAAGCTCAAGCAGCTGCAGGAGATTCAGGAAAAGAATGGCTTTTGGGAGACTTTTCCACCCAAGGAAGCCCACGTCGTTTCCTGGTACGTGATGATGGGCATCGGCCAGGTGGTGACGCTGAAAGTCGCGGCCAAGGATGTGCGGGCGCTCAACCTGGCCGTCGAAAACGGGGCCTGGGGAGCCTTTAACGCGGAATTTTATCCAACCTACGACTTCGTTCCGATTTGGCGCGAGAGCTTGCGCCAGCGCCAGTCAGCGGAGAAAAAGTAGTGGAATGCCCTGCTCATCCTGCTCTCCATTACCAGCGACTGCTGCACGGGCGAGCGTGGCGGAGCCGCAAGCAGAGGGAGCTAGAGGGGCGGATGAGTAAGGAATCTTTCTGCCGAGATTCGCCCTGGCTAGGGCAGAATCACTTGGCGGCGGTCGTAGCTGAGCACCGTAAACACGCCCAGGCCTCCCTGCACGGTGCTGCGGATGGAGGACGGTTGCGCGAACGGGTTGCCGTTGGCGTTGATGGCCTCGTTGGTGGAAGCCCGAAACTGGTAGTAGGCCGGGTCGAGGTGATAAAGCGTGGCGATGAGGGTGTCCTGCGACGCGAAATCGTAGCCAGTGCCCAGCGTGAACGGTCGCCCGTCGTTGAAGCGGTCCTGGACGTCGTAGTCGACCTCGGCCAGGGTCCGGACGTTGGACTTGTGCACCAGCAGGCGGTAATAGTTGCCCACGCCGGGCGGGTCCCGGAAATTGGTCAGCAGGTAGGCCTTGCGGTTGGCCCCGGTGAGCTGGTTGAACTCGAAATCGACCGAATCGATGGGGACCCGCGTGGGCACCGTGGCCGTGCCCGTGACCGTACGGCCGCGCTGGTCGCGCACTTCCAGGGCGAAAGTGGCCCCGGGCGGCGCTACCAGGGCCGGGCCGCCCCCGTGGGTGTAAAACCGGTTGGTCCGCGCGTCCACACCCGGCTGAAAAGGCAGGTTGCGCCGGCTGCCGTCGGCCAGAATCAGGGTCACGGTTACGTCGGTGGGCAGCAGCACGCGCTGACCGTTGGGCAGGGCAATGGCCTGGCTGCCGGCGGGCGGGGCCTGGTTGTTGTTCAGATAAGGTACCGACTCGGTGACGGCCAGGCGCGGCACCTGTCCGTCTTCGAGGTAGCACTCGGTCACGAGCTGCGGCGGGTAGTTGGGCAGCGGCACGTTCGCGTCGTTTTGCAGGGCGCCGCAGCCGGCTACTGCCAGCAACAGGCCCAGAACCAGCACGAAGGCGGCAGCTGATTCGCAGCGGCTAGTGATTCTCTTCCGGAAGGAGTTCATGAGACAGACAAAAAAGGGCGTAGGGCAACTGTGGGCCGGCTTTGGCGGCCGGGAACAACGGCCCCCGGCTAGAAGTGAAAGTTGTAGGTCACCGAGGGGATGACCGGGAACAGCGACACCTGCTGGGCCTTGAAATCCACGATTTGGTCGTTGGCGTCCTTGACCGTGTCGAAGAAGATGAAGTAGGCGTTGCGTCGGTTGTAGGCGTTGTACACGCTGAAGGTCAGGTCCGACGTGCTAAACAGCCGGGTGGGCTTGAGCTTCCAGACCAGGCCCAGGTCGAGGCGATGGTAGGGAATGAGCCGGTAGGTGTTGCGGTCGGGGTACACGGGCACGGCCTGCGGCGCGGTGCCGCCCACGTCCTGGTAGGCAAAGCGGCCCAGCGGCAGCGTGGTGGGCGCCCCGCTGGCGTACACGAAGCTAGCCGTCAGGCTCACGCGCTCCGTCAGGTTGTGAATCAGCACGGCCGTCAGGTTGTGGCGGCGGTCGTAGCTGGGAAAATACGCTTCGCCCCGGTTGATGCCCGTGGTGCCGCGCTGGGGCGGAAACCGGCGCGTGGTCCAGGCCAGGGTGTAGCCCAGCCAGCCGGTGGTGCGGCCGGTTTTCTTCTCCAGGTAGATTTCGTTGCCGTAGCTCTGGCCCTTGCCGAAGAGGAATTCGCCGTCCAGCTCCTGGTTCACGAACAGCTGGGCGCCATCCTTGAAATCAATCTGGTTGGTGCCCCATTTGTAGTACACTTCATCAGTGAGCAGGAACCGGCCGCCGCCCAGCAAAAAGCTCACGCCCGTGCTCACCTGCTGCGAGCGTTGGGGCTTCACGCTCAGCCGCGAGGGGTACCAGATGTCGGTGGGCAGCGTGGCCCCGGAGTTGGTCACCAGGTGCACGTATTGGTACATCAGGGCGTAGTTGAGCTTGAGGGAGGTGTTCGCAGTCAGCGCGTAGCGGGCCGCGGCGCGGGGCTCCAGCCCGATGTAGCGGTCGGAACCGCTCTGGAAGCCCGACAGGCGCAGGCCCCCTTCGAGCTGCAGCTTGTCGGTGGCCCGGAAGTTGTCGGACACGTAGAGGCCGGCTTCTTCGCCCCGGTAGCGCACGTCGGCCCCGAAGCTTATCCGGTTGTCCTGCGAGCCGGCCTGCAGGCGGCCCACCCCGAAGCGGTGCTGCGTGAGCACAGCCCCCAGCTTGAGGCTGTGCCGGTCGTTGGGCAGCCAGTCCACGTCCACCCGCCCGGTGTAGTCGCGGATGGTCGAGCCCAGGTTGAAGCTGAACTGGTCGAGCTTGTTGGTAAGCTGGTATTGGTAGTCGGTGACCGAGACCGACGTATTGGCAATCAGCTTGGGGTTGAAAGTATGCTGCCAGCGCACCACGCCCAGCGTGTTGCCCCAGTTGAAATCAAAGTTGAAGCTGTTCGGGCTGGCAAACCCGAACACGTCGCGGCCCAGGTAGCCCGTGGCGAATACCTCGTCCTGGTCGCCCAGGCGGTAGCTGGCCTTGGCGTTGAGGTCGTAGAAAAAGTAGTCCGGAATGGGCTGGTAGCTCTCGTCGCCCGCGTTGCGGCGGTTGATGGCGCGGGTGAATACGTCGAAGTACGTCCGGCGGCCCGACACGATAAACGAGCCTTTGGCCGGCGCGCCCGCTTCGGCCCGGCCCAGCGGCCCCTCCACCGTCAGGCGCGAGGAAATGAGGCCGATGCCCCCCGTGACCCCGATTTTCTCGCGGGAGCCGGCCCGCAGCTTCACATCCACCACCGACGAGAGCCGCCCGCCAAACTGCGCCGGAAAGCCCGACTTGTACAGGTCCACGCTCTGCACGGCGTCGGAGTTGAACACCGAAAACAGCCCGAACAGGTGGTTGGGATTGTATACCAGCGCATTGTCCACCAGCACCAGGTTCTGGTCCGACGAGCCGCCGCGCACGAACAAGCCGCTGGTGCCCTCGCCGCCGTTCTGCACGCCCGGCTTGAGCTGCAGCGTTTTCAAAATGTCCACCTCGCCGAACAGGGCCGGCAAAAGCTTGGCCTCCCGGATGCTGAGGCTTTCGACGCCCATCTGGGTCGATTTGAGCTTCTGCTCCAAGCTCACGCTGCCTTCCACCACCACCTCGCCCAGCTCGTTGCCGTTTTCGCTCAGGCTAAAACTCAGGCGCTGGTCGCGGTTCAGGTTCACTTCCCGCGTGAAGGACTGGTAGCCGATAAAGCTGACGACCACCTGGTGCCGGCCCGCGGGCAGGGACAGGGAAAACGCGCCCTGCTCGTCGGCGGCCACCCCGGCGCTCAGGGCCGGCACGGCCACCGTCGCGCCCGGCAGGGCCTCGCCGGCCGCCGTACGCACGGTGCCGCTCAGCGTGTGGCGCGGGCCCTGCGCCCAGCCCGGCCGCGCCAGCAGCGTGAGCAGCAAACAGAACAGGCCTAGGGTGCGCGGCAGGAAGAAAACGGACATAGCGACTGAAAAAAGAGATAGACGAATGAAGGCGGCATTGCCTTTAATCCGCGGAAGAAGTTTTTGTTAAGTTTACCGGGGCGGGCCCCGCCGGAACGTTCGCCCACGCTCAGGGCCAGGACCAGGACCAGGCCAGCCCGAAAGCCAGCCGGCTCCGCGACCCCGGCGCTGCCACACCAGCCCGGCCAGGCGGCCGGCTTCCCGGCCCGCACCGGGAAGCGGGGGGAATCGAGCTCGGGCGGCATGCCGAGCGTGCCGGAATGGGCCTAGAAGCCCAGAATCACGTTCACGCCCACCTGCCCGCTGCGGAAGGTGGTATCCCCGAGCCCGTCCACGGTGCCGGAGCGCGAGGCCGTCTCAAATTCGGTTTCCAGGCCCAGGCTGAACCCTTTCAGGGGCACGGTGTAGCCAATGCCCCCCATGAAGGAAGTGCCCAGCGCGTACTGGTGGCGGTAGAAGTTGGTTTCTTCATCGAAGCGCTTGGTGGTGAGCTGGCCGAAACCCGCGCTGCCGCGCACATACAGGCCGCGCCCAAACTCCCGGCTCAGCACGTAGTACTTGGCGGCCAGGGCCAGGTTGTAGCAGTTGAAGATATAGTCGTCGCCGAAGTCGCCTTCCACCGGCGCGCCGAACGAGCCCGAAATGCGCGAGCCCACGCCCAGGCCGCGCCACTTTTGGGGCGCCACGTAGAAGCCGGCCAGGATGTTGTTGCCGGTGCCGGGCTTGGCGCTGCCGCCCAGGGCCTGGTTGAGCTTGGCGCGGGTGTCACCAAAATAGAGCGTCTTGTTGAGGCCCAGGCCGATTTCGGCGTACACGGGGATTTTGGATTCCGCTTTCTGAGCGGTGGCAGTGGCGGCGTGGCCGAGCAGGATGACGGCCAGGGCGGCGGTAAAAAGCAGGTTTTTCATGGGGCTGTCGAAGCCGGGTTGGTTTGCTAAAGCTTCCGGACAAAGGTCCCCCGAGCGCCCGGGCTAAAACGATGACTTGGGTTAAGAAAAGCCCCCACGCCTCGGGCGACCCAACAGTAGCCTTGATTAAGGGTTTGGGGCAAAAGTTGCGTGGGTGCCGGGTTCGTGGCAGGCACACCCCACTCCACGCTGAGCAAGGTGCCTAAGTCGAAGCAACGTGTCGTCAGTAAGTGAACAGAAAATCCAAGGATGTATAGTCCCATTGCTGGGGATGCATGGCAGGTGCCAGCTGTGGTTGTGCAAACAGGTGGGCCCGCCGTTGGCCGCCAGCTACTCGCCAGAGCCAGCCAAACGCCGGACCGGAATTGTACGGTGGCGGGCTGCAAAAGCAGCCGCGCTAGTAGCCCGTCTTATCATCGAGGTAACGAATATTCGTCAACTCTTCGCTTACCTGCCACAACCGGTCAGCAACCTTTTCATCCCTGGAAGATTCATCCGAATCCACTTGGGTTGGATAGCCCCTCATTTGCTGAAAACCGGCCGGGCCGATAAACTCGCCTCCTTTCAGGTTTTCCCCCAACGCCGCGTGCAGGATGGGAAGGGCGCCTTGGCTGGCGGGTTGCAAAAAGAGGCTGCCCAGCGGCCGGACGAAAGCCGGGAAGTACTGGTCCAGATTGGTCTTGGCCAAGCCCGGATGGGCCGCCACTGACCGGGTAGGGTAATCAGCAGCGGCTAACCGGCGCTGCAGTTCGTAGGCAAACACCAGGCAGGCCCGCTTGCTTTGTCCATAGGCTTTGCGCCGGCTATAGCCTTTCCGGGCGGGTAAATCGTCAAAGTCAATCTCAGCCCACTTATAGGCTATCCAAATAGGCAATTGTACCAGGTGATTCGAGCGCAGGTAAAATGCAGCATGGCCAAGTAGTTTTCGGGCTTCTTGGCCCAGCGGGTGAGCAGGTGGCGGAAGCGGTTGAGCCAGGAATGGGTGCGTTCGACCACCCAACGGCGGGCCTTTTGGCCCGCTTTCTTGGACTGCGCTTCTTCTCCCCGGGGCCGGATGTGGGCCGTGTAGCCGTGGGCGGCCACGATTGCGCGCACCTGGGCGTAGTCGTAGCCCGCGTCCAGGCACAGCTGTTGCGCGTGACCGGCGTCCCGGTGAATAGCGCGGGCCGCTTCTGCTGCCGGGGGCAGGCTCATCAACGTGCTTTCGGTCAGTTTCATGTCATGCCCATTCGCCCCGTCCAGCACCAGGCCCACCGGGAGGCCCCGCGCCTCGGTCAGCAAGCTGCGCTTGACGCCGCCTTTGCCCCGGTCCGTGGGGTTGGGCCCCGTTTTTTTTCCCGCCCAGCGGCGCTTTGTGCAGCGAGCCGTCGAGCGCCATCCAGGCGAAGGTTAAGCCAATCAAGTCGTCATAGTCCTGCAAGGCTTCGTCCCAGAGCCGGGCAAACACCCCGGCCTTTACCCACTGCTGAAAGCAGCTGTGGGCCGTGGAGCCTTTCACCAATCCGGTCGCATTCAAGGTTTTCCATTGGCAGCCCGTGCGCAGTACAAAGAATATGGCATCCAACACGTCGCGGTCAGCAAGGCGCTGGCGGTGGCGGCCCAACGGGTGCGCCTTCGGGACGTGAACAGGCAGAAGCGGGGCCAGCCGCGTCCAGAGCGCATCGGAAATGGTAAATTCTTGCGTCGTTGCCATGCCCCTAAATTAAGCCCTATTTGGATAGCCTCTTAGCTGCCCGCCGGCCACCTACCGCAAGCTGGCCGGGGCCGCGGGCAACTGCGTTGCCCAGAACGGGGCCTTGGTGCATGGGCTTGTCTGGCGCCGGTACCCGCGTACCGGGTGCCCGGCCCCGGTAGCGGCTGGTCTGCGGTTGGGAAACTGAGGCTCCCGCCGTTTGTCCAATTTTTTTCGACCTTACCAACTATGAAAACAACCCTGACTCTTTTGGCTGGCTTGGTGCTGGCGGGCGCCGGCGCCCAGGCCCAGGCCCAGGCCCTGACCGGTACCGTCACGGTAGGCGGTGCCAATCCGACCTATGCCACCCTGACGGCCGCCGCAACCGCCCTGCAAACCAACGGCGTGGGCCCCGGCGGCGTGACGGTGGCCGTGCGCCCCGGCACCTACCCCGAGCGGCTCGTGCTCAGCACCATCACCGGCTCTTCGGCGACCAGCCGCATCCGGTTTGTGGGGCGGGGCGGCAGCGTGACGCTGCAGCCGGTAGGCACGAGCGGCACCACCGACGCGGCCGTGCTCATCACGGCCTGCGACTACCTCACGCTCGATTCGCTGAACGTGACCGACGGCGGCAGCTCCGCAACCGACCAGGTGGAAGTCGGGGTCAGCATCACCGGCACCGGCACCAAAGGCAGCACCAACGTCACGGTGAGCAACTGCGCCATTCGCCTGGGCGGCGGCCCGGCCCCGGCGGCGGCGCCCGGCTCGCGCGGGGTGCAGATCGTATCGGCCGCCACAGCTGCCAGCGGGGCCAACAACAACAACCGCATCGTGAACGTGCGGGTAGACCGGGCCAGCACGGGCATCCGCCTGGCCGGGGTGGCGGCCTTTTCCGGAGCGCCCACCTTTACCGATTCCGGCAACGAGGTGATTGGGTGCGTGCTGGGCAGCCAGCGGTTTATCGGGCTCGACGGCAGCAGCGGAACGGCCGCGGGCATCTCGGCCGCGGCGCAGCGCCGGATGCGGCTGGTAGGCAACCGCATCGACAGCGTGCTGATTCGCAACGCCAGCCCCATTTTGCCCGTCAGCGCCGCGGGCTTTAGCTTCGATAACTCCAGCGGGCTTCTGGAAAGCAACCGCGTCGGCTACGTGCGCTTTGCGGGCACGGGCGGCTCGCAGGTGCAG
The DNA here is from genome assembly GCF_039539525.1 of Hymenobacter algoricola. Classification (NCBI taxonomy): domain Bacteria; kingdom Pseudomonadati; phylum Bacteroidota; class Cytophagia; order Cytophagales; family Hymenobacteraceae; genus Hymenobacter; species Hymenobacter algoricola. The sequence goes on along the minus strand of NZ_BAABDH010000026.1, from coordinate 5,916 downwards.
GGCATTCGGGCCAGCGTCATTCTCGGCGATACGCTCAAAGTGTTCAACAACTTCATCGGCGGCATTCAGCGCCTCGACTTCACGGCCGGTACCACCGATAACACCCTGTATGCGCAGGGCATCTGGCTATTTCGGCAAACGGGCGGCGGCGGGCTCACCCAGGCTTTTCACAACACCATTGTGCTGCCCGCCGCGCCGGCCCCGGTGGCGTACTCATCCGCCGGCTTTTACCTGACCGGCGGCAGCGGGGGGCTGTTTCCGGCGCAGCTGCGCAACAACATCATCATCAACCGCCTCAGCACGAGCGTGGCCACGCAAAACGCGTTGGCCGTGGTCGACGGCAACACCACCCGCGGCAACCTGACCAGCGTCAATAACGTGCTGCTGACTCCCGGCACGAACGGCGCCATCGGCCAGACGGGCCGCGAGCTGGGCGGCACGCGCATCACCTCCACCACGCTGGCCGACTGGCAAACCAATTCCACGTACGACGCCGGCTCGGTCAGCCGGCTCGTTTCCTTCGTAAATGAGGCCGCCGGCGACTTGCATTTGGCCGGGGCATCGGTCGGCGACTTCGCCCTGGCCAGCCCCCCGCTGGCCGCCGTGCCCCGCGATATCGACGGCGCCCTACGCAACGTGGCGGCCACCTATCGGGGCGCCGACGAAGCAAGTTTCCCTCTGCGCACCCAGGCCGCGCAAGCTGCCCTGCTACACCTGCAGGCCTACCCCAACCCCACGGCTAACCGTCTGGCGTTGGGCTACCAGCAGGACGTGCCCGGTACCGCGCACTTTATCGTGCTGGATGCCGTGGGGCGCCCCGTACGCACCCTCACCAGCCCCCACCAACCAGCCGGCATGCAGCAGCAGGAGTTGGATTTGAGCAAGTTGGCCGCTGGCGTCTACCTGGTGCAGGTGAACGTGCCGGTGCCAAACGGTGCGCGGGCCACCGCCACGGTACGCGTGAGCGTGATCCATTGATGACCTTCGGTAAAAGGCGGGTTCAAAAGGCGCATTTACCAGCTCCCAAGGCTGGACTGCGTACCGGAAAGCCATTTGTAGTGCGTTGACGGTATTCTCATTCCGCAAACATGTTCCGGATACGGCTATCTCGGCCTAATGCTGGATAACAGTAGGGGCGACCATTGGTACCGGAAAAGGACCGTTTTGTGAGTCTGCCCACCCCTGCAAGTCTTCCCTCCGACACCTTCCGTTTCTGCTACTGTGCCACCCCTACTCGGGCTGGTATGCCTACGCAGGGATAAGTGGGCTATTCACCACAGATAATGCGGCCATTGAACCCTGCCATTTATTTGCTCCCGTTGTGGCCGGCATCAATCGCAGGGTGGTTGCGTTGGGTAGCGCCCTAGTGGTTCTGGTCGGACCTGTCGGCAGTTGGAAAGCTACTGCAGTCAACCCCTTTAGAGGGCCAGGAATGCGGTTAGTTCCCCTGCATACGTCAGCGTGAGCTGGTGCATGGCCCGGGTGCAGGCGACGTAAAGCATACTCTTGTCGACCTCCGTTTTATACGTTCGGGCGGAAGCAAAGGGCACAATGACCGCGTCGAATTCAAGCCCCTTGGCCAGATGGGCCGTGGTGATGATAATCCCTTCCTTGAAGGAGGTAGACTCCGCCGTGAGCAAATGAACGTCTGGAGCCTGAAGGGCCTGATAGGCTTTCTCAGCCTGCCGCAGGGTTTTGCAGATGATGCCCAGGGAATGATTGCCGGAGGTTTGAAAGGCGACAATTGCTAGTTTGATCGTCTCCAACTCCTCCTCGTGGCTGTGGCAGCGCACGACGGCGGGCTCCTGCCCGTGCCGTTCTAACGGGATGATGTGGGGATTTGGCATCAAGTGTTGCGCGAAGGCCGTAATCTCGACCGTCGAGCGGTAGCTGCGGTAGAGCTTCACTACCTCGGCTTGCGGAAATACCCGTTCGATCGTTTCGGCGGAGGAGGCGCTGTACGGATTCACCGTCTGGCTCACATCGCCCAGAATGGTTTTCCGGCACAGGAACAACCGGGATAAGACGGCATACTGCACCGGGGTGTAGTCCTGCATCTCGTCCACCAGCAGGTGCTTGACCTGATCGTAGGTGGTGAGGCCTTCCAGGCGCAGGCGCAGGTAAATCAGGGCAAAGACATCCGCATACTCCAGGCGCAGGCGGTGGTCGATCCTCAACAGCTCGGGCCGGCCAATCCAGCGGTAGAAATCCCGGTACAGGTCCAGCACGTTGTTCAGCCTGAACATGCGGGGAATGGCTTCCCCGATCGTGGCTTTCTCCTGCCCGCTCAGCTTACGGCCGGCGGCGTCGCGCACGTACGCCCGTACGTCGTTGGCAACCAGCGCGAAGCGTTTGAGGAGCGGAACGCGGTGGTAGGACTTGAACTTCTGCTGAATGAAGGCCACCGGCACGACGGTTCTGCCGACCCGCAGCTCGGTCACGGTGAAGTAGGTATTCTCAATATGCAGGAGGTACTGATTCAGCTGGCCGAGGAATTCAAACGAGGATTTAAACCGGATGCGTTCGATGAACGCCGGGTCGTGCTCCTCCAGCAGCGCGGACACCTGCTCGAAAAACGTCTGGAACGGGTACCGGTGGTCGAGCAGGTCGGCTGCCAGCTCCTCCATGCCCAGCTCGGGAATATGCTCCTCCCCCAGCTCGGGCAAGACGTTGGAGATGTAGTCGGCGAAGACTTTGTTGGGCGAAATAATGAGAATGTCCTTGGCCGCAATGGTTTCCCGGTAGCGGTAGAGCAGGAACGCAATGCGGTGCAGGGCAATGGAGGTTTTCCCCGAGCCGGCCACGCCCTGGATCACCATCACCGGGGTCGTCTCGTTGCGGATCACCGCGTTCTGGTCGCGCTGGATGGTGGCGACGATGTTCTTCAGCTTGTCGTCCGAGGACTTGGCCAGCTCCTGCTGCAGCACGTCGTCGTGAATGTTCACGTCGCTGTCGAGCATAAACTCCAGGCGGCCGTCCCGGATCTTGTACTGCCGTTTCAGCTCGATGGTGCCGTGGATCGTGCCGGAAGGGGTGGCGTAGGAGGCTTTGCCCAGCTCAAAGTCGTAGAACATCGAGGAAATCGGGGCCCGCCAATCGTAGATCAGACCCTGGCGCCGCTGCTCATCAATGAAGGAGTAGATGCCGATGTACACCGGCAACCGGATCTGGTCCCGCGAGACGAAATCAATGCGGCCAAAGTAGGGAGACTGCCCCAGCTTGACGAGTTTGTGCTTCCGGGCCACGGCCGCTTCGCCCGTAAAAGCCATGCGGTTGATGGATTGGTCGGCAGCCACCATGTCGGCGTCGTCCATACCGGACTGGTGCTCATGGATATATTCCTTTTTTTCCCGGAGCTCGTTGGAAAACTGCTTCACGGCGTCATCTACCCGGCGGATAGCCAGGGTCAGCTGCTCCTTGATTTCTTCCAGGTACTCTCTTTCTTCTTGCGGCGTTGCGTTCATCCCGGGCGACTCTTTCTTGGAAAATGGACCCCAAAGGTGCCATCAAATTCCGGGCTATAGAAGAGCCGTGCTTCTTTTATCCGGCGCTTCGACCCCGGCAACCTGGTAAATAGTAGAACAGGCCCTGATTTTCGGGCTTTTGACCCAGAATCCGGCCGCTACCGGGAAGATGGCCTTGGTTAAAAGGTTGGTCCAAANTCGCTCCGGTCGGACGGCTTTTTCCGCCGTCCGACCGGTCGTTGTAGGCCCGATGTATTTATCGGCAGCCAGCGACGACCGGTCCGACGGCGAAAAGCCGTCAGACTGGGTACACCGTTCACGAAACCGCTATAAGTGAAGTGCTTATCAACCGCCACTTTTTACCCGAGAATAGGTACCGACAGGGCATTTTCACAGCAGTAAACCTGGATTTAGCGGGTTCAGGTGGCCCTTTGAGCAATCAAAGGACAGTTTTCCCATCGCGCAGTTGCGGTTAATTGAACCTTGATTACGGAACAAGTTTTCTGACCTAAGTTAACTTGTTTCCTACCCAGTTTGCTCGGTGCTGGACGTTGCGGCATGTTGTACAGTTATCGGGAGGTTTCACTGAACAAGTAGCCCTGATTACCCGCTGAATGCAGATATAGCGGTTTCGTGAACGGTGTGGCCGACTTTATGCGCGCCCCGTACAGCATGGTATGCACCCTTATTCACTTGATTTGCGCACCCGTGTAGCCGCCGCCTGCCAGCAGCCCGGTGCCGGCAAAACGGCCGTGGCCCGGCGCTTCGGCGTGAGTCGTACGTTTGTGCAGTCGCTGCTGCGCCAGCAGCGCGAAACCGGCTCGCTGGCCCCCAAGCCGGCACGCGGCGGCCGGGCCCGCTTCTTGGATGCGGCGGCCCAGGCTTGGCTGGTCGCGTACGTGGACCAGCACGTCGACGTGACGCTGGCTGAACTCGGCACCGCCTGGCAGGCCAGCGGTGGCCGGCCCGTGGGCCAGACCTGCTTGTGGCAAGTGCTCAACGAGCACCGGCTGCGGCGCAAAAAAAAGCCTGCACGCCACGGAACGTGATACGCCCCGCGTGCACGAAGCACGCCGCCAGTACGTACAGACCGTCGTGCCCCGCCCCGACGTGGCCCGGTTTCACTTCCTGGACGAAACGGGCCTGCGCCTGGACCAGTGCCGCCGCTACGCCCGGGCCCGGGGCGGACGGCGCGTGGGGCAGGCCGTGCCGCTGAACCGGGGGCGCAGCCTGACCTTGATCGGGGCCTTGTCTGTGCGGGGGCTGCACGGGGTACAGTTGCTGTCCGCCCCGCTGACCCAGCACAGCTTTGCCCTCTACATCGCCCATATTCTGGCCCCGCAACTGCGCCGGAGCGACGTACTGGTACTCGATAACCTACGCGTGCATCACCTGACGGGCCTGCGCGAGTGGCTGGGTAAGCGCGGGGTGGAGGTGCTGTTTCTGCCCCCTTACTCGCCCGACTTTTCGCCGATCGAGCAGGCCTGGAGCAAGCTCAAAACCAAGCTGCGGGCCGCGCAGGCCCGCACCGAGCAGGCCCTCAAAGCGGCCCTGCACCAGGCCCTCGATTGGATCAGCAGCCCCGACCCCCGCCACTGGTTTGGCCACTGTGGCTATCACGTACCGCCCCGGTAGTAGCTGACCAAACGGTTCACGAAACCGCTATAAAAGGGTAGGCCCAAAATCGCATTGGGAATAGCTTCCCATCGGTCGGCGAATAGCGCACTTGAATGCGCAGAACGTCCTCCCACTAATGTCTCGGCGGGGCTAGTACCCTTGTGCGCCTTGCGGCTTCCATTCTGCTTTTAACACGGACATCACAATTTTATCGTGAAATACGCCTTGTCGACAAGCAGCTTGTCGTAGACGCCCTTCCACGACAAAGCCAGCTTTCGTGTAGGCTTTCAAGCCGCCCGTATTCGATTCGGAAACCGTGAGCATAATCCGATTGAGTTGGTGGCTGGTGAAGCCGATATGGACGATTTGCTTCGTTACGGCCGTACCCACGCCCTTCCCCCACGATGCTTTCTCGCCGATAAAGATGAAGTATTCGCCCGATTGATTCGTTACGGAAATACCCGAGAGGCCGGCATAGCCAATCAACGCGTTGGTTTGCTCCACATAGATACCGAAGTTCAGGGTGTTTGCCTGCTGTAAGGTGGCCGCAAACCACTGGTCAATCTGCTCCGTGGTCTTCATGCTTTGGAAAGCCGAGAGCGAATACTCGATGACTTCGGGGTCGCGGAGCCAATTGTAAAAGTGCGCAACGTGTTCCGGTTGCAAAGGAGCGAGCTTCACCATAACCCTGTTCTATCAGTTACTTGCCGTGGAGTAGGCAGGCGCTAAAAGTAAGAGGGTGTTTGGGAATTTAGGCAAGCCGGTTTAGGCATAAGGCCATGTTGGCGAGCAAGAGCCAGGTGACGTGGCTGGCGGGGGTATACTCGTAGTCAAT
>NZ_BAABDH010000025.1:0-6635 GCF_039539525.1 Hymenobacter algoricola | reverse complement strand
ATGTGAATTTCGCTTCAACCATCGCTACGAAAACGTGTATAAAGTCTTGCTCAAAGAACTTCGCCAACGGCCCCTCTAAGCTCGATTTGCTTCCTAAGCCCCTTGGTATATATTAAATTATATATTGCATCAGCCTATCGAAACTCAATCTATGTTTGCATGAAAAAACTACTACTTCTCAGTGTTGTATTTTGTCTGAGTATCGTCAAAGCCCATAGCCAGGATCTGCCTGTTTCAGGCAATGTTGTAGTGGGAGGAGGTGCTAACGCAGGTGGCTATGATTTGGGTCCAGCCAACCCCTCAGGTAACGTGAATATGATGGGGGACCTTGTATTTACGGGCAATAATCCCTGGATCCTGCATACCCCGAACGCAGGTCCCAGTGCTCCCGGCTTATATATAGCCCCGGGTGCGCCGGTAGTATGGAACAACGCGACGAAGTTTGAAACCAATGGTGACGTGAACTTCCCATACCGGGTGCGCATTGGCAATATTGGTACACTAGGAATTAATACCCTTACGCTAGCCGTAGGCGGAAAAATCGGGGCCCGGGCCGTCTACGTGGTAGCCCCCAACAGTCCGTGGCCGGATTACGTCTTTCACCAAGGGTACCAGCTTCCGGCGCTATCAGAGGTAGAGCGGTATGTGCAAGTAAATAGCCACCTACCGGAAATACCCTCCGCCGCGACCATCCAGCGGGAGGAGCTCGACCTGAATACCATGGACGCGCTACTACTCAAGAAAGTGGAGGAATTGACACTGTATCTGATTGCGCTCCAGAAAGAAAACGCGGCCCTGCAAGCACGGGTTACGAAGCTCGAACACTAATCCTATTCGGCTATGAAACGCTTCGTATCCTGTATGCACGCTATGGCAACGCTGCTGAGCATGCTCGTTGTTGTATCCGCTACTAATGCGGCCCAGGCGCAAAGCTTTGACCGAGCGGTGGTCTGTGCCAGCGGCATTGGCGCTTATGGCTGGGGGCCGGCGCAAGTCACCATCGATGGCCAGGGCAACACCTACGTCACGGGCCGCTTCAATGGCACTATCACGCTGGGCGGATTCGTGCTGTCCGCCACCCAGAAAGCGCCTTCTTATTCTTTTCCGTCGGACAACTTCGTAGCCAAGCTCGATGCGGACGGCAACTACCTATGGGCCGTGCAGATGGCCGATAATCAGGCGGCCGTTATAACCAAGCCGGTAGTAGATGCTGCTGGCGACGTGTATGTCGCCGGCTCGTTCTCCAGCTACAGTATTCGGTTTGGCACCAGTGGCCCCGTGCTATTCAACTCCAGTGCCCGTAGCGAGGGGTTCATTGCCAAGCTGCAGGGTAGCACTGGCCAATGGCTGTGGGCCCGCCGCGCGGGTGGTGTGGGAGACGATTACCTGGACCTCCCCGTTGTCAATTCGGCGGGCAACTTGTGCCTGTTGGGCTTCAATGGCGGCACCGCGGCCGATGCGGGCCCCTTCTCGGTAAGCGGTCGGCAGCATTTCCTGGCCCAGCTCAACCCGGCCGGTGTCTGGCAATGGGTGCGTCCGTTGGGAAACCCTGAGGCCCGCATTGCCAATCTGTTGCTTGATGCTCAGGACAACCTCTATCTGGCCGGCACGTTCCGGAGTCCTTCGATCACCTTTGGCGCTACCACGCTGACCACGCAAAGCGTGCCGGGTACCCCTAGCTACTCCTACGAACTGTTCGTAGCTAAAGCCAATGCGGCGGGTACGTGGCAGTGGGCCGTGCAGGGTGATGCCGTGACCCACCAGAATCTGGTAGAAGGGGCTACACTGAGCGCGGACGGCCTGGGTCATTTGTATGTGGCGGGCAGCTATACCAACCGCTCAATGCGCATTGGGGCCACGGTGCTCCTTAACCTGAGCACGCAATATCCGCTGCCGAATCCGCTGCCCCCGGTGCCGTATACCAATAACTACTATCCTGACGCCTTCGTGGCTTGCCTCGACACCGCTGGCCAGTGGCAGTGGGCCACCCGCAACGGCGGCACCTACTTCGAGCAGGTCAGCAAGGTCATGACGGACACGCAGGGGCGCGTGTACGTGCTAGGCTTTCTCGATGAAATGAGGCCAGCTATTAGCCTAGCCCAAAAAGTAGGGCAGCTGGATGCCGCTACTGGTCGGTGGCGTACCGTCCAGTCCTTGGCCCCTAGCCGAGTGCAGGATATGGCTTTGGACAGACAAGACCGCCTGACGCTGGCCGGCTATTTCGATGAGCCCACGGCCCAGTTTGGCTCCTTCACGCTGCCCAGTGCCGGCACGGGCAGCACGGGCTTCCTGGCCCGCCAGGGTCCCGGCCCACTGGCCACCCGTTCACCGGCATCCTCAGCCGCATGGCAGGTATGGCCCAACCCGAGCGGGCAGGGCGAGGCGTGGGTGTTGGGCCCCCAGCCCGGGAAGGCCGTGCACCTGGTGGATGTGCTCGGCCGGGTGGTACTCCGTACCCACATGCCCCCGGCCGGGGCACTGCGCCTAAATACCGCCACCCTGCCTAAAGGCTTGTACGTGCTCCGCAGCCAGAATCAGACGGCCCGCCTGGTAATCAACTAGCCGTTTATTTATCCGGCAACAGATTCATTCGATGACTAGACGCATCCTTATCCTGCTGAGCCTGCTTAGTGTGGCTGCTGGCGCCCAGGCCCAGCAGATCACCCTACAGGCCTCGACCCCCACTACAACCAACCTGTATGCTCAGGAGCGGATTGATTTGTTGCCCGGCTTTGAAGCGACCACTGCAGGCTTCGAGGCGAAAATCCAACTACCCGAAAGTACCCATGGGAAGTGGTCAAGGCCCCTGCTTTGGACACCTTATAAGCGTACCAACGCTGCCGTAACGGGCATGATCGGTATTCATACGCATGTGTTGCCCAACGGCAAGGTGCTCAGCTGGGAAGGCCATAATGATAACTTCCACATGCCTGGCGCAACCACCGTGATGTCCCACGCTTATGACTGGGATCCGAATCCAGCAGCACGCAATGGGTCTGACCGATACCCGGATGTTTACCGTCATTTCGACAATGCCTTCAGCAATATCTTTTGCAGTGGCCATACCTTGCTGGAGGATGGCCGCTTATTGGTTGTTGGTGGGCATTATTCCGATGGAGTAATAGATCGAAGTGGCGCCCAGAACCCAGTAAATTTTCCCGGGCTTGACTATATTCCACCTGGATCTGGTAACGTGAATGGTTACATCGGTATTCGCGACGGCAACCTCTTTCACTACACTGGCAATTATTCCACTTCCAGCTCCCCTTGGCAGCCGAACGTGCAGCCCATGAGTTACCGGCGCTGGTACCCAACCGCTACCACACTCAGTAACGGTGATGTTCTGGTCATAGCCGGGCAGCGGTACGGTGGCCCAATCGGCACGGGCACGACAGTGCAAGCTGAGATTCCCGAGGTCTTTCACGCTGCCGGCAACACGTGGGGGGATTTACCAGATGCTTCACGACCACTTCCACTATATCCGTGGATGTTTCTGGCTCCCGACGGACAGGTATTTAACGCCGGCCCCAACATAGACACCGGTTTTTTGAATCCAACGACAGCCCCCATCGGTACTACAGCAGCAGGCAAGTGGGGCAGTACGTTGTACCCGGCTCCGCATGGCCATTACCGCGAATACGGCTCGGCCGTGATGTATGCCCCGGGTAAAATCCTGATCCTGGGCGGGGGCCTGGGCAATACTATCACCGCTACCACCGAGCATGTCGACATTACGACTTCAGGAGTCGCCACCTTCCTGCCGGCGACCTCCACAGCTTCTATGCGCTATGCACGCAAGCACCTCAATGCAACCTTGCTGGCCGATGGCACGGTGCTCGTTACCGGCGGCATGCGTGACAATAGCTCCGACAGCGACATTAGCGCGGTATTACCCGCCGAGCTGTGGACACCTCCTACCTTTGGTTCCCCTGGGGGCACGTGGACCACGCTGGCTGCTATGGACGTGCCCCGGCTCTACCATTCCACCGCCGTGCTACTACCTGATGCTACGGTACTGTCAGTCGGCGGCGGCCAGGGAGGTGTCTTCCAGGATCATCCGGACTATGAAATCTTCACGCCCCCGTACTTGTGCCAGGGGTTAACGCGCCCCCAGATCAGCTCTGCCCCGCAAGCCGTAGCATTTGGACAGTCCTTTACCATTACCGTGCCCGGCGCCAGCGATATTGCGCGTTTCGGCAAAGTGACGCTGGTGCGCCTCTCGTCCGTGACACACTCCTTTAACATGAATCAGCGGTTTCTACCCCTAACGCCCACCGCTGCTACTGGCACGACGCTCAGTCTTACGGCCCCCGCGGATAGCCGTCAGTGTCCCCCCGGCCACTATATGCTATTTGTGCTGGATGCCAATGGCACTCCTTCCCAGGCCAGCATACTTTCGATCCGGGCCAGTGCCTGCAAGTCTTCCCCCACGATAACGCAAACGGCGGGAAGCATCCAAAATCCTTGCGACCGGACGACGCGGTTTTCGGTTAGTGGCATCAGCGCAGGCACTACCTATACTTGGCTGGTGAACGGACAAACCCTGGCGGCTAACCAGCCCAGTATCGATGTAGCCACGAGCAGCAACGGGCCCACGGCACAAGTTTCGGTGGAGCTAACCGGTAGCCCCGGCTGTGGAGTGAGTTCCCAGCTTACCAGCTATTTTCCCGCCTGTACCCAAGCAGGCGAATTACCCCGGCAGAATACAACTGAAAATGTACGTAAGAGCAATTAAGCGCCAAGCCGCCCACGGACAAGAGCTCGTAGCCATAAGGCTGAATGTGGACCCCAGCGCGCTGCCGTCGTGGCCGAGGTTACCGGTTGGCTCGTTACGCTCAGTGACGCGGAGATTCTCAGCCCTTGATACAACTCAACCAGCAACGCGTAAGGAATGCAACCGGGGCACCGTGCGCTACCTGTTCCCCGAGTACTAGGCCCAGGCCAGCTGGCCGCGTCGATAGTATCTGTTGCCGTCACTAGCACTTTCCTTATAGCCAACTGCCGCAGTTTGGCAGTGTCCAGCTGAAGTAGTGCAGCNTTTTACACGCCCCTTAAAGCCATCGAAAGAAGCTAGCGAAAACGAACGTTAAGACTATCGTTCCGGCCACATACTGGATAACATATTGTCCAACAGGGCGCTAATCAGGAAAATAAGGCAGTTATAATCCTGAGTCGGAGGTTTTGCCCTATTTGTTTAACAACACCCCTCAGACTGAGGCCGGCAGGTGGTACAGGCGGCTTTCGGCACGTACAGCGTAGAGTATGTCAGGAACTCGCGGCCGTCTGCGTATAGAAGTCGGTAGCGAAGTGTCTTCTGACCGGGACTATCGTACCAGACCTGGGCAGATTGGCCCGGCATCAGTACCTGCTCGGGCTGGTTGTTGCCGAAAGCTACGGTCACCTGCTGCAAGGCCACGCCCGCGTTGCCCAGCGACAAAGCCGCCGGCAAGTAGAAACGCACTGTGCCGCTCTGTAAGCTGTCGGTCAGGGCTGCCGCGATGGCAGTTTCCCGGTCTTTGTAGGGCGAGCCGATCCGGTTGGGTATATCGAACAGGCGGCTCGGTATCACGTTTTCCCAGCGCAGCTGGTTGTTGTGCACGGCGTTGCTGTCAATATACTGTAGCCGGTAGCGTAGAGCTGCTATCAGGACCGTATCGTGCCGGGCATAGTGCTGGCTGGTGCTGCGCAGGTCGGCACGGGTGGGCAGGGCCGGCACAGGGGCATAGCTGGCGCAGCGCAGCTCGTAGTAGGCCTGCAAAAAATGACTGAAGCTGGAGGTATCCGCGTCGCTGCTGGCCAGGTTGAATACATCCAGCGAGGCCAGGCCGGCTACCCGGTCGTAGAGTACGCTGGTGCCGCCGCTGCCCGTGACCGGGGTTTTGTCGAGTGGGGCCAGCAGGCTATCGGCGCGGCGCTGCCAGCCGCTGAGGGGCTCGGGTGGCACCAGCCCCACGGGCGGCTGGCCTATACTGGCGGCGGCTAAGGACTGGGCCCGCAAGGGGCTGCCCAGCACAAGAGTGAGCAGAAGGAGTAGGAGTTGCTTCATACAGGAATGGATAAGGAGAATGGAGATGTAATGGAGTCCAGCGGCCAGCTACTGCTTGCGGTCGAAGCGGCCGTTGGTAACGGTGATTGTTTTGGTGCGGTCAAACGTACTGGCAGCCGTGAACATAAAGGTGCCCGAGCCGATGCCGGTGCGTAGGTCGGCGTTGGTTAGTAGCACCTGGCCAGTGTGTTGCGCGCTGGTCACATATACCTCGCCGCCAGCATTGGACTCGGAGTAGGTGGCGTGATTGAGTATGACCCGTGGACTACCTTGGGGATAATATTGTGTGTTCTTATTCAGCAAGTAAGTAGTAGGCTTATCGTTTTGCAGATAAAGCATAATCTTCACGTTACTGCCGCCTCGTTGTCCGTAGAGATTGACGATATAGGCACTATCAAAAGAGAAGCCCCCAGTTAAAGGCGGAATTCCATTAGACAATAAGTTGCCATCCCATCCCGTAGCCACAAAGGCTTGCCCATCGATGAGGCAGCCGCCGGTATTCTGGCCTGTACGGGTGGCTTCGGGCAGCTTATCGAGTTCGGTTTTTTCCTTTTTGCAGGCACTGCCCAGCAGTAGAATCAGTATCAGA
>NZ_BAABDH010000024.1:0-66030 GCF_039539525.1 Hymenobacter algoricola | reverse complement strand
CGCAACAAATCCGCCTCTTTTAACGACCGAATCATGGCCGTAGCTTGTGGAATCTGGAATTGGCATCTGACTAAAAAGAAAGAGGCTATTTAGGAACAAGTCTACAAGCTAATCAGGGCAACAGCTAAAGCGGCAAAAAGCATGGGCGTTGAAATTGGAGGGGCTGCAAAAGTAGCTGCTCAACCGCAGACTGACCCCGCCAGCACACTACGCAAAAAGCTGCCCCGAAATACCGGGGCAGCTTTTTGTGTACAAGTCGTCGGGACGCGTCTGAGGGGCTATTCCCACTCAATCGTGGCCGGAGGCTTCGAGCTGATATCGTACACCACGCGGTTGATGCCGCGCACTTGGTTGATGATCTTGTTCGATACGTCGGCCAGGAAGTCGTAGGGCAGGTGGGCCCAGTCGGCCGTCATGCCGTCCACGCTGGTCACGGCGCGCAGGGCGACCACCTGCTCGTAGGTCCGCTCGTCGCCCATCACGCCCACGCTCTGAATCGGCAGCAGCATCACGCCGGCCTGCCACACCTGGTCGTAGAGGCCGTAGTCTTTCAGGCCGTTGATGAAAATGGCGTCGGCGCGCTGGAGCAGCGCCACTTTCTGGGGCGTGATGTCGCCCAGGATGCGGATGCCCAGCCCCGGGCCGGGGAAGGGGTGGCGGTGCAGGATGTTGTGGGGCAGGCCCAGCGCGTCGCCCACCAGCCGCACCTCGTCCTTGAACAGGGCCCGTAGCGGCTCCACGATCTTCAGGTTCATCTTGTCGGGCAGCCCACCCACGTTGTGGTGGCTCTTGATGGTCACGGCCGGCCCCTTCACCGACACCGACTCAATCACGTCGGGGTAAATGGTGCCCTGGGCCAGCCACCGGGCGCCGTCTACTTTCTGGGCTTCCCGGTCAAATACCTCAATAAAGGTGCGGCCAATGGCTTTGCGCTTCAGCTCCGGGTCGGACAGGCCCGCCAGGCCGGCGTAAAATTCCTGGGAGGCATCCACACCGCGCACGTTCAGGCCGAGGTCCTTGTAGGAGTGCAGCACGTCTTCGTACTCATCCTGGCGCAGCAGGCCGTTGTTGACGAAGATGCCGTGCAGCCGCGGCCCAATGGCCCGGTGCAGCAGCAGCGCCGCCACACTCGAATCGACACCGCCTGACAGGCCCAGAATCACCTGGTCGTTGGGGCCGATGGTGTTTTGCAGGGCCAGCACCATGCTGTCGACGAAGTGCTCCGGCGTCCAGTCGGCCGCGCAGCCGCAGATGTCGAGCACGAAGTTGCGCATCAGCAGCTTGCCCTCCGACGAGTGCGTCACCTCGGGGTGAAACTGGATGCCGTAGGTCTGCTGCCCCTGCACGTGGTAGGCGGCCACGGCTACTTCCGGCGTGCCGGCAATGATGTCGTAGCCCGCCGGCAGGCGGCTAATCGTGTCGCCGTGCGACATCCACACCTGCGAGTCGAGGGTCAGCTCGCGCATCAGCGCACTGGCCGGGTCGAGGTGGGTGAGGCGGGCGCGGCCATATTCGCGAATCGTGGCCGGCAATACCTCCCCGCCGCCCTGCTGGGCCAGCAGCTGGGCTCCGTAGCACACGCCCAGCACCGGCACGCGGCCCAGGTAGCGGCTCAGGTCGGGGTTGGGTGCTTCCGGGTCGCGCACCGAGCATGGCGAGCCCGAAAGCACAACGCCCCGGATGTCCTCAGTGAGGTCCGGGGCGCTGGTATAGGGGTGAATCTCGCAGTACACGTTCAGTTCCCGGATGCGCCGGGCAATGAGCTGGGTATACTGGGAGCCAAAATCGAGAATCAGGATTTGTTCGGGCATGCGGCAAAGGTAGGAAGGCATCCGGCCCGGGCAAAATATAGCGCCGACATCCAACGAGTTAGGCCCAGCCCGGATGCCTTATTTCTGTTTGTTAGCACTGTGTGAATAAATTTTATGCTTATTTATATAAATAGTAAAAGTATTTAACTGTATAATTACATCAAGGTTTGAAACGGCTGTCTCCTGGCACTGCTGGTAAACCACTGCTGACTTCTTCTCTCAGACTCTTCTTCTAACAGACACTACATGAAAAAGCTCTGCTACTCCTGCGTTTTCGGATTCGGCCTGCTGTTGCCCGCGGGCGCGGCCGCCCAGTCGGATCAGTTGGCCACCCAGCGCCAGCTGCCTTCCGAGTCCCTGGCCGTGCTTACCCCGGTTGCTACCGAGGTTGCCCCCGCTAGGGCCGAGCCGTCCAGCCGGCTGTTCGTTGGTACGGTGCTGAATGAGAAGGGTATGCCCCTGGCCGGGGCGCTGGTATCCGTTGGCTCCGAGAGGGATCAGCTGGTGGTGACCAACGCCGAGGGTACCTATGTGCTGCGCTCCGGAGTTTCGGCGCCCGTGCTGCGCGTGACCTACGCCGGCTACGAGGAAGCGGCGCTGCGCGTGAGCAATCCCCAGCCCGTAACCTTCAACCTGGAGCCCATCGACCACTACAAGCGGCAGCTCAAAAAGCAGGGTAAAGCGGCTGAGAAAGCTTTTTATAATAAATAAGCTGCCCGCCGCCGGGCCGCGGGCCCTTCAGTGTATCCGTCAGCTCAGGATGTAACCAAGGGCTTGTAGAAAAATAAGCCGCTGGATTCGAGCCAGAACGGCCCGGAAAGGGGGAATGGCCGGCCCAAAACTGCTTTTTTATTTGCCGCCGTCAATTTCCTGCGTACCTTTGGCCCGGCGAGTCAGAACGACCAGCTCCTGTTGAACTCCCCCAGGACCGGAAGGTAGCAAGGGTAAACGGTTGAGCGGTGCGATTTTGGCTCGCTTTTTTTTGCCCCTGTCCCAAGCCTCAGAGCTGACCCCGCCGCGTTTGCCGGCAAACGGTTAGCTTTGGGGCATTCTCTTTTCCAAGCAATTCGCGCATGAAGTTCTTCATTGATACTGCCAACCTCAAAGACATTCAGGAAGCCGTGGACCTCGGCGTGCTCGATGGCGTCACCACCAACCCCTCCCTGATGGCCAAGGAGGGCATCAAGGGCGTGGACAACATCATGGCGCACTACCGGCAGATCTGCGAGCTGGTGGAAGGCGACGTTTCGGCCGAGGTCATTGCGGTGGAGTTTGCCGAGATGGTGCGCGAAGGCGAGATGCTGGCCGACCTGCACCCCAACATCGTGGTGAAGGTGCCCATGACCCGCGACGGGGTGAAAGCCATCTGCTACTTTTCGGAGAAGGGCATCAAAACCAACTGCACGCTGATTTTCTCGGCCGGGCAGGCGCTGCTGGCCGCCAAAGCCGGCGCCACCTACGTGTCGCCGTTTGTGGGGCGCCTCGATGATATCGGGCACGATGGCCTGCAGCTGGTCGAGCAGATTGTGCAGATCTTCAGCAACTACGGCTACCCCACGCAGGTGCTGGCCGCCTCCGTGCGCCACGTGCCCCACCTGATTCAGTGCGCCGAAATCGGGGCCGATGTGGTAACCTGCCCGCTGAGCGTGATTACCGGACTCCTCAAGCACCCGCTGACCGACAGCGGTCTGGCCACCTTCCTGGCCGACCACAAGCGCGTAAACGCGTAAATGGATTTTGGGGTCTTGGGGACTTAGGGTCTTGGCTTTTTGTTCTGATAGCCTACAATCCAAGCCCCCAGGATCCTAAGACCCAAACCGCCCATGTACATCATCAAAGTAAAAGGCAAGGCCAAGATTCCGGACTACATTCAGCTGCGGGACGAGAACTTCGTGCTCATTGCCTATTTCCGGGCCGACCGGCCCCTGAAGGACCTGCACCGCTACGGCCTGGAAAGCAAGGAAACCGAGCTGGCCGCCGTCATTGCCGGCCTGGAGTTTGGTAAGCTGCAAAAGCTGGAAATCTGATTTTGGGGTCTTAGGGTCTTGGTTAGTGGGGGTTTGGAATTTGTTCTGACCAAAACCAGTAGAACAGTCCCCAAGCTCCAAGCCCCAAGCTCCAAGCCCCAAGCTCCCAAGACCCCAAGCTCCCAAGACCCCAAAACGCATGTCCGTTATTGAATTGCACGAGGTATTCGTGATGCAGGACGTGAATACGGTGCTGCAGAAAGTGTCGTTTACGCTGGAAAAAGGCGAGTTTGCCTACCTGGTGGGTCGCACCGGCTCGGGTAAAAGCTCCCTGCTCAAAACCCTGTACGCCGACCTGCCGGTAGGCGCGGGAGCCGCCTCGGTGGTGGGCTACGCGCTGCCCAGGCTCAGCAGCGGCAAAGTCCCGTTTCTGCGCCGGAAGCTGGGCATCATCTTCCAGGACTTTCAGCTGCTGTTTGACCGGACGGTGGCCGAGAACCTGATTTTTGTGCTCAAAGCCACCGGCTGGAGCGGCAAAGCCAAGATTCAGCAGCGGATTTCGGAGGTGCTCATGCGCGTCGGGCTGGCCGGCTCGGCCAGCAAGATGCCCCACCAGCTTTCCGGCGGCGAGCAGCAGCGCGTGGTCATTGCCCGCGCCCTGCTCAACGAGCCGCTGCTGCTGCTCGCCGACGAGCCCACCGGCAACCTCGACCCCGACGTGGCCGACAGCATCATGCGCCTGTTTGTCGAAATCAACAACTCGGGTACGGCCGTGCTCATGGCGACCCACAACTACCAGATCATCCGGCAGTATCCGAAACGGGTGCTGAAGTGCGAAAACGGCCAGCTGCTGGACTCGGCCAAAACCCCGTTCGAGCTAAAAGGAGAATTCTGATGGCGGGCCTCTCGGTGCTGATTCCAGTGTACAACCGCGACGTGACGGTGCTGGTCAGCAACCTGCTGGAGCAGGCGGCCGACTGGGGCGGGGCGGTGGAAATCCTGTGCTTCGACGACGGCTCGACCCCGGAATTTAGGGAGCTCAACCGCCTGCTGGCGGCTTGGCCGATGGTGTGCTACGTGGAGCTGCCGCACAACGTGGGCCGTGCCGCCATCCGCAACCGTCTGGCCGAAGCCGCCCGCCACGAGTGGCTGCTGCTGCTCGACAACGACAGCCTGCTGCCCGACGACCAGTATGTGGCCCGCTACGCCGCTGCCGCCACCCTGGCCCCGGTGCTGGTGGGCGGTACCATCTACGAGTTTGCCGCGCCCGCCGACCCGAACCTGTTTCTGCGCTGGCACTACGGCCGGGAGCGGGAAGCCCGCCCGTGCGCCGTCCGCCAGAAGGAGCCGCACGCCCAGCTCACGCTCAACAACCTGCTCATCCGGGCCGATATCTTCCGCCGCTTTGGCCTCGATGAACAGCTGACCCGCTACGGCCACGAAGACACCAAGTTCGGATGGCGCCTGCGCGCGGCGGGCCTGCCCGTGCGGCACCTCAACAACCCCGTGCTGCACGATGGCCTGGAAGCCGCCGCCGACTTTCTGCTCAAAACCCACGAGGCCGTCCGCAACCTGGCGCTGCTATACCGCTCCGAGGGCCTGGGCACCGATACCCGCCTGCTGCGCACGGCGCTGCGCCTGAAGCGCACGGGCCTGAGTGCGCTGGTGCGGCCGGGGTTGGCGGTGCTGCAGATAAGCCTGAACCGCAACGTGCTGTCGGGCAAGCCCAGCCTGCGGCAGCTGGACCTGCTGAAGCTGTACTGGCTTCTGGAGGAGCTGAAATAAACCAGAAGAGGCCCGCTACGATTCGCAGCGGGCCTCTTTGTGGAGTAGCGGCAAGGCTAGTCGTTGTCCGTATTCTTCACTTCGGACTTCACTTCCTTGTAAGCGCCTTTCACGGCACCGCCTACTTTGCTGCCGACCTTGGCGGCACCCTGGCCGACGTCCTTACCGGCTTCCTTCACGTCGGTAGCGGTGTTGCGGGCCGCCTGGCCGGCGCGACTCCGCTCGTCGGCGGTTTCGGCACTCACTTCCTGGACTTCACCGCGGGCGGCATCCACGCCTTGCCCGGCCCGGATACCGGTTTTATCGGCCGACTTGAAGGCGGCATACTTCAGTTTTTCCTTCTGGATTTCGGCTAGGTCGCGGGTCGGAACGCTGCCTTTTACGTTGTCGTAGGCTTCGTCGAGGGCGCGCCACTCGTTGTTGATGTTGCGCCAGTCGTTGATGTCGTACTCATTCTCGTGGGCCTTCACGTTCTGCACGAAGCTCTCGTAGGTTGTGCGGGCGTTGGCGGCCGTAATCTGCCCGGCGGGGTTGCTCAGGGTGTAGTACTTGCCCATCGTGGGCGTGCCCGTGGTAGCCATGTTGCCAGCACCGCCGGCGCGGTTGCGCCAGGCCATGTCGCGCTTATCGTAGGCCGTGGTGTAGCGGGTGCGCAGCTGCTCGATTTCCTGGCGGCGGGCGTCGTCGTACTGCTCGGCATACTTATCGACGGAGGCTACCTTGGTATCGAAATCCGTCTTGAGCTGGGTGGTTTCGGCATTGTAGTCGGCTTCGGTGGCCGCGGCGGCGTTGTCGGCTTTGGTTTCTACGGTGGCCACGTAATCCTTGAAATCGGTGTAGGCCTGGTCGCTTTCCTGCGATACTTCCTTGGTTTCCGACTGCGTGCAGCTGGTTTGGGTGAAGGTCAGGCCGCCGACGGTGAGCAGGGCCGCCAGGGCGTTCAGGGTGAGGGTTTTCTTAAGCATGGGAAAGAAATTAAGGGCGGAGAGTATAGCAGCATTCAGATGCCGCTCTGCTGAACTAACGCAAGCTCTTCCACCGGGGTTACGCCCCCCGCCCCCGGGGCAGCCTGCCGCCGGGTTTCTATCTTTGGCTTTCACCACCTCAACCGCCGCCCGTTGCCGACGCTTTCCACCCCGCCCGCGCCCATCCAGATGCTGGACCTTGCGGCCCAGCACGCCGCCATTCGGCCCGCGCTGGACGCCGCCCTGCGCGACACCCTGGCCGAAGCCGCCTTCATTCAGGGGCCGGCGGTGCAGGCCTTTGCCCTCGAGCTGGGCACCTACCTGGGCGGCCCCCACGTCATTCCCTGCGCCAACGGCACCGACGCCCTGCAGCTGGCCCTGATGAGCCTGCAGCTGCCCGCCGGCGCCGAAATCATTATGCCCGCCTTCACCTACGTGGCTACCCTGGAGGCCGCCGCCATCCTGGGGCTGCGGCCCGTGCCGGTGGAGGTGCGGCCCGACACCTTCAACCTCGACCCGGCCGCGGTGGAAGCGGCCATCACGCCCCGCACCGGCGCCATCATCGTGGTCCACCTGTTCGGGCAGTGCGCTGACCTGGCCGCCCTGCTGGCTATCGGTGAAGAGCACGGCTTGCCCATCATCGAGGACAACGCCCAGGCCATTGGGGCTGCTTACCAGCTCGCCGACGGCCGGCGGGTGGCGGCCGGCACGGCGGGCTACGCGGGTACTACCTCGTTCTTCCCGTCCAAAAACCTCGGCGCCCTCGGCGACGGCGGCGCCCTGCTTACTACTGATGCCGCCCGCGCCCAGTACCTGCGCCAGCTTGCCAACCACGGCCAGACCCGTAAGTACCACCACGAGCACATCGGCCTCAACTCCCGCCTCGACACCCTGCAGGCGGCCCTGTTGCGGGTGAAGCTCGCCCACCTCAACGCCTGGACCGCCGCCCGCCAGCAGGTTGCCGCCCACTACGATGCGGCCCTGGCCGGCGTGCCCGGCCTGCACATCCCGGCCCGCGACCTGCGCAGCACCCATGTATTTCACCAGTACACGCTGACGGTGGAGGAAGGGGAGGAAGGCGCCCTCAGCCGCCGCGACCAGCTCCAGGAGTTTCTGCGCGTGCGCGGCATTCCCAGCGTCGTCTACTATCCGCTGCCCAACCACCTACAGCCCGCCTATGCCTACCTGGGCTACCGCGCCGGGCAGTTTCCGGTGGCCGAGCGCCTCTGCCGCACCGTGCTGTCCTTGCCCATTCACCCCACACTCACGGCTGAGCAGGTGGCTTACGTGGCCGATACGGTCCGGCAGTTCCGCTAGCCCCCTGGGGCTGCCCAGGGCTTCGCCCCGCTGAAAAGTGCGCTAAAAACCGATCTGTGGGTACCAAAAGTCTGACCTGCGGCCCCGGTCACCCGGGGTCTGGATTCACTCGTTCGCGGCCCAGATTCAGTCGCTCGCGCTGTGGTCTTGCCTGTTCGCGGTAGGGCCTCAGTCGTTCGGGGCCTGGGTTTGGGGGCTCGCGGCCCAGATGCTGCCCTTCGCGGTCTGGATTCAGTTGTTCGCGGCGTGGTTTCAGGCATTCGCGGTAGAGAACAAGACCGCGGAGCCCAGCCGATATTCGTTAGTTTTGTCCGCTACCCCCCCAAGGCTGCCCTGCTGGCGGCCGGCTTCCCTGCAAACCGCTATTCCGTTGCCCGACTCCCTACCTGCCGTTCGTTTTGCCATCTGCGGCGTGGGCCACATCGGCCGCCGCCACGCCAGCTTCGTGCAGGCCCACGCCGCCGCCGCCCTGGTTGCCCTTATTGATACGGACCCTACCCGGGCCGCGGCGCTGGCCGCCGAGTTTGCCGGCGTGCCCTTCTTCGCTTCTCTGGAAGACTACCTCGCCCACGGCCCGGCCGCCGACGTGCTGACCGTGGCCACGCCCAACCATGAGCACGCGCCCCAGGCCGTGCAGGGGCTGCGCCACGGCCTGCACGTGGTAGTGGAAAAGCCCCTGGCCCTGCGCAAGGCCGACGCTGAGGCCATTGTGCACACGGCCCTGCAAACCGGCCGGCTGGTGTTCGGGGTGATGCAGAACCGCTACTCGCCACCCGCCGCCTGGCTCAAGCAGGTTTATGAGGAAGGCCGGCTGGGCCAGATCTACCTGGTGCAGATCAACTGCTTCTGGAACCGCGACGCCCGCTACTACCAGCCCGGCGGCTGGAAGGGCCGGCAGCAGCAGGACGGCGGGACGCTCTTCACCCAGTTCAGCCACTTCGTCGATCTGCTCTACTGGGTGTTCGGCGACATCACCAATATCTCGGCCCGCTTCCGCGACTTCAACCACGTAGCCCTCACCGACTTCGAAGACTCCGGCCTCATTACCTTCGACCTGCTGCGCGGCGGCAGCGGCACACTGCAGTACAGCACCGCCGTGTGGGACCGAAACCTGGAAAGCTCCCTGACCGTGGTGGCCGAGCACGGCAGCCTGCGCATCGGCGGGCAGTACATGGACAAAGTCGAGTACTGCCACCTGCGCGACTACCAGATGCCCGAACTCGCGGCCACCAACCCCGCCAACGACTACGGCCCCTACCAGGGCAGCGCCGCCAACCACGTGCAGGTCATCGAAAACGTGGTGGATACGGTGCAAAAGCGCAGCTTTGCCACCACCAACGCCCTGGAAGGACTGAAGGTAGTCGAGATTATCGAGCGGATATACTCCCTCCGCTAACCCTTGTTCGGATTACCCGCCATATAGAGTTCCATCTTATGATAACCCTGTCCTGGATACGCTACGTTACCCCGCGCCGCGCCTGGCTGAGCTGGGCGGTAGCCCGCAAGGTCTGGCTTGTTGGCCTGACGCTGGCCGTGCTGCTGCTGCCCTATCTGGCATTGTGCTATTACAATCAACCGTACTGGGATGACTACGGCAACGCCGTGCTGGCCCGCAACCTGGGCTGGCCGGCCGCGGTGGCGCATCTGTACACCAACTGGACCGGGCGCTACACTGCCGCCCTGTGGCTGACGGGCCTCAACCCGCTGTCTTACGGCTGGGAAGCCGGCGTGGGCCTGTTCGCCTTCGGGCTCTTTGTCGTCACGGGCGGGGTGCAGGCCCTGGCCCTGCGCACGCTCACCCGGGGGCACCTGAGCTGGCGGGCCTCCTGGGCGTGGTCGGGGGCGTGGCTGCTGGGCCAGCTCTACACTATGCCCAGCGTGAACTCCGGGTTTTACTGGTTTGCCAGCACCGTCACCTACCAGATTGCGGCCGTGCTGCTGGTGCTGGTACCGGTGGCCGGCCTGCGGGCCGGGCAAGCCCGGGCCGCCGGGGTGCGGGGAGGGTGGTACGCGCTGGCCGTAGTGGCTGCCCTGGGAGTAGCCGGCTCCAACGAGCTGGCGCTGGTACTGCTGCTGTGGCTGCTGCTGGTGCTCACGGCGGCCACCTGGCGGCGGGCAGCATCCGGCGGCCGCTACCGGTGGCTGAGCCTGCTGCTGATTAGCGGGGCCGCCGGGGCCGTTGCCCTGCTGGCGCCCGGCAACTTCGCGCGCATGGCCTTTGCGGGCAAAGCAGAATCGGCGGGGATAGGGCACGTGGTAGGCCGGGCAGTGGCCTACATGGGAATGTTTGTAACGACTCCCATCAACCTGACGACCCTGGCCCTGGCGCCAGTGCTGGTGTCCGGGCTGGGCTACCGGATGCGCCGCTGGCGGCCTGCCGGCTTACACTGCCCGCTGCCCCTGGGCCTGGGCGTGGTGGCGCTGGGCCTGTTTGCCTGCTTCCTGCTGCTGAGCCGGACGTGGCCCGGGTATCCGGCGGTCCGGTCGCTCAACTTCCTGTGGTTCTGGCTGCTGACGGGCTGGCTGCTGGCGTTGTGGGCCGCCTTGCCGACAACTCCCGGGGCGCCCGGGCGTCGCTGGCTGGCTTCGCTGCGGGTACCGGCGCTGGCCTACGCGCTGCTGCTGGCAGCCGGCGGCAACCAGCGCGCCGCCTGGCGGGAGTGGCTGGAAACGGCTCCTGCCTTTAAGCAGCAAAATGAGGCCCGCTCCCGCGCTATTCAGGCGGCCCAGGCGCAGGGGCAGCGCACGGTAGAAGTGACTGGCCTGCAAAACCTGACTCCCCACTACCTGCTCGTGCTCGGCGATCCGCTCAGCGAAGATGCCTCCTCCGAGCTGAACCGGGCCGTTGCCGGCTGGTTTCAGGTTGATTCGCTGCGGGTGCAGCAGCGCCATATCGAAGGGGTAGAAGTTAATTTTCACTAAGCGGGCCTGCGGGCAACCGCTGACGCCCGCCGCACCGTATCCGCTTCATGTCTTTCTCCTCCGACCAGCAAGCCTACGCCGAGCTGCAAGCCTGGCAGCAAAAGATGCAGCGGCCCCCGTCGCTGCTGAACCGCGTGGCCCGGCGGGTGCAGACGCGGCTCAATGCCCTGCTGCCCGAGAAAGTGCATGTAGCCCTGACGGCCGCCATCAAGCAGATGGTGCGCGGGGTGCTGTTCGGCTCCAGCCACACCACCCGCCAGCCGGTGCGGGACGCCCCGCTGGCTGCCCGCGAGGAAGCGGTGCGCCGCCACATCCGCTACTACCGCACCACGGCCGCGGCCGAAGGCGCCGTAACCGGCGCGGGCGGCTTCCTGCTGGGCCTGGCCGATTTTCCCCTGCTGCTGGGCCTCAAGCTCAAGCTGCTCTTCGACGTGGCCGCCCAGTACGGCTACGACGTGCAGGACTATTCCGAGCGGCTCTACCTGCTGCACATCTTCCAGCTGGCTTTCAGCAGCCAGCACACCCGCAACGAAACCTACCGCCGCCTCGCCGACTGGGACGCCTACCGCCACACCCTGCCCACCGACGTGCACGCGTTCGACTGGCGCACCTTCCAGCAGGAGTACCGCGACTACATCGACCTGGCCAAGCTGGCCCAGCTGGTGCCCGTCATCGGTGCGGCGGTGGGTGCGGTGGCCAATTACCGCCTCCTCGAGCAGCTTGGCGACACGGCCATGAACTGTTACCGGCTGCGCTACTTCGCTGCCCAGCCGCCAAAGCAATTGGAGAAGGAGTAGCGAAGTACAACGCCCCGAAAGAACGTCCTGCAGAGGCGCAGCCGAAGTATCTCGCGTGCGGATGTCGCAACAGTATTGTCATGCTTTATCTGGCGTCCGCGCAGCCGAAGTATCTCTGCCGCTTCGTTGCAAAATGGTAGTGATTACCACTCCAGCATCAGCACGCGAGATGCTTCGGCTGCACCTCTGCTGGACGTTCTGTGTACCTCTCAATTCCTGAATTTGGCCCCGGCTTGCAAATCCGGCTGGCCTCAACCTACCTTTGCGGCATCAATTCTTTCCCCCAAAGGATTGTTTTTATACAGAGGCGCTGAGAGACAGGCTCGACGAAGCGCCGGCAACCACCCGCAAGCCGCGGAACGGTGCCAATTCCTGCTCATATAAAAACAAGTTGCCGTGGACTGCTTCCCCAACCACCCCGTCCGAGTCGTTTTTGCCGCCGTATCTGCCGCGTCTGCGGGCCAGCTGCCGGGGTGTTGTTGCTGTTGTTGAGGCGCCGGTAGAGTGCTGCGCGGCCGGCTGAGCCCGAGGCCGCTTTTCCTCTGTTTTCTTTTTTCATGATGCCCGCCCCCGGCGCGGCCGCTGCTGCCCGGCGCCTTTGGCGCGCGACGCACATTGGCGCGTAGGGCGGGGCATCGTTCCACGATTCGCGAAGTGAAACTTCGCGTTACTCCCTGTTATGCTTAAAAAATCATTGGCGCTGCTCCAGCGGGAAGCGGCCGAAACGGGGGCGAATACCCTCAAGCGCAGCCTGGGCGGCTTTAGCCTGATTGCCATCGGCATCGGCGTTATCATCGGGGCGGGCTTGTTTTCGCTCACCGGCATTGCCGCGGCCAACAACGCCGGCCCGGCCGTCACGCTCTCCTTTCTGGTGGCCGCCGTGGGCTGCGCGTTTTCGGCCTTGTGCTACGCCGAGTTTGCCTCCATGGTGCCGGTGGCAGGCTCGGCCTACACCTATTCCTACGCCACCATGGGCGAGCTGTTCGCCTGGATTATCGGCTGGGACCTGATTCTGGAATACTCGGTGGGTGCGGCGACGGTGGCCATCAGCTGGTCGCAGTACCTGGTCAGGGTGCTCGACAAGTTCAACCTGCACATTCCGCCCCAGCTGGTGATGTCGCCGTTTGAAACCGCCAAGCTGGCCGACGGCGCGGTGGTGTCGGGGGTCGTCAACGTGCCGGCCATGCTGATTGTGCTGGCCATCACGGCCATCATCATCCGCGGCACCTCGGGCTCGGCGTGGTTTAATGCCCTGGTGGTTACGCTCAAGGTGGCCGTGGTGCTGGTATTCATCGCCCTGGGCTGGCAGTACATCGACCCGGCCAACTACCAGCCCTACATCCCCCAGAACACCGGCACCTTCGGCGAGTTCGGCCTGAGCGGCATCCTGCGCGGGGCCGGGGTGGTGTTCTTCGTCTTCATCGGCTTCGACATCGTGGCCACCATGGCCCAGGAAACCAAGAATCCGCAGAAGAACATGCCCATCGGCATCATCGGCTCCCTGCTGGTCTGCACCGTGCTGTTCGTGCTCTTCGGCCACGTGCTGACCGGCGTCGCCAACTATACCGAGTTCAAGAACAGCGCCGCGCCGGTAGCCATTGCCATCGAGAAGACGCCCTACGGCTGGCTGAGCTCGGCCATCATCATTGCCATTCTCATCGGCTACACCTCCGTGATTCTGGTGGACCTGATGGGGCAGAGCCGGGTGTTTTTCTCGATGTCGAAGGACGGGCTGCTGCCGAAGATCTTCTCCGAAATCCACCCCATTTTCCGCACCCCGCACAAGTCGAACCTGCTGCTGGGCTTGTTTATCAGCTTGTTTGCCGGCTTCGTGCCCATTTCCGTGGTCGGCGAGATGACCAGCATCGGCACGCTGCTGGCCTTCGTGATGGTGTGCCTGGGCATTCTGATCATGCGCAAAAAGGAGCCCGATGCCCCCCGCGGCTTCCGCACGCCCTGGGTGCCCGTGGTGCCCATCCTCGGCATCCTGACCTGCCTGCTGATGATGGTGTCCTTGCCGCTCGATACCTGGCTGCGCCTGTTCGGGTGGCTGGCCATCGGGCTGGCTATCTACTACGGCTACGGCAAGAAGCACAGCAAGCTGCGGCAGCAGGCGGAAGCGGAGCAGACAAGCAGCTAACAAGAAAAACACGCCGGTCATCCTCCATCTGGCGTCCGCTTGCGAAGGACCTGCCTCTTCGCCACTGCTAAGCCCGATAAATGAGCAAAGCCCTTTACCAGCGGATGGTAAAGGGCTTTTTGTGTTGAACTACGTTCGGCAGAGAATTCGAGGCAGGTCCTTCGCTGCACTTCGTTGCGCTCAGGATGACAGCCGAAGAGGACTACCTATTACCTGCCAGCTGACTTACACAAACAGCTTGCGCAAGGCCCACAAACTCCACACAATCACCATCAGCCCTACGCCCACAAACATCCAGCGGACCGGGATGCGGCCGGCCAGGCGGGCGGCCAGGGGCGCGGCGGCCACGCCGCCCACAATGAGGCCCAGCACAATCTGCCAGTGGGTGATGCCGATGGTGGCGAAAAAGGTGAGGGCGCTGGCGAAGGTCACGAAGAACTCGGCCACGCTCACCGAGCCGATGACGTACTGCGGCGTGCGGCCCCCGGCAATGAGCGTGCTGGTCACCAGCGGCCCCCAGCCCCCGCCCCCGAACGAGTCGAGGAAGCCGCCGGCCGCGGCCAGCAGCCCCAGCTTGGTGTGCTTGGTACGGGGCCCGGGCTTGCGGAAAGCCTTGCTCAGAATGCGCAGCCCCAGCAGCAGCAGGTATACGGCCAGCAGGGGCTTGACGTAGCCGGCGTATTGCTCCCCGAACTGCGAGAGCAGGTAGGCGCCCGCAATGGCGCCCAGCACGCCCGGAATCAGCAGCACCTTAAACAGGCGCTTGTTCACGTTGCCGAAGCGGTAGTGATGGTAGCCCGAGGCGCCGCTGGCAAACATTTCGGCGGTGTGAATGCTGGCACTCACGGCCGCCGGGGCAATGTTCAGGCTCATCAGGCTGATGGCCGTCACCACCCCGTAGCCCATGCCCAGCAGCCCGTCTATAATCTGCGCGCCGAAGCCGATGGCCACGAAAAGGTAGAACAGCTGCGAGTCGGCGGCCACGTCCCAGACCTGCTGCCAGGTGACGTAGTAGGAGAGGATGTTGAAGCTTAGCATGGCCGCAAAGGCCAGCAGCGACCAGGTGGCCAGCCGCCGCCACTTGGCCGCCGCCGGCGACTCGTAGGCCGGCTCCCCGGCCAGCTCGGCCGTCACGGCGTTCAGCGACTTCACCTTGTGGGCAAAGTCGCCGGCCAGCCGGCCGCGGATGGCGGTCATGTGCTGCAGCACGCTGTGCAGCTCGTCGGGCAGGGCTTCGTGCAGCACCACGCGCAGCCGCTTGGCCACCGTGGGCGACTTGCCGTTGGTGGAAATGGCGATTTTCAGGTCGCCCTTCTGCACGATGGAGCCCAGGTAGAAGTCGCACTCGGCCGGGGTGTCGGCCACGTTGCAGAGCAGGCGCTGGGCCGTGGCCTGGGCCTTGACCAGGCGGTTGACCGCCGGGTCGTTGGTGGCCACGAACACGATGTCGTGGCCGAGCAGGTCGCGCAGGTCGTATGATTTCTCGCGCAGCAGCAGGTGCGGATACGTGGCGGGGAGGGCCAGAATCTCGGGGCGGAAGGTTTCACTGACCACCGTAATGGCCGTAGCCGGGCTGTTGACCAGAATGGCGGTGAGCTTCTCCAGCCCTACGAACCCGCCGCCCACGAGCAGCACCCGCAGGTTTTCCAGCTTCAGAAAAACCGGGAACAGGGAGTTGGTGGCCGGCGGCGCGGCCAGCACCGGTCCCGGCGGCGGCAGGCCGGTGGCAGAGGAAGGTGACGGGGTCATGGTTGGGTTGTGGAGGGCGGACCAGCCGAGGCCGGGGGGAAAAGATAGTCAGAAATGCAATAAGATGCTGACGGATCAGGAGTTACCAGGGTAGGGCCTTGGCCATTCATTTACCAGAACGTCATTCCGAGCGCAGCGCAGCGGAGTCGAGGAATGACGTTCTTTTATCGTGCTTGCCCGCTACGCGTGGAAGTTCTGCCCGTGCGTGGTGGCCGCCACAACACCGTGGCGCACGACAAAGTCCCCGAACCGCTCGGCCGGCCCGCGCTGCCGGGCGTAGGCTTCGAGCAGGGGCGTCAGCTCGCGCAGGATGCCGTCTTCGTCGAGCTGCTCCCGGTAGAGCTTGTTGAGCCGCTCGCCGGCGTGGTTGGCACCCAGGTAGAGGTTGTACTTGCCGATGGCGCGGCCCACCAGCCCGATTTCGCCCAGGTAGGGCCGGGCGCAGCCGTTGGGGCAGCCCGTCATCCGGATCAGGATGCCGTCGTCGGTCAGGCCGTTGGCCCGGATGACGGCGTCGAGGCGGTCCAGCAGCTGGGGCAGATACCGCTCGGCTTCGGCGAAGGCCAGCGAGCAGGTGTTCAGCGCCACGCAGGCCAGGGAGTTCAGGCGGAGCGCGGTCTGCTTCTCGGTCCGGCTCCACACGCCGTGGGTTTCCAGCAGCGTCTGAATCTGGGCCCGATGAGCGGGGCTGATGTTGGCAATAACCAGGTTCTGGTTGCCGGTCAGGCGAAACTCGCCGGTGTGGAAGCCGGCAATTGCGCGCAGCGCCGCCTTCAGCATGCAGCCTTCCTGGTCCGCTACCCGGCCGCCCTCAATGAACAGCGTGACGTGGGCTTTGCCGTCCGGGCCGCCGCTCCAGCCGAAGGCGTCGCCGGAGGTTTCAAAGCGGTAGGGTTTGGCCGGAGCAAGTTCGTAGCCCAGGCGCTGGTGCAGCTCGGCCACAAACACGGCGAGGCCGACGCTGTCAATCGTGTACTTGAGGCGGGAGAACTTGCGGTTTTCGCGGTTGCCCCAGTCGCGCTGAATCGTCAGCACCTGCTCGCACACCTCTACCACCTGGGCCGCGGGCACGAAGCCGACGACGTCGGCCAGGCGCGGGTAGGTTTCGCTCATGCCGAAGGTCATGCCCATGCCGCCGCCGATGGCCACGTTGAAGCCCAGCAGCTGCCCGTCCTGCTCGATGGCGACCAGGCCGATGTCGTTGGCGAAGACGTCGGCGTCGTTGGTGGGCGGCACGGCCAGGGCAATCTTGAACTTGCGGGGCAGGTAGGTCTTGCCGTAAATCGGCTCGAAGTCTTCCTGCTCACCCTCGTTGACGGCGCTGGAGTAGGTCGATTCGCCGTTCAGCCACAGCTCCCAGTAGGCCGTGGTGCGGGGCGTGAGGTGGTGGCTGATGGCCACCGAAGCCTCGTACACCTGCCGGTGCAAGTCGGATTCCTGGGGGTTGGCGCTGCACATCACGTTGCGGTTCACGTCGCCGCAGCCGGCAATGCTGTCGAGCAGGGCGTGGTTGAAGCCGGCAATGGTCTGCTGCAAATCGCGCTTGAGCACGCCGTGGAGCTGGAAGGTCTGGCGGGTGGTGAGCTTGAGCGTGGAGTTGGCGTACTCGTCGCTCAGCGCGTCCATCTGCTGCCACTGGGTGGCCGTGGCCACGCCGCCGGGCACCCGCACCCGGATCATGAAGGAGTAGAGCGGCTCAAGCTTCTGGCGCTTCCGCTCACTTTCCAGGTCACGGTCGGTTTGCTGGTAGGAGCCATGAAACTTGATCAAATGCGTGTCGTCGGGGTTCAGCGCGCCCGTCACGCGGTTGCGCAGGCTCGCCGGGATGGTGCCGCGCAGATAGTTGCTGGCGTCCTTGACGAGTTCAACTTCGGAGAGTTTTATTGGGTCGGCCATTGGTGGGGCGGGTTGGTAATGAGAAGGTGCCGGCAGTCAGAACAAAATCGTTGTCATTCCGAGCTTGCCGAGGAATCTCGCGTGGCCTCGTTGGAGTACTACCCAGACGTCAGCACGGACTTCCTTGGCGTCGTAGCCGAGCATGTTGAACACTAAGGTGAAGGGAAACCGGAGCCTGGACTTCAGCGCAAACCGGCCGTCGGCGTCGTTGAGTACGCCGGCCGGGCCGTGCTTGACGCTGATGCTCACGCCGGGCAGGGGCTGCTGGGTGCCGGCCTCGCGCACCGCGCCGCTGATGGCCACCACGTCGTCCTGGGCGAAGGCCGGCAGCGCCGCGCCCACGGCCAGCAGCGGGATGAGCAGAAGTGTGGGGTATGGCTGGCGCATGATCAGGTAAGCGGAGGATGGAAAGGCGGTTGGTAGCGGGAAGGGCGGGGCCGCGCGGCGTCTGGACTCAGGCGCGGCTATCAACATCGTTTCGCAGGGACCGGGGCGTTCATGGAGCAGGACAGGGGCGTTGGTTGGGGAAGAGTAGGGCGGGGTAGGTTATAAAATTTGAGGGTGCCAAAAATTTATAACCAGGGTGCAGGCAGACCAGAGTGGTTATAAAATTTGAGGGTACCGAAAATTTATAATCAGGGTGCAGGCAGACCAGGGTGGTGATAAGTTTTGAGGGTGTCAAAAACTTATCACCTGAGTTCAAACCGAAGCAAAGGGCAGACTGAGACATCCTCCCATTGCCCACGTCATTCTGAACGACGTAGGGGCACGGCCCTTCGCGCCTCGTCGTTGCTGATGTTGTTCAGGCGGCCTGGGTTGGCGCGGCGTGGGTCGTTCTTGCGGAAGACGCGAATACGCGTCTCTACAGTCGTTCAATACACGTCCTCCAGGTAGCGGCGCTGCTTTTTGAGGGCGCGCAGGTAGTCCGCCGCCGCCTCGGCCGAGCAGCCGGCCTCGCGCTGCACCACCTGCTTCAGCGCTTCCTGAACGGCAGTGCCCAGGCGGGCCTTGTCGCCGCAGACGTAGAAGTGGGCGCCGTTTTCGAGCCAGCCGTACACGTCGCGCGCCTTTTCCAGCAGGCGGTGCTGCACGTAGACTTTCTCGGCCTGGTCGCGCGAAAAGGCCACGTCGAGGGCGCTGAGCGTGCCGCGCCTGAGGTGCTGGAGCCACTCGGCCTGGTAGAGGAAGTCGGTGGTGAAGTTCGGGTTGCCGAACAGCAGCCAGCTGCGGCCCGCGGCGCCCAGCTCCACGCGCTCCTCCACGAAGGCGCGGAACGGGGCCACCCCGGTGCCCGCGCCCAGCATGATGATGTCGGTGGCCCCGTCGGCGGGCAGCTTGAAGTACTCGTTGCGCTCCACGTACACCTGGGCCGCGTCGCCGGGGGCGAGCCGGTCGGCCAGGTGCGACGAGCACACGCCGTGCCGGCGGCGCCCGTGGGCGGCGTAGCGCACGGCGGCCACGGTGAGGTGAGCCTCGTCGGGGTGCACGAGCAGGCTGCTGGCCAGCGAGTAGGCCCGGGCCGGCAAGGGCCGCAGCACGGCCGCCAGGTGCTGGGCCGACAGCTCGGCAGGAAACTCGGTGAGCAGATCGGCCACGTCGCGGCCGTACAGGTAGTGCTGCAGCTGCGGCAGGTCGGCCACGATTTCCCGGAGCTGGTAGTGGTGGGGCGCCAGGGCGGCGTAGCGCTCCAGCACGTCGCGCGTGAGCACCGACAGCTCCAGCTGCCGGGTCAGGGCCAGGCCCAGCTCCAGCTCCAGGCCCGACAGCTGCACCGGGGCCGCAGCATCGAGGCGGGCTGCGCGCAGCACTTCATCCACCAGCGCCTCCCCGTTGCGCGGCACCACCGCCAGTGCGTCGCCGGGCTCGTAGTGCAGCCCGGAGTCGGCCAACGACAGCTCCAGGTGGTAGGTTTCCTTCGTCGAGCCGCAGCCGTTGAGCTGAATCTTCTCCAGCACGGTGGCCCCCAGCGGGTGGCGGCTGGTGTAGGGCTCGGGGGCCGGCTCCGCCAGGGTTTGCGCAGCGGCCACGTAGCTGCTGCTGCCGGAAGTAACCGGGCCGGCGGCGGCGGCAATGACGTCCAGGACCCGCTCGGCCCACTGCCGGGCGGGTTCGTGGTAGTCCACGTCGCACTCCACGCGCGCCAGCAGGCGCTGGGCGCCCAGCTCGGCCAGGCGCTCGTCGAACTCGCGGCCGGTCTGGCAGAACTGTACGTAACTCCGGTCGCCGAGGGCCAGCACCGAGTAGCGCAGGTCGGGCAGGCGGGGGGCGCGGCTGCTGAGCAGAAACTGGTGCAGCTCCTCGGCGGCCACCGGCGGCTCGCCCTCGCCCTGGGTGCTGACGACCAGCAGCAGCTGCTGCTCGGTTTTGAGCGAGCGGGTGGCGTAGTCGTTCACGTCCTGCACGCTCACCTTCACCCCGCGCTGCCGGGCCTGGTCGGCGGTTTGCTGGGCTACCTTCTTGCCGTTGCCGGTCTGGGAGCCGTAGAGAATCGTGAGCTTCGGGGCGGGGGCGGCAACCGCGGGGCGGGCCCCAGCCTGGGCCAGCGCCGCCTGCTGCACTTCACTGCGCCCGGCGCTGGTGCGGCCGTAGAAGTAGCCGCTGAGCCAGGTCAGCTGCTGGTCAGACAGGCCCGTGGTCAGGCGCTGCAGCGTGTCGTCGTCGAAGCCCAGGGGCAGCGTCTGGTTTTGGGGAAGAAGGCTCATGGTGGTGGAGGGATAGTCGGGTGTCGGGAGTGGCGGCGGGCGGCCGTTGCTGAAACAAGGCCGTCAGGCAGAGGCGAAGCCGAAGCATCCCGCGTGGCGTCGTTGGCCTGCCAATCAGACGAAGCAGCAGAGATGCACAACATTGCTGGGCAGGATAGTTACGGCTCATTCGTCAGCACGCGGGATGCTTCGGCTTCGCTCGGCATGCCGTTCTTTTTTATTGGATCTACGCCACCTCAGCGTAGGAAAGCAGGTCAGAAAATACCGCGGGCCCGGCCGCCTCAGCCGTGGCCAGCCGGGCTACCTCACCGATGATGATGATGGCCGGGGCGCCAAGACCCGCCGCCGCCGCCCGGGCCGGCAGCTCAGCCACGGTACCCGTCACGAGCCGGGCCGTGGGCAGCGTGCCGTTCTGGATGATGGCCGCCGGCGTCTGCGCCTGGCCGTGCCGGGCAAAGATGTCGACGATGCGCGCCAGCTGGCTCAGGCCCATCAGAATCACCGTTGTGGTGCGGGAGCGGGCCGCGTCGGTCACGGCCGCCGACAGCCCGCCGGTGGCCGTGGTGGCCGTAATCACCCGGAAGCCTTCACTGCTGCCGCGGTGCGTGACCGGGATGCCCACGCTGCCGGCCGCGGCCACGGCGCTGCTGATGCCCGGCACGTAGTCGGTCAGCAGGCCGTGCTGCTCGGCGAAAAGCATTTCCTCCCGGCCCCGCCCGAACACGAACGGGTCGCCGCCCTTGAGCCGCACCACGTGGCCGTACTGGCGGGCGCTTTCCACGATGAGGGCGTTGATTTCGTCCTGGGCGTAGCTGCGCAGGCCCCGGCGCTTGCCCACGAAAACCTGCGGGGCGCCGGGCCGCACGAAGCCGAGCAGGTCGTTGTTGGCCAGCGCGTCGTAGAGCACCACGTCGGCTTCGCCCAGCACCCGCACGCCTTTGAGCGTGAACAGCTCCGGGTCGCCGGGGCCCGCGCCGAGCACGGTCAGGCGGGGCGTAGAGGTTGAAAAGGTGGACATGGGGAAAGGATTGGGTGTTTAAACCGGCGGTCATTCCGAGCACGTGGCGCCTCAGGCCAGGAACCGAGGAATCTCGCGTGCTGATGTTGGATTACCACTCAGACGTCAGCACGCGGGATGCTTCGACTACGCGGACGCCAGATCAAGCATGACGTTCTTTTTTGAAGCTCAGTCCTAAATCGTGAAGCCCGGCGGCTCGGGCACGAAGCTGTGCTGCACGGCCTCGACCATGCCGGCGGCCAGCGTGTCGCCGCTGAGCTCATCGACGAGGATGAAAGCTCCCGTGGCCCGGTTCTGCTGGTAGGTGTCGACCACGAGCGGGGTGGCCGTCTTGAGGCGGATGCCCACGATGTCGTTGAGCTGGGCCGACTCGGTGGCCGCGCGGCCGTAGGTGCGCACGTTCACCTTGTAGATGATGGCCGACACCACCGCCTTCACCACCGCCGAGTGGTGCTGGACCAGCAGCTTGCGGCCGGGCCACAGGGGCCGCTCGTCCATCCAGCACACGGTGGCTTCCAATTCTTTAGCCACGCGCACCGCGCTGCCCACCGGCACGATGGCGTCGCCGCGGCTGATGTCGAGCTCGTCGCGCAGGCGCAGGATCACGGCCTGGGGCGCGGCGGCAGCTTCCACTTCCCGCTGATCCACTTCGATGGCCTCAATCACCGACTCGCGGCCGCCGGGCAGCACGTATACCCGGTCGCCGCGGCGGTACTCCCCGCTCTGGATGCGGCCGGCGTAGCCGCGGTAGTCGGGGTAGTCGTCGGTCTGGGGCCGGATGACGAACTGCACCTGGAAGCGCGGCTCGCCACTGGTGGCTTCCTCGAAGGCCGGCACGCTTTCCAGGTGCTCGAGCAGGCTGGGGCCGGCGTACCAGGGCAGGTTTTTGGCGCGCGCCACGATGTTGTCGCCGAGCAGGGCGCTGAGCGGAATGGCCGTCACGTGGGGCAGCCGGAGCTGGTCGGCCACGGCGGCATAGTCGGCCACGATCTGGTCGAATACGGCCTCGTCGTTGCCCACCAGGTCCATCTTGTTCACGGCCAGCACGAAGTGGCGGATGCCGACCAGCGCGGCCAGCAGCGAGTGGCGGCGGGTCTGCTCCACCACGCCCTGGCGGGCATCGACCAGCACGATGGCCAGATCGGCGGTGGAGGCGCCCGTGACCATGTTGCGGGTGTACTGCACGTGGCCCGGCGCGTCGGTGATGATGAACTTGCGCCGGGGCGTGGTGAAGTACTTGTAGGCCACGTCGATGGTGATGCCCTGCTCGCGCTCGGCCCGCAGGCCGTCGGTGAGCAGGGCCAGATCCACGGTGCCGTGCACGGTAGGCCGGTTTTCCAGCGCCGCCAGCACGTCCAAGGACACGGAGTCGGAGTCGTAGAGCAGGCGGCCGATCAGCGTACTCTTGCCGTCGTCGACGCTGCCGCAGGTAATGAATCGGAGAAGGTCCATGGGTTTGGGGTCTTGGGGAGGTTGTGAAATGGTGCGTTTGCAGAACGTCATTCCGAGCTTGCCGAGGAATCTCGCGTGCTGATGGCAGGTTGGTACTTCATGATTACCACGCTGGCGAGATGCTTCGGCTTCGCTCAGCATGACGTTCTGAAAAATCTTCACCACTCAGAAATAGCCGTTGCGCTTGCGGTCTTCCATGCCGGCCTCGGAGATGTTGTCGTCGAGGCGGGTGGCGCCCCGCTCACTGACTTTGGCCAGCAGCAGATCCGCGATGATGTCGTCGATGGTGGCCGCGTCGCTCTCCACGGCGGCGGTGCAGGTCGAGTCGCCCACGGTGCGGAAGCGCACCTGGCGCTCCACGATTTCGTCGGTGTCGTCGAGGCGCAGGTGCTCGTTGAGGCCCAGCAGCTGGCCGCTGGGCAGCACCACGCAGGTGCGCGGGTGGCCGAAGTAGATGCTGGGCAGGGCAATGTTCTCGCGCTGGATGTAGCGCCACACGTCCAGCTCGGTCCAGTTCGAAATCGGGAACACGCGCACGTTTTCACCCCGCTGGATGCGGCCGTTGTAGATGTTCCAGAGCTCGGGACGCTGGCGCTTGGGGTCCCACTGCCCAAACTCGTCGCGCACCGAGAAGATGCGCTCCTTGGCCCGGGCCTTTTCCTCGTCGCGGCGGGCCCCGCCGATGCAGGCGTCGAACCCAAACTCCTCGATGGTTTCGAGCAGGGTGTAGGTTTGCAGCGGGTTGCGGCTGGGGAACTTGCCGCCCGGCTCGCGCAGGCGCTGCCGCCGGATGGTATCCTCCACGCTGCGCACGATAAGCTTTTCGCCCAGCTCGGCGGCCAGCGCGTCGCGGAAGGCCAGCACCTCGGGGAAGTTGTGGCCGGTATCGACGTGCACCAGCGGGAAGGGAAAGCGGCCGGGGCGGAAGGCCTTTTCGGCCAGGCGCGTCAGCACGATGGAGTCTTTGCCGCCCGAAAACAGCAGGGCCGGCCGCTCAAACTGGCCCGCCACTTCCCGCAGGATGTGAAGGGCTTCGGCTTCCAGCCGGTCGAGGTAATCGAAGTGCAGGATACTCATATGGTCGGGATGTCAGTATTTGATTTCCTGTCATCCTGAGGCGAAAGCCGAAGGACCTTATCACGTTGGAGCGAGTCGTTGTCACACCCATCGTTCATATCCCATAAGGTCCTTCGCAAGCGGACGCCAGATGAAGGATGACAGTCGGTTTTAGTTAGCCGTTATCGGCTCCACCTCCGGATCGGGGCTGCTGTGGGTGCCGTGCAGGCCGCATTCCTTGGCCGTCTGGTCTTCCCACCACCAGCGCCCGGCCCGGAAATCCTCGCCCGGCTTGATGGCCCGGGTGCAGGGCGCGCAGCCGATGCTCACGAAGCCCTGCTGGTGCAGCGGATTGAACGGAATGCTGTGCGCGTGCACATAGTCCCAGCACTGGGCGAAAGTCCAGTCGAACAGCGGGTGAAACTTGAGGAGCTTGTGCGTGTCGTCCCACTCCACCGCGTGCATGTCGTGCCGGTTGGCCGACTGCTCGGCGCGGATGCCGGTAAACCACGCCTGCTGCCCCTGGAGCGCCCGGTTCAGCGGCTCCACCTTGCGGATGCCGCAGCATTCTTTGCGGTTTTCCACGCTGTCGTAGAAGCTGTTGGGTCCTTTTTCGCGCAGCAGGTGCTCCACGCCGGCCGGCCGGGGAGCGTAGGTGTCGATGGGCTGGCCGTAGCGACGCAGGGTCTTGCTCCAGGTGGAGTAGGTTTCCTGGAAGTTGCGGCCCGTGTCGAGGGTGAAGACGGTAATCGGCAGGTTGTGCTCGAAGATCAGGTGGGTGATGATCTGGTCTTCGAGGCCGAAGGAAGTCGAGAAAACGGCTTGCTGGGGGAACTGCGCGGCGACGACGGCCAGCACTTCGGCCGCGGAAAGCCCGGCGAGCTGCCGGCGCAGGTCGAGGACCAGCGCCTGGGAGGCTACTTGCATAATGAAGGAAGGATGGGGCTTTTCCGGGCAGAAAAGGCCGACGACACGAAGCGCCCGGACGCCATAAGGCGGCGCAAAGCCGGGCCGGCTGTCCTGCGGGAGCCGAAAAAGAGGTGCGGGAAACTGCCTTAGCTAGCTAAGAACAGGGCACGGGCAGGAAAAAGGGCGGGGGTGAGCCGGACTAACAACACCGGCCGCCCAGCAGCATGCCCCAACATCCATGCTGTAGAGCAGAGAGGGTGGCAGTGGTGGTGCGGGGGTTGGCAGAAGTTTTCACGGCAACTTGTTTTTATATGGTCAGGACTTGGCACCGTTTCCGCGGGTTTGCGGATGGTTGCCGGCGTTTCGTCGAGCCTGTCTCTCCACGCCTCTGTATAAAAACAATCCTTTGGGGGGTAAAGAATTGGTGCTGCAAATGTAGTAGCCCGATTTTGGAACTTCCTAATTATTATTTTATCTATCTTAAAACAAGCTAGTTGAATAGAATAGGTAAGGAATTCTTGTAGCTGATAATGAATTACTTAAGGTAATACCTGATTACCTAAGGTAATAAACGTTTTTTCAGGCCGAGCAGTAAATCCCGGGCTTCGGGCACCGCATTGGTGCCCAGCACCAGCCCCGCGTACCCAATGGTCAGCACCACGGAGCGCACCAGCATGGTGACCAGAAACGAGTGGGTGAACGGTACCAGCCAGCCCGCGAAACCAGCTACGGCAGCCACGGCCATGATGAGCGGAATGCGCCGGTCGAAGGGCTGCAGGCGGTAGGAATACCACACAAACCAGGTGCGGGCCGCGTTGATGCTGACGATGGCCAGGAGCGTAGCCAGGGCCGAGCCGGTAAGGCCGTAGCGTGGAATCAGCAGCCAGTTCATAAACACCGTGCTGCCGGCCAGAAACAGGTTGAAAATCAAATCGAAGCGGTAGCGCGGCGAGGTAACGACGATGAGGCCGTTGACGCCGGTGATGCCGTCGAACAGGCGGCCGGCCAGCAGCAGCAGCACGGCGGTGGTGCCGGTGGCGTACACCGGGTTTTTGATCAGGGAGTAGATGAAGTCCAGGTTCAGCCCGATGCCCAGCGCGAGGTAGCAGCCCAGGGCCGTGTTCAGGCGGGTGGTGCGGCGGTAGAAGTCGGCCATCTTGGCCAGGTCCTGGTCTTTCCAGTACTGGGCCAGCAGCGGGAAGGCAATCTTATTGAGCGAGCGGGCCGGAATAGTCAGGGCCGTGCTGATGTTGTAGGCAATGCCGTACACGCCGGCCGCCGCCAGCCCCAGCTGCGCGCTCACCATCCACGAGTCGATGTAGCCCAGGATGCTGCCCGAGAGGCTGGAAAGCAGGGCAAAGCCGCCGAAGCGCACAATTTCGCTCACCGGCCGCACCCGCAGCGCCGCCCGGGTGGGCCGCAGGTGCAGCTCCCCGATATAGCCCAGGTAGGCCGTCAGCAGCAGCAGGATGATGCCGTAGAGCCCGATGTAGCCGAGCACGAACTCGTGAAAGTCGATATAGCCTTTGCCATACAGCAGAGCCAGTCCCACGATAAGTACCCTGAGCACAATGTCCTGCAGAAAGCCCGAAAAGGCGGTGTGGTACAGCCCTTTCAGGTAGGCATCCTGCAGGGAATAGAGCAGCGTAGACAGCGCCAGCGCACTGCCCCACCAGTAGTAGGGCACGAGCAGCGCCGCGTCTTGGGGAGCGTACCGGGCCAGCAGCAGCGGTTTGGCCAGCCCGTAGAACAGCGTGACCAGCAGAAAGCCCAGCAGGGGCAGGCCCAGCAGCAGGGGCAGAAAGCCGTGGTGGCCGGCCTCGCGGTTGCGGAAGTAGGGGAAAAAGCGGATGCCCACGCTGGCAAACCCAAAAGCGGCAAACTGCGCGTACACCGTGGCGCTGGACACCAGCAGCGTCGTCAGGCCCAACTTCTCGGGAGCCAGCAGGTGGGGCAGCACCAGGGCCGTGTTGACGAAGCCCAGCGCCAGCCCGAGGTAGGAAATAATGGTGTTGCGCAGCCCCTGCCGCTGAACGATACCCAAATCAGTTGTCAGTTATGAGTTGCCAGTTGCCGGTCATCGGTTGTGAGTTGGTAGTTACTGGTTTCAGGACTGAGCGAACTGGGAACCGGCAACTGGCAACCGGCAACAAATGTCCCGACCGTTGACGAAGGCTGTTTTGCGGCTGCGAAGGTAGTCCATGAGGACGTGGAACTGCTGCGGGCCGTTGTGAAGGTTGGCCGGGTCGAAGTTCTCGTTGTGCCAGAGTACCGTGCACACGCCCCCGAACCGCTCGATTTCCCCGAACATCGGCGTGAGGGCCGGCAGAATTTCGGTGGGGGTCAGCTGCAGGTAGTTAGGATGGTAAAGCGTGGCGTCCATCACGTTGAGCGGGATTTCGAGGAAATCAGTGACCCGATTCTGCGTGAAGTCGAACGGGTGAAACGGATGACAGTAGGAGTTACGGAAGCCGAAATGCTCGGCAAAGCCCAGGGTGGTGTCGTATTGGAGGCCTGCCGCGGCAAGAGCAGATGGCGTAAGGCGCGGCTCCCAGCTCAGGTAGTGAAACCGGTTGCCAAGGGCCCCAACGGGAAGCTGCTGCGCTTCCTGCCGCAAGTCGTTAGCTCGCCGGGCAGTACCCAAGCTTCCGTGGACACCTATTTCCGCCCCGTCCGCCGCTAACTTTTCTATCCGGACTTTTAAGTCAGGGGTCAGCCGGTAGTCGGCATTGGGCGTGCCGTTGGTGGGCTGATGATTGAGGAGGAAGAAGAACGTACTTTTCGCGCCGTATTCCGCCACTATCTGCTGCACCAGCGCCAGGTTGTCCCAGGCGTCGGAGCGGGTGCAGTGCTGCCACAGCTGCCGACCGAAACCCGGCGCGTCGAGTCGCTTTAAGGCCCGTTTGGCGGGCGCTTTCCAGGCGCTGTACAGGTTGTCGATATCGTGGGTGATGAAGGCCGCAAAAGGGGCATCAGCCGCCCAGCGGCGCAGTTGACACGGTTGGCCGCTGACGTGCTCCACGGCCGTTTTCAGCAGGTCGAAATAGTAGTTGACCACGGGCACCGCCACGAAGCCGTAGCGGTGCTGCACGCTGGCCGCGAAGGGAAAGCGGCCGTGCCGGTCCCGCTCGTCGCAGTGGTATTCCTGCCAGCCGCTGAGCAGGTAGAAAGCTGCGGAAATGATATCGGCGTGGATGTGGGCGCGGCCATCGGGCAATAGCTCCAGCAGCGGCTGGTCGGCGGCCGGGCCGAAGAAGAAGGGAATTGGGTGGCCCAGCCAGTCCCGCCAGACCGGCTCGGGCGGGTAAAGGTTGATCTGGCTGAAAAACTGCCCGGCAGCTTCCGCTACCTGAATCTGCGCGTCCCGGTAGCCTATCGAAACAGTGGGCACGTCGGCGTAGGCCTGACGGAAATGCCGGAGCACGTAGGTCAGTCGGGTTTCGGCGGTAACGGGCGCGGTGGCGGACAGGGGCGGCAGCATGGTGCAAAGTAAGGTTCTGGCGCCGGTTGCGTTCCGGCGATGGTTCCCGCAGAGGACGCAGAGTTGTTCCTACGGAGTGGGGTTCAACCATTCGTCCAGCAACCGTAATGCCCGCTGCTGGCTGTGGCCTTCGTCGGGGGTGCCGAGCGTAGCGTTGTAGTAGGCGGCGCGGCGGTAGTGCTCCGCGGGCTTGTGGTGCTGGTACTGGCGCAGCAGGGCCGTTAGCCCGGGCAGGGAGTGGGCGCGGTCCACGAGGCCGTGGGCCGCGTAGCCGTAGTAGTCGTCGGCAATGCCGTGGGTGCCGAAGCGGTAGTAGAGGCTGACTACGTTCAGCAGGGTGGCCTCAAGGTGGGTGCTGGTGTCGGCAGCAATCAGGGCGTCCTGCTGGCCCAGAAACTCGAATACGTTTTGCTGCCGGGCATCGGAAACCAGCAACTGCGGATGGTGTTGGCGCAGAAAGCGGAAGTCGCGCCGGTCGCCGGGGTGGGGGCGGAAGGTGAAGGTGAGGTCGGGAAAATCCCGGAACAGGTGGTCTACGACGGCGGCAATGGCAGCGGTGGCATCGAGCGAGTTGCACGCTATTCCCACGCGCTGCACGGTGGGATTCAGGTTCTTTTTGGCCAGAAAAGCATCGGCTTTGGGCATGCCCACCAGCTCCACCCGGCCGGGTACGGGGCCGCACTGCCGGTACTTGTCCAGCGCGTCCTGGCCTTCGAGCAGGCTCAGATCGAAGCCCAGCGGCGGAAAGTTGGTGCTCACGCTGGCGTGCTGCACGTAGGCCGTGGGCACCCCGCAGGCCCGGGCGGCCAGCAGCAGGGCCCGGCTGTCGTCGTTGTGGTCGTTGGCGAAGATGATGGCCCGGGGCCGGTAGTGGCGCAGGGCCCGCCCGTACACCTCGTAGTAGCCGACGGCGTTGAAAATCAGGTCGAAAAACCGCCAGGCCCGCCGGCCCTCGGTGTGCAGCAAGCCCAGCAGTACCAACGGAAACTGCCAGTAGTATAATAGCTTGCGCCGCAGCGAAAGTCGGTTGACGGCCGCGTTGTAGCGCCCGATTTCCTTGCTTTGCCCCGCCACCAGCACGCTGTCGGCCCGGGCCGTGCGGATGAACTGCAGCGCCTCGTAGTTATTCTGGCTCACCACGTACAGCCACACCGCGCCCCGCAGTGGCTCGGGGTTGCGGATGGGCCGGAACACGTTGCCAACGAGCCGCAGGGCCGCGTAGCCGACAACTTTGGCGAGCCGGCGCAGGGGGCTGGTGGGTGAAATAGGACTCAGTACCGGCTCGGGCAACGAGAAAAACAGGTCAGTGAACCGCAGTTGGAGCTGGTTGCGGATGCGGGCCACGAAGACAGCTTCAGAGCTCATTGGCTACAGGGCATCCCAGGTCAGCGGCTTGCCGGCGCTCAAGCTTTGGCGGGCAGGCTTGCCGAGGAGCTGATCGAAATAGCGGGGAGGCAACCCGTCGCCGGGGCGCACTACCCGCAGGTTTTCTTTGGTGAAGAGCTGACCAGCCGCAATATCCTGAGCTACATACAATGAGCGTTTATAGAGGCGGCTGTTTTCTTCGGCTCGCTGAACGCCATACTGGATCTGCCCCAAGGCCTGCCAGGCCCGCTCGGTTTCGGCCACGAGAGAAGCTACCTCTGCTGGCTCCAAGGAAAAGGCAGAATCCACCCCGCCATCGGCGCGACGAAGTGTTACGTGCTTTTCTATCACGCTTGCGCCCAGTGCCACAGCCGCTACGGCCACTCCCACGCCCATGGTATGGTCGGAGAGGCCAATAACGCAATCTGCATAAAGCTGCACCAAATGGGGAATAGTGCGCAGATTCGTGTTTTGGGGCGTAGCAGGGTAGGTGCTGGTGCATTTGAGCAGAGTCAGATCGTGGCAGCCCGCCTCGCGCAGAATTGCTACGCCCTCCGCCACTTCGGCCAGCGTACTGGCACCAGTACTCATGATGACGGGTTTGCCGGTGGCCGCCACCCGCCGCAGCAGGGGCCAGTCGGTATTCTCAAACGACGCAATCTTGTAGGCCGGCACGTCCAGCGTTTCCAGAAAATCCACTGCTGATTCATCGAATGGCGAACTGAAAGCAAGCATGCCGTGCGCTTTGGCGCGCTCGAACAGCGGCTTATGCCACTCCCAGGGCGTGTGGGCCTCTTGGTACAGATCGTGTAGCTCACGGCCATACCAGAGAGAGTTAGGATCTTCAATGCGGTGCACACCGGGCAGCGTCATGGTGTCGGCCGTGTAAGTCTGCAGCTTAATGGCGTGCGCACCGGCAGCGGCCATGGCATCGACAATGGCCAAACCGCGACTCAAGTCCTGGTTGTGGTTGCCACTAAGCTCAGCAATGATAAAAGGGGGCTGGTCGGGGCCGACAAGGCGGCCGCCAATGGAGTGAGTAGCCATGAAAAAGAAAACTTAAGCGCGCTCAGGAAAGAATGCTGGGTTGAAACAGGCTACCAGAATCCGGTCCACGGGCTGGTTATCGACCAGGTAATGCCCTTTCAGCCGGCCTTCCTCCACCCAGCCAGCGCGGGTGTAGGCTTTAAAGGAACTCTGGTTGGTTTCGAACATCCCACCGAACAGCTTACGAATACCAAACTCCTCGAAGGCAATGGCATTGCCCAGTCGAATGGCGTCAATAGCCAGCCCTTGGCCATGAAAGCGCCGGTCCCCGATGAGCACGACCAGATCAGAAATTTTGTGGTCATGGTTGATGGGGCCCAACTTGATGGTACCAATGCACGCATTCGTTTCCCGACCAATAATGGCGAAAACGTAGGAAGTGCCCGCCTGGATGCCCTG
Source organism: Hymenobacter algoricola (assembly GCF_039539525.1). Classification (NCBI taxonomy): domain Bacteria; kingdom Pseudomonadati; phylum Bacteroidota; class Cytophagia; order Cytophagales; family Hymenobacteraceae; genus Hymenobacter; species Hymenobacter algoricola. Next base: position 35,252 of record NZ_BAABDH010000024.1, on the reverse strand, counting down.
GTTGATGTTCTGCAGCAGCGATTCGCGGGAGTGAGTCTGGCGGGAATTGGTGTAGAAACGCATTAGTTCGTCATCCTGAAACCAGCTCAGGAACGAAGCATCGATATCGGAGGGCTTGAGGCTGCGCAGCACTAGCCGCGCGGAGGCGTAGGCTTTGCTGAGCGGAACCAGATCTGTTTCTTCCATACCGGTAAAGATAACCGAGTCTCAGGCATAATCAGCCCTGGCGCAGCAATGCAAACTCCGCTTGCAGCTTCTGGGGCATTAACTGCTGCACGTAGGGCTGGCGGGGTTCGTGGGCCAGCGCCTGCAGGCCCCGGGTCAGCGCTTCCTGAAGGGCCGCGTCGGAAAGGGCAGTGAAGCTGCCAAGTGAATGCGCTTGCTGGTGTTGATGCACGTAGTTCGCCAAGGGCTGCTGGTTTAGGGCATAATAGCCGGTGAGGGCAGCCTTGCCCAAGACCAAACTCTCAATCAAGATGGTGCTGGCGGGGCAAATGATGGCATCGTACTGCTGCAAGAGCGTCACCATTTCGCTGGCCGAAGCACTCTGGTAAAACCGGCGCTGCGTGGTCGAAGCCGCCACCAATTGCTGCAGGGAGTCGGCGTGCTCATTCGCGCTACCGGTCAGTACCCCTACTTCCCGCAGGGCTGGCAGCGCCAGCAGAATCGTCAGGCAGCGGCGGGTAAGCTGCAGCGGATCGGCGCCACCAAAGCAGAGCAGTACTCGCTCAATGGCGGCAGGTTGCTCAGGCAGGCGGAAGTTGGCTAGAAACGGCGGCCGCAGCAACGAATATTCCGGCCCCAGGCAGAAGCGGGTAGTGGCAGCGACCTGGTACATCGACGAGGTGATACCGGGCGAGTGGTTGATGATAAGGTCAACGGCCATGGGCCAAGCCCGTAGATCGTCGATGGCCGCCAGCTGGCAGCCGCTGGCAGCCAATGTTTGCTGGTAGCTGGTAGCAAAGCTATAGCCATCCAGAACTACCACATCCGTAGGCAGGAGCAGGGGCCGCAGATAGTCAGCCTCCGCAGTCGGAGTCTGTGCCGGTAGCTCCCACAGCTTTACCCGCGCGTGCTGAACCAGCTTGCGTACGGCGGCCGACGGTTCCTGAATAGCCATCCAGCATTCGCCCACCGAGTGTACAATTTCGGCCAGTGCCAGCGAGCGTATCACGTGGCCTAACCCGATGGTTGCATTGCCGTCGGCCCGGAAGAGTATGCGCATGCAGTGGTTAGGATAACAGGCGAATGAGTGACTAGCCTTTACGTTGTAAAATCATACTTTTTCTGCTCGGTGGCGGCATTTATGGCTACCAACTCGGGGTGTTGCTCCAGTAGCCTGATCAACTCATCCGTCGCTAGGGTATCGGCGTGATATTGCTCTAGCAGCACTTTCAGCAAGGCAAAATCCTCGACCGTATCCAGCGTAACGCGGTAGAGGCTGGCATCTGCGGCCCGCACGACCTGCTCAATCTCAACCAAGCCGGAGCGGTTCTGGTGGATGTAGGGGGTAACGTGTTCCCGGTCGGAGGCACTACGCGCGTGGTGCTGCGCCTCAGCCAGGAGCTGGAAAGAAAATACTTCAAAATCGAGCCCGCGGGGGTAAGTGCGCTGGATTCCATTGGAAATATACTGCTGCGGATTGGCCGCCGTCACATACTGGTCGACCGCCGAGCGAATGAGAGACCCATCAATAAGGGGGCAGTCGGAGGTAACACGCACGATGGTGTCGAGCTGGAACTGCACGGCAGTTTCGTAATAGCGGCTTAGGACATCCTCCCCGTCTCCGCGGTAGCAGGCTACGCCAAGCTGAGTGGCGGCTTGCTCAATGGCATCATCCTCAGGCAAGCGGGTGGTAGCAATAACCACTGGCAGGCCGCTGGCCCGTAGCCGCCTGATATGGTATTCGAGCATGCTGATACCGCGGGCCGTCCGCAATACTTTGCCCGGCAGGCGGGTGCTGCCCATACGGGCCTGCGTGATGATACCAACCTTGCTCATGCTACGAATTCCAGAATGCAGTCGATAACGTACTGCTGCTCGTCGTCCGTGAGAGCCGGAAACATCGGAATGCTCAGGCAATGGTCGTAGTAAGCCTCGGCATGGGGAAAGTCGCCCTGTTGCCAGCCTAACTGCTGATAGTAAGGCATGGTATGCACCGGAATATAGTGTACTTGGGCAAAAATCTGCCGAGTACGCAGGAAGTCGTACAGACCTTTGCGGTCTTCTACCTGGAGCACGTACAGGTGATAGGCATTGCCCGGCGTGGTGGCTAGCAGGCGTATGGCCGCCACTTTGGCAAAGGCTTGGTCGTAACGGGCCGCGAGCTGCCGGCGGCGGGCCAGCCCGGCCTCGGCGCGCCCGAGCTGGCTGATACCCAGGGCCGTCAGGATATCAGAAATACGGTAGTTATAGCCCAGTGTCTGCATTTCCATGTACCAGCCACCGTCGTGGCGGTGCATCTTAGCCGGGTCCTTCGTGATCCCGTGGGAGCGGAGCAGCAGCAATTTTTCGTAGAGGTCGGGCCGGTTGGTGGTAATCATGCCGCCTTCACCGGTGGCAATATGTTTGACGGGGTGGAAGGAGAAGATGGCCAGATCTGCCAGCTGCCCGTTGCCGCACCGTTGCCGCTGCCCGGTACTATCCTGAAAAAAGCCGCCCGGGGAATGACAGGCGTCCTCGATAATCCAGAGCCCGAACTCGTCCGCTAGCTTGCGCGCTTCCTCCAGGTCGACCGGCAGGCCGGCAAAATCAACGGGAATCAGCCCGTGGAAGTAGCCTTTGGGGTGGCTTTCCAGCAGCTTGCGCACCAGCCGCAGATCGATTAGGGCAGTGGCCGGATCAATATCGGCAAAGTGCACTTCGCCGCCGCAATACCGCACGCAGTTGGCGGAAGCAGCAAAGGTGATAGGTGTGGTAATAACGCGCTGGCCAGGCTGTACTCCCAGGGCCAGGGCGCACAGGTGCAGCGCGGCAGTGCCGTTGCTGACGGCTACGGCGTGTTGCGCCCCGATATAGGCGGCAAATTTCTCTTCAAACTCCAAGACCTTGGGACCCTGAGTCAGGAAATCGGAGCGTAGCGTTTCCGCGACTACCTGAATATCCTCATCAGTAATGTGCTGACGGCCATATGGAATAGGGTGAGCGGGTTGAAAAGGCATTCACAGACCTGAAGAAATGAAAGAAAGGGTGCTGGGGCAACGCTGGTAAAATACCTGTATTGACCGCGCAAATATAGTGGCCGCGGCTCCTGCACCACGCAGAAACCAAGCAGCTAAACAACCGCAGAATCTTTTAAATGGTTACTTTTGCTCTAGTAGCTGCCAAGTTGCCCTATCTCCTCTGCTTATTCTAAACGTTTACCTTTCAGTCATTTAGTATGAAAAACCTGTTTACTGGCCTAACAACTCTCTTTTTTCTGGTATCCAGCCCCTTGTACGCGCAGCGGGAAAACCAAAACTGGTTCTTTGGCAACAACGCCGCGCTGAGCTTTGCCGGCAGCACACCCGCTCCGCTAACTGGTAGCAGCATGGTTACCTACGAAGCGGCTGCCTCAGTTTCGGACCCAACCGGCACCACTTTGTTCTACACCAACAGTGACAAAGTGTGGAATCGGAACCACCAGCTGATGACTAATGGGCAAGGTATAGGCGGGCAGGAAACCGCCACCCAGGGAGCAGTCATCGTGCGCCATCCGGGCAATGCTTCACACTACTTCCTGTTTGCTGTGGATGGGTGCGACAACCAGCTGCTGGGCGGACTTAAGTATTCGCTGATTGACATGACGCAGCAAGGTGGGCTGGGTAGCGTAGTTTCAAAGGCTAATCAGCTTTCCACCGTATCACTAACGGAGAAGCTGACCGCCGTACGCCATGCTAATGGTACCGACACCTGGATTATCGTTCATGGCTGGCAGACCAACGCCTTCTTCTCTTACCTTCTTTCCGCCACCGGGATTAGCTCTACTCCGGTTGTAACCAACATTGGCTCCATTCATAGCGGTGGAGGAGGTGCCCTGGGCAATGCAAATGCGGTGGGCTACATGAAAGCTTCGCCAGATGGCAGCAAACTGGCCCTAGCCCAGCGCGACGGTCGCTTCGAGCTTTTTAGTTTCAACACGGCCACTGGCCAGCTTTCAAACAACGTTGCTCTGATTCAGGATTATCGAAGCTATGGTGTGGAGTTTTCCCCGGATGGGTCACGCCTGTATGGTACCACGCTGGATGGCAACTCAATTTACCAGTTCAACCTGTTGGCGGGCTCCGCTTCAGCCATTGTAGCGTCGGCCACGAGGGTGGGAGGGACAACAAACCCTATCAATTACGCTGGCGCGTTGCAGCTAGGACCAGACGGCAAAATTTACCTGGCTGTATACAACAGCTCCACGTTGGGAATAATCAATGCCCCCAACGCCTTGGGTTCGGCTTGTGCTTACAGTAATGCGGGGCCTAGTCTGGGGGGCAAATTAAGCCAACTGGGTTTGCCTAACTTTCCCAATGCATTTGTCTCCATTGTATCGGCTGCCAATTCGTCTGTTGCGCTAAACCAGCAGGCTGAGTTGTACCCTAACCCCGCGCAATTCCAGACTACTCTTGTTTTGCCGGATGCCATGATTCGGCAGAATGTGACGGTAACGCTAACTGATGCCCTGGGGAAAAAGGTTGTGGACTACACCTTGCGAGCCTCTCAGAATGATAAAAAAGCTCTGACCATACCTGTTTCCGGGTTAGCCAAAGGGCTCTACACAGTGCGCATCAGCGGGACCATGGGCGTGGTCATGAAGCAACTGGTTGTCGAATAACAACTCCTGGTTCATAAAAGCGAAGGCTTCGTAGCAATACGAGGCCTTTTTTTATGGTTGCCACAAGGTGGAACAGCGCGCTACTACACTTGCGTGGCAAGCTGTGGAAAGATAGTAATCAATGACATGGATTAATATGATATTCATTGTAGTTGGCAAAGCCCCTGGATTACCCTTAAATTTGGACGGGCAACTGCCGCTACGCCAGGTGGTAGTTAAGTGATTAGAGAAAGAAGGCTTATGAAGCAATGGTTTACTCTGTGCTGCTGCTTGCTCTCTTTCACGGCTTTCGCTCAGCGTGAGAGCCAAAACTGGTACTTCGGGACCGGCGCCGGCGTGAGCTTCGCAGGTGGTACGCCTCGGGCTATACTCGGAGGTGCCAGAGTAGGATACGAGGCCGCTGCTACAGTTTCTGACGCGGCGGGCAACTTGCAATTCTACACCAACAGCGTTGACGTCTGGAACCGGGACCATCAGGTGATGGTGAACGGTCACAACCTCGGTGGCCACGAGTCCACCACGCAGGGCGTTGTCGTTGTGCCGCATCCCGGTAAGGCCGGACAGTACTTTTTGTTTATTGTAGATGGCTGCGATAATAAACTGGCCGGCGGCTTAAAGTACGCCCTCATTGACCTGACCCGGCAGAATAACTTAGGGGAAGTAGTTTCCCGGGATAATCAGTTGTCAGCCGTTTCCCTGACGGAAAAAGTAACGGCTGTGCGGCATGCCAATGGTTATGACTTTTGGGTGATAGTACATGGGTGGGAAACCAATACCTTCTATTCATATCTGGTGTCGGGGGCTGGGGTTGCCACCAATCCAGTTGTAACGAATATCGGTTCGGTACACAAAGGCGGTAGCGGGGCCTTTTTCAATGCCAATGCCGTCGGATACATGAAGGCCTCAGCCGATGGCAGTAGACTGGCAGTAGCCAAGCGGGACAGTAACTTTGAACTCTTCGACTTTGATATTGCTACCGGGGAATTTTCGCACTATGTAGCCCTGCCGCAGTTTTATCGTAGCTACGGCGTTGAATTTTCGCCTGATGGCTCCCGGCTGTATGGTACTACTCTGAATGGTAATAATATATACCAGTTTAACCTGTTGGCCGGGTCAGATGCTGCCATTGCCGCCTCGGCTACTGTAGTGGGAACCAGCCCTAAGAATGCCTACATGGGGGCATTGCAGACTGGTCCTGATGGTAAAATATATGCTGCTCTCTTTAACCACGATTTTTTAGGAGCTATTGACGCCCCCAATGCCCTGGGTCAGGCCTGCTTATATCATAACTACGGCGTTAATTTAGGTGCTAGCATCTGCCAACTGGGGCTACCTAACTTTCCGAACGCATTTCCTGTCAACGAATGGCGAGGCATCGTAAACACTGCCTACACGGAAGCCGGTAACTGGAGCAAAAAGACGGTGCCCGCCGCCAATGATGATGTATTCATTCCGGCCGGGGCCGCCCGGATGCCCGTCCTCACGGCCGCTGCCGCCGCCCGCAAGTTTACCGTGGAAGCCGGCGCCACGATGACCGACAACGGGGCGCTGACAGTGCTGGGCGACTTGATAAACCACGGAACATTCGGCGGTACGGGTACTCTGCGCAGCTCCGGGGCCGGCCCGCACCGGGTGGGCGGCACGCTGCTTCGCATCGGGAGCCTCACGGCCGGCCCCGCCGCCACCATCCGGCTGACCGGCCCCGTACAGGTGCAGCACGTGTTGCGGCTCGATGGCAACCTAACCACCGACGGCCACGCCCTCACGCTGCTCGCCGACGCCGATGGTACCGCCATGGTGGTCAATGGGGCGGGCACGGCAACGGGCGCCGTGACGGTGCAGCGCTACCAGCCGGCGGGCCGCACCGGCCGCGTCCACGTAGCCACGCCGGTGCAGCAACCCACGGTAGGCGGCCTGGGTACGCCGGACGCTGCGCCCGAACCAGAACCCGCTACTACCCGGACCACCGTGGCTGCTTACCGCAGCGCCGCTGATTTCAAGGCGGGCTGGAGCCTGCCGGCTGCAACGGCTACTCCGCTGGTAAGTGGTGTGGGCTATGCCGCGCCGGGGGCACCCCCCACACTGACTTTCACCGGCGAGCTGGGCAATGGACCTTACCTGGCCGGGGGGCTTGCCCGCAGCGCGGCCACGCCCTCGGGGTGGTGGCTGCTGGGCAACCCGTATCCGGCGCCCCTGGCCTGGGACCAGACGCTGCCCGGGGCTACGGGCCTCGATGCCGCCCTGTATACCCTGCAATCGGCCGGGCGCTATGAGGGCACGTACGCCAGCTTTGTGCGGGGCGTAAGCGTAAATGGGGGCTCGAACATCATTCCGCTGGGCCAGGCATTCTTCGTGCGCAACAGCCGGCCCGGAACCACGGCCAGCCTGCGCTTTACCAATGCCGCCCGCCTGAGCACCTACTCCAGTCCGCCAGCCCAGGCCGCCCCCGAAGCCCGGACGCTGCTCACGCTGGAAGTGCAGGGCAGCGGCGGGGCCAGTCAGGTGGCGGTCTACTTCGAAGCCGGCGCCACCCGCCGCTTCGACTCCGCCTTCGATGCCTACCAGCTCCCGGGCCAGGATGTTGCGCAGCTGGCGGTGGCCGGGGGCGCTGAGCCGCTGGCCGTGCAGGCGCTGCCCTTGCTGACAGCGCAGGACGAACCCGTGCCGCTGCTGGTGCTGGTGCCGCGGGCCGGCCGCTACACGCTGCGGGCTACGCAGCTGCTCCACCTGCCCGCGGGCACCATCGCCTACCTGCTGGATGCCGAAACCGGCGCCCGCATCAACCTGGAGCAGCAGCCGGCCTACTCTTTTTCGGCCCCGGCCCGGCCCCTGGGCCCGCGCTTCTCGCTGCTGTTTACTGCCCCGCGCCCGCTGGCCGACCTATCCAACGCCCAGGCTCCGGGGTTTGCGGATCCGGCCGCGCTGGTGAAGAAGGCCGTGGGCGTGGAGTTCTACAACTTCCTGGACGAAACCGTGCGCCACTACACCCTGTCGCCCCAGGCTACGGCGGCGCTGGAGCTGTCGTTGGCCGGCCTGATCGAAGGCATCTACGTGGTGCAGATGCTGAGTACGCTGGGCAGAATGAACCAGCGCCGCCGCCTGCGGTACTCTGCCTAAGGCCCTGTCAACCTGAAAAAAGCCTTCCGCACCGTGCGGAAGGCTTTTTTCAGGTTGACAGGGCGGCGGCTAAACCTTAAACTCGGCATCCACGTGCAGGCGGATTTCCTCCCGGATCTGCTCGGCCGACAGCCACTCATCGTTGTTGGCTGAGTTGTAGTGGAAGCCGTCGGCGACACGCTTGCCGTTGAAGTGCTTGATGAAGTCCTCCACGTTCCAGCGCGAGGTGAAGGGCAGAATCACGTAGTATTTGCTCAGCTCCACCGTGCTCAGCGCGTCGGTTTCGGTTATCATTTCCTCGTGCAGCTTTTCGCCGGGTCGGATGCCCACGATTTCCTGCCGGCAGTGGGGGCCGATGGCTTCGGCTACCTCGGTGATTTTGTAGGATGGAATCTTGGGCACGAAAATCTCGCCACCCCAGGCGTGCTCCAGCGCGTAGAGCACCAAATCCACGCCTTCCTCGAGCGAGATGTTGAAGCGCGTCATGTCGGGGTGGGTGATGGGCAGCACCCCGGAATGGCGGCGCTGCAGGAAAAACGGCACCACCGAGCCCCGGGAACCAATTACGTTGCCGTAGCGGACCACCGAAAAGCGCAGGTCGCGGCCGCCCTTCATGTTGTTGGCGGCCACAAACAGCTTATCCGAGCACAGCTTGGTGGCCCCGTAGAGGTTGATAGGCGCCGCGGCCTTGTCGGTGCTCAGGGCCACCACGTCCTTCACGCCGCAGTCCAGGGCCGCGTTGATGACGTTTTCGGCCCCGAAGATGTTGGTTTTGATGCACTCCATCGGGTTGTACTCGGCCGCCGGCACCTGCTTGAGGGCCGCCGCGTGCACAATGACGTCGATTCCTTCGCAGGCGCGCTTGAGCCGCTCGCCGTCGCGCACGTCGCCGAGGAAGTAACGGATGGCGGGAAACTTGCTGTGGGGAAATATCTGCGACATTTCGTACTGCTTCAGCTCGTCGCGGGAGAAGACCACGAGGCGCTTCACGTCGGGGTATTTCTCGAACACGGTGGCGACGAACTGCTTGCCAAAGGAGCCGGTACCACCGGTTACCAGAATGGATTTGTGATTTAAGTCGAGGGCCATAGAGGAATGAATGCCGTTGCCAGTCGGGCTGGCAAAGCGCAAAAGTAGGCATTCCGGGTTGAGCTTCCGTACTTTTGTGCGTGGTTGGTTCTTAGCCGGCTGGTTTTTGGTTTTTGGCCGGCTAAGCCAATTCCTTTGCCCTAACTAATGAAAGCCGGCCCGCTGTTCAGGGCAACCGATGAGCGAAAAACCACCAACGAAAAACGAAAAACCATCCTCCGAGCCCGTTAAGGTCGTTATCTGGGACCTGGACGATACCTTCTGGCAAGGCACGCTCTCGGAAGGCGCCGTGGCAGCGGTGGCGGCGAACCTGGCCCTGGTGCGCGACACCGCCGCCCGGGGCATCGTGCACACCATCGTCTCGAAGAACGATTTTGCCGCCGCCGAGGCCCAGCTCACGGCGCTGGGCATCCGGGAGCTGTTCGTGTTTCCCCAGATCAGCTGGCAGCCCAAGGGGCCCATCATCCGGGAGCTGCTGGAGAAGATGCAGCTGCGGGCGCCCAACGCCCTGTTTCTCGACGACAACCCCATCAACCGGGCCGAAGCCCGGTTCTACAACCCCGGCCTGCAGGTAGCCGACCCCGCCGAGCTGCCCGCGCTGGCGCCGCTGCTGCGCGCCAGCGGCAAGCCCGACCCGCAGCTTGGCCGCCTGGAACAGTACAAGCTGCTCGAACGGCAGCAGCAGGCCCGCTCCACCTATCAGGACAACCGGGCTTTTCTGCGCGACGCCCAGGTGCGCATCGAGTTTCGGGAAGGCGCGGCCGTGGTGCCCGACCTGGACCGTATCGAGGAGCTTATCAACCGCTCCAATCAGCTCAACTTCACCAAGCAGCGCGTAACCAAAGCCGGGCTGGCCGCGGCCCTGGCCGACGACACCCAGCGCTGGGGCACCGTGCGGGTGCACGACCGGTTCGGCAACTACGGCCTGGTGGGCGTGTACGGCATCAGCAGGCCCGAAAACCGGCTGGTGCAGCTCGTCTTCTCCTGCCGCATTCTGCACCTGGGCGTCGAGCAGTTTACCTATGCCTGGCTGGGCTTTCCGGCCCTGGAGGTGCAGGGCGAAGTAGCCACCGCGCTGAACGCCACCGACCAGCCCGACTGGATAGCGGTAGCCGCGGCGGACCCCACGACGGCGGACCCCGCCGCGCCGGTGGCCGGCCGGCTGCGGGTGCTGCTCAAGGGTGGCTGCGACCTGGGCCAGCTGACGCCGTTTCTGCAGGCTTTTCAGCTGGAGGTGGCCGAGGAGTTCAACTTCGTGAATGAAAACTAGATTCCGGTGCACGTCGAGCATACGGCGCTGCTGCGCCAGGGCCGGGAGCTGCCGGCCACCGAGCAGCAGCGCCTGGCCGGGCAGCTGCCGTTTCTGGGCCGCGAAGCTTTCGACACCAGGCTCTGGGGCCACGACTTTGATGCATTGGTATACAGCCCCCTGATGGACTACACCCAGGAGCTGTACCGCGAAAAAGCGACCGGCGTCGAAATTCCCTTCGGCGGCTACCAGGATTTGACCGCCGTGGAGCCCGGGGCCCAGGCCGCCCGCTACGCCCAGCGCCGTTTTCGCGGCATGGACGAGGCCTTTCTGCGCCGGTTTCAGCGCGAATTCACCTGTGAGGGCCAGATTACGCCGGCCCGCTTCCGGGAAAACCTGCGCTGGCTGCGCGCCCAGGTGCCGGCCCCGGTGCCCATCTTCTTCCTCAACGGAGCCGAAATTGACGTGCCCGGCGCCGGCGAAACCGGTGCCGCCCAGCGCCAGGCCGCAATGAACCAGGCCCTGGCGGAGTTTGTGGCCGAAGCCGAAAACTGCTTTGTCATCGACGTGCGCGACTTTGTGCGCACCCCGGCCGACGTGACCAACAACCTGCGCCACTACCAGCGCCCCCACTACCGCACCCTGGCCCAGCGGGTGGCCGCGGCCCTCAGTGCCTGGCAGGGCCGCCAGCTGCCCCGCTCCGCCTGGGCCGACTTCCGCGCCCAGCTGGCCAGCCGCGTGCCCGGCAAGCTGCGCGGGGTGTGGCAGAAGCTGCGCTAGGCCGGCCGCCGCCGCCTCGGATAAAATTCAGAGGAGCAGCCGGATGAAGTTTAAGGCCCCCACCGTGATTTTTATCCGACTGGTCATAAATTTTATGACCAGTCGGATAAAAATCACCCAGCCGGTCATGAATTTCACGGGAGGTCGGGTGAATTTCATCCGAGCGAAGATGAAATTCACCCGGCCTCCCGTGAAATTCACCCGGTGCCGCATAAATTTCATCCGGCCTCGCATGATTTTCATAGGAGCTCCCGTGAAAATCATGGCGCCTGCCTTGAAATTCACCCGCCCGGCCGTTAATTTCATCCGGGCGCGGATGAATTTTGTCCGCCGCCGCCTGATTGAGCCGTGGGCTAGGCGCGCTGGATCAGCCGTGCCAGCTTTTCGGTGAGGGCGCGGCGGGAGTAGCGGGAGTGGTTCAGGGCCGGCAAATCCAGGTTCGGGTTCAGGCGCCAGGCCGCTACCTGGGCTTCGAGGTAGTCGAGCATGTCGCCGTAGGCCACGTAGGCAAAGGCGTGGCCGGCGCCGCACTCTTCCAGCAGCGTGTCGGCATCGGAGCCCACCGGACCCACGCAGATGATGGGCTTGTTGGCCGCCAGGTACTCGAATACTTTGCCGGGCAGAATACCGAAGTTGTGGTCGACGTCGGGAATGGCCATCAGCAGCACCGTGGAGCGCAGCAGGTAGCCCACCGACGCCTCGTGGGGCACGAAGGCAATAAACTCGGTGCGGGCGCTGAGCTCGTGGTCCTCAACCAAGGTCTGCACGCCCCGGGATACCTGGCCCACGAAGCGCAGGCGCAGGTTCACGTCGGGATGGCGGCGGCAGCACTCCCCGCAGGCGGCCAGAAACAGCTCGATGTGGTAGATTTCGGAAATGGTGCCCGTGTGGGTTATCAGCAGCGCGTCGGTGGGCGGGGCCGAAGGCTCGCGGAAGTCGCTTTCGTCGTAGCCGTTGGGCAGCACGTGAAATTTGGCGTCGGTGAGCTTGGCCGACTTGCCCAGAAACAGGCGCTTGGTGTCGGGGCTGGTCACCAGCACCTCGTCGGCCTGCTCCAGCACCTGCCGCTCGTACCAGGCGTCGAGCCAGCGGGCGGGGGCCGTCTGGTTGAGCGCCTTGGCGTAGTAGATGTCGGTCCAGGGGTCGCGCATGTCGGCCAGCCAGCGCAGACCATAGCGCTTTTTAAGCTCCAGGCCAATGAGCTGGGTGGAATGGGGCGGGCTGCTGGTGAGCACGGCGTCGAAGGTTTCGCCGGCGGCAAACAGCTCGGCGCAGGCCCGCAGCACGTGGGCGTTCCAGCCCCGGCGCGGATCGGGGATAAACACGTTGCCGCGCACGAACTTGAAAAACCGCTGCTGGAAGCTGGTCTGGCTTTCGTTGGCGAAGCCGCCGTAGGGAATCTGCCGGCGGCCGGTGAGCTTCTTGTAGGAGCCGAAAGGCTCCGAAGTGCCCGTGCGAATCACCCGCACCGCGGCGGGCACCTCCGCCGCCAGCGACGCATCCAGCACCGGATACGCTCCCTGCTCGGGGTCGACGGTAATCACGGTGCACGCCACGCCGAAGGAGGGCAGGTGCTTCACAAATTTCAACGTCCGCTGCACGCCCGCGCCCCCGGAAGGCGGCCAATAATACGTAATGACGAGCAGGCGCATGAGAACTTGGGGACAGATTAAGACCGTTTGGCGGCGCGAAGGTAAGCAGGTATCGGCTTTCGCGGTTTTCTGGCTAATTTTGGGAGCGAAAAGGCGGCATTTCGAGGATTCCGTCGGCAAGAACGGCCGGGTTGGCCGCCTTGCTACCCCCGCAACCAGCGGGCTGCCCGGGGCTGAACAGCCTTGGCGGCCCAATTCCCACGCAACCAAGCACTACCTCTACCGATGTTTGATAACCTCAGTACCAAGCTCGATAAAGCCTTCAAAACCCTCAAGGGCCAGGGCAGCATCACCGAAATCAACGTGGCGGCCACCATCAAGGAAATCCGCCGCGCCCTGGTGGATGCCGACGTGAACTACAAGGTGGCCAAGGAAGTCACCGACAAGATCAAGGACGAGGCCATGGGCCGCGACGTGCTGACGACCGTGTCGCCGGGGCAGCTGATGACCAAAATCGTGTACGACGAGCTGACCCAGCTCATGGGCGGCACCAAGGAGGACGTGGTGCTCAAGGGCGACCCGGCCATCATTCTGCTCTCGGGCCTGCAGGGCTCGGGCAAAACGACTTTCGCCGGCAAGCTGGCCACGTTCATCAAAAAGCAGAACCGCACGGTGCTGCTCGTCGCCTGCGACATCTACCGGCCCGCCGCCATCGACCAGCTAAAAGTACTGGGCGAGCAGGTGGGCGTGGAGGTGTACTCGGAGCCGGAGAACAAGAACCCGGTCGAGATTTCGCAGAATGCCATTGCCTACGCCAGGAAAAACAACAAGAAGGTCGTCATCATCGACACCGCCGGCCGCCTGGCCGTCGATGAGCAGATGATGAAGGAGATTGAGGCCGTGAAGCGGGCCATCAACCCGTCGGAAACCCTGTTCGTGGTGGACGCCATGACGGGCCAGGACGCGGTGAATACCGCCAAAACCTTCAACGACCGCCTCAACTTCGACGGCGTGGTGCTCACCAAGCTCGACGGCGACTCCCGCGGCGGCGCGGCCCTGAGCATCCGGGCCGTGGTTGAAAAGCCCATCAAATTCATCTCGACGGGCGAGAAGATGGAAGCCCTGGATATGTTCTATCCCGACCGGATGGCGCAGCGGATTCTGGGCATGGGCGACGTAATCTCGCTCGTGGAGCGCGCCCAGCAGCAGTTCGACGAGGACGAGGCCAAGCGCATCAACCAGAAGATCCGCAAAAACCAGTTCAACTTCGACGACTTCCTCTCCCAGCTCGAGCAGATCAAGAAGATGGGCAACCTGAAGGATCTGGTGGGCATGATTCCCGGCATGAGCAAGCAGATCAAGGACATCGACATCGACGACGACGCCTTCAAGCCGATTGAGTCCATCATCAAGAGCATGACCCCGCAGGAGCGGGCCTCGCCGGATGTTATCAACGGCTCCCGCCGCCGCCGTCTGGCCAAGGGCAGCGGCACCGACATTCAGCAGGTCAACAACCTGATGAAGCAGTTTGAGGACATGCGCAAGGTGATGCGCACGATGAACAAGATGAGCACCACCAAGGGCGGCATGGCCCAGATGGCCAAAATGATGGGCATGAAAGGCAAGATGTAGCAGAAGGCACCGCGCCGATTTCCGGATGATTTGTCTCCAAACAGCAAAGGCTACCCTCGTGGGGTAGCCTTTGCTGTTTGGGACAGGGGCGAGGTAGCCGATGCAGGTCAGGGCCGTTGAAAAGCCCCGCTAAAGCCGCAAAACTGCTGTTAATACTCGGTTTTGCCTTCCTTTTTCGTCCAGGCCTCGAAGCCGGCCAGGGCTTCGTCGCGCAGCAGCTCCTGCATCGGAATCTGGCGGGCGGGCAGGGGCTTGTCCAGCTCCTCGTAGATGAACTGGTCGTCGAAGCCGACGGCGGCCGCGTCGGCTTTGGTGTTGCCGTAGAACACGCGGCGCGGGCGGGCCCAGTAGATGGCGCCCAGGCACATGGGGCAGGGCTCGCAGGAGGTGTACAGGTCGCAGTCGTCGAGCTGAAACGTGCCCAGCGCCTGGCAGGCCTTGCGAATGGCATCGACTTCGGCGTGGCAGGTGGGGTCGTTGGTGCTGGTTACCTGGTTGAAACCCCGGGCAATGACGCGGCCGTCTTTGACCACCACGGCGCCGAAGGGGCCACCGTGGCCGGCCTGCATTTTCTCGATTGAAAGGCGAATGGCTTCGCGCATGAATTCGTCGCGGGGAGCTTCCATAGAAAGGTAAGTAGGGGTAAAGCCCGCAAGATACGCGGCCGGCCGGCCCGCCACCAAACGCGCCGACTGGCCCGAGTCCGGGGGGAGGCGCGGGCCGGCCGCTAATTGCCTGAGGGCAAGCAACCAAATGCGCCGCGGCTCCGAATATGAGGATGGCCGCGGTTGCCAACCGGGGACTTTTTGTTTCACCAAACTCCTGCTGTTATGCGCAAACAACTTACGCTAGTGCTGGCCTTGCTGCTGGCGCCCGGACTGGGATGGGCCGACCACCTGCGGCCCCACCTGCTGCTGTCGGCCAAGCTGGATGGGGCGCAGGAAGTGCCCGCCGTTGCTACCCCCGCGCAGGGCGTGGCCAGCTGCGTGCTGAATGCTACCCGCGACACGCTGTTTATTACCGCCACCTTCAGCGGCCTGAGCGGACCCATTACCAATGCCCACACCCACCTGGGCCGGCGCGGGGTGTCGGGCCCGGTCGTGACGGGCTTGCTGCAGTTTGTGCGCGGCAACCGCCTGCAGGGGTTCCTGACCGGCCCCGACCTCGACAACACCAAGCTGCGGCGCTTCATCCGCGGCGACTATTACCTCAACGTGCACACGGCCGCCAACCCCGGGGGGGAAATCCGCGGGCAGATTGAGATGGAGACGGAATACCTGTATGCCGGCACGCTCACCGGGGCCCAGGAAGTGCCCGTCGTCACGCCCGCCGGGCTGGGCGTGGGCAGCTTTGTGCTGGCCCAGGACAAGTCCCGCCTGAAGTTCCGCACCGTGCTCGACAACATGACCAGCGCCATTACGGCCACGCACTTCCACAACGGTGCCCCGGGCGCGGTGGGCCCCGTTATCCTGGACTTGCAGCCGTATCTGGCGGGCAACGTCATCGAGGGCGAGGTGCCCGTCACGCCGGCTTTTCTGGCGGCGCTGGAAGCGGGCAACATCTACATCAACGTGTACACCGTCAATAATCCCGGCGGCGAGATAAGGGGGCAGCTGGTAAGCCGGGCCCGCGTGGTAGCCCACGATGCCCGCCTCGACGGGGCGCAGATGGTGCCTGCCGTTACAACCACGGCCAAAGCCGTGGCGCTGGGCGAGCTGAATCCGGCCCTCGATACGCTGCGCCTCACCGTGTCCTTTACCGGCCTGAGTGGTCCGCCCACCAGTCTGGACCTGTACCTGGCCGATGCCGGCCAGTCGAATACCGGGGCCACCCGCCTGAGTCGGGTAGGGCTGACCACGCTGACGAGCAAAGCCTTTTCCGTCACTTTCCCCGGGTTGAATCCGGCCACTGCCAACGCGTTTCTGGCGGGGCAGGTAAATCTGGTGCTGAATACGGCGGCCAACCCCGAGGGCGAAATCCGCGGGCAGGTGTACCGCGTAGCCCGCGAAGGCTACACCTTTGCCCTGAGTGGCGTGCAGGAGCAGCCCGCGCCCAGCAGCAGCGCCGGCCTGGCCTCGG
This sequence comes from Hymenobacter algoricola, assembly GCF_039539525.1. Taxonomy (NCBI): domain Bacteria; kingdom Pseudomonadati; phylum Bacteroidota; class Cytophagia; order Cytophagales; family Hymenobacteraceae; genus Hymenobacter; species Hymenobacter algoricola. The sequence continues at coordinate 18,913 of NZ_BAABDH010000024.1, read as the reverse complement.
GCCTGGTCAGCATCGACCGGGACCAGAACAACGCCCACTTTATGCTGGTGTGGGGCGGCCTGACGGGCGTGCCCACCGGCGGTCATTTCCATACCGGCCTGCGCAATCAGGTCGGGCCGGTGGTGTTCAACCTCGTGCCTTTCTTCGACAATGCCGGCACGCCCACGGCGGCCTACGGCTACTGGCGCGCCGACAACGCCGCACAGCCCTTCACGGTGCGCCGCTCCCTGCAGTTCCGCAAGGATAGTATGTACGTGAACCTGCACACGGCGCAGTTTCCGGGCGGCGAAATCCGCGGGCAGGTATTTCGCGGGGCCCGCAATCTGCGCGTTGTGCTGAGTACCACGGCGGCGGCGCTGGCGGCCGAAACCTTTGCCAGCTACCCCAATCCTTTCCGGACCGCAGTGACGCTGACGTTCGAAGCCCGCACGGCCGGCCCCGGCACGGTGCAAGTGGCTGACCTGCTGGGACGAACTGTGGCTATGCAGGTAGTGCAGATCCGGGCCGGAAGCAATGTGCAGCCGCTGGCTCTGCCCCAGCTAACTCCGGGCCTGTACCTGGTAACGGTAGAAGCGGCAGGCTCCCGGCTGATGACCCGCCTGGTGAAGGAGTAGCCTCTGCTGCGCTGGAAAAATAAAGTTTGACTGGCCAGACGAATGACTAAATTCTGGCACAGACCTTGTTATGATTCCGCTTGAAAGAATAGTTTTTTAGGTGTTTTGGTTGTGGAAAAGGGGACGTCGATTCGGCGTCCTTTTTTTATGCCTGACAAGCACCAGCTCACGGTAGCCGCTTCGGAGCCTCCTGCCAACAGGTGGCACGGCCGGTAAAGCGCTAGCCTTTGGGCAACGCTTAGCGGTACCGGTAAGGCGGGTAACGACGGCGGGGTTGCGCGAACGGCGCATTTCCAGCGGCAGCACCACGCTGCTGCCGCGCCTGCCCGCGTTGATCATTTCGCCCGCCGGGCACAGCCACCGCGGCGCGTTAGCCTGGTATTCTGATGCCCGCCCCAGGTGCTGCGGTCAGCTCGTTGGGCACCGCCTGCCCGGCAAGCCACTGGTCGAGGGTTTCGAGGGCCGTGGTGGCAATGTTGGTTAGCGCCTCGCGGGTCAGGAAACCCTGGTGGCCCGTCACAAGCACATTGGGCCGGGCCAGCAGCTGGGCCAGCAGGGTATCGGCGGGCAGAACCTGCGAGTGGTCGTGGAAGAACAGGCCCTTTTCGTGCTCGTACACATCCAGGCCCAGGTAGCCCAGCTGGCCGGAATCCAGCGCTGCCAGCGCCGCTTGGGTGTCCAGCAGGCCGCCGCGGCCGGTGTTGATGAGCATGACGCCCCGCTTCGTTTTCGCCAGCTGCCCGGCATTAAACAGGTGGTGGGTGGCCGGGGTGAGGGGGGCATGCAGGCTGATGACATCGGCCTGCGCGCAAAGCGTATCGAGCGGTACGAACTCCAGCCCAAAGCGCTGCGTCAGCGTTGGGTCCGGCTGCACGTCGGCGCCCAGCAAACGGCAGCCAAACCCGTGCAGCAGGCCCGCCAGGGTGCCCCCGATAGTGCCGCAGCCGACGATGCCGACGGTTTTGCCGTGCAGGTCGAAGCCGACCAGCGCGTCCAGCCGGAAGTCGGCGTGGCGCACCTGGGCATCGGCCTGGTGCAGGTGGCGGTTGAGAGCCAGCATGAGGGCCAGCGCGTGCTCGGCAATGGCAAACGGGGAGTAGTGGGGCACGTTGGCCACGCGCAGGCCCAGGCGCTGGGCGGCGGGCAGGTCTACCTGGTCGTAGCCGGCCGCCCGCACCAGCAGGTAGCGCACGCCCAGCGCCGCCAGCCGCTCCAGCACCGGGGCCGAGGCATCGTCCCCAACGAAAATGGCCACGGCCGGGCTGCCGGCCGCCCGGTCGGCCGTGGCCAGACTCAGCGCCTCGTCCACGAACAGCAGCTCGTGGCGGTTCTGCGCGGCGGCCCGCAGAAACGGCTGCTCGAAAGGATGAGCACTAAAAACAGTAATATGCATGAGGAAGGGGGCAGAAGGTGTCGCCGAAAGCGGCCTGGCAGTCAAAGCGGACGTCCCCGAACGGGGGTGGGTTTCGACTACCCGAGGGCACCGGACAAAGGTGCGGTGCTATCGGCTCCGGCGGTATGACATACGTCATGCCCGGGGGCAATTCTCAGCAGGGTTTGGTAAGTCCGTCCGGCGTACCTTACCGTCCCTTTCATCCTTGTTGCTACGTCTGTTTATGACTCCCTCCCTGCTGATCTTGACCGACTTTTTTCAGGCTGCTGACCGCGCCCTCGACTACGCCACCAACCTGGCCGGCCCCCTTGGCGCCCGGCTGGTGCTGCTGCACGTGCGCCGCGACGCCCTCACTGACCCGGACCTGTTTACCGGTGGCCTGTCGAACCTCAATAGCGAAGCCATCGCTCTGGCTCTGAGCAGTATCACCAGCAATCTGCCCGTGCCGGTGGTAGCGGAAGTAGGCCACGGCCGCGTAGCCTACGCCGTGGCGGATGCCGTGAGCCGCCACCAGCCGACGCTGGTGGTGCTGGGGCGCCCCGACACGGAGGCCACGCCCGACGAGCTGGTCAGCACCACGGCGCTGGACATCCTGCGCACCGCGCCTTACCCCATGCTGGTGGTGCCCCACAACGTGCCTTTTACGCACCCGCCGCGCCGCGTGCTGCTGGCCGTGGACGGGGAGGAATTCTCCCTGGGCCAGCACGCGGGAGCCATGCGGCACCTGCTCGACGCCCTGCACGCGGAGCTGACGGTAGTGCACGTAACCGCCGCCCCGGCCCCCGATGCTGACGGCGCGCTGCAGTCCGTTCAGCGCACTGGTCTCACTACCGACTTGGTGCCGCCCATCCGTAGCCGCAGCGTGGTGGCCCCGGCCCCGGCCGATGGCATTCTGCAGGTCGCTCGGCCCGCCGATTTTGATCTGGTGGTGCTCATTGCCCGGCCGCGCAGCTTCCTGGGCGAGCTGTTTCACCACAGCGTTACGGCCCAGGTGTTGCTGCACAGCGCCGTGCCCGTGCTGGTGCTGCCGGCCGCGGAGTAGGCTGCAAAATCCTGCTCGGGCAGAAATTAATGGCCCATCGGGTTTCCCCAACACGCTACCCTATGGATTATCACGTTGCCTCCGTTGCCGATGTCGCGCACGAGCTAAAATCCGCGCCCGCCGGGCTCGACGCAGCTACGGCCCAGCAGCGGCTGGCCGAACACGGCCCCAATGTCTTGGCCGACACCAGGAAGAAAACCGTGTGGCAGCTGCTGCTGCACCAGCTGGCCGATGTGATGATTCTGGTACTGCTGGTGGCAGCCCTGGTATCGGGGGCCGTGGGCGAGTGGAAATCTGTCTACGTCATCCTGGCCATCGTTGCCCTTAATGCCGTCATCGGCTTCGTGCAGGAATACCGGGCCGACCAGGCCATGGAAGCCCTGCAGAAAATGGCGGCCACCCAGGCCCAGGTGCTGCGCAACGGCCAGCCCGTAGAAATCGCGGCGGCCGACCTGGTGCCCGGCGACGTGGCGGTGCTCGAAGCCGGCGACGTCATCCCGGCCGACGTGCGCTTCCTCGAAACCCACGCGCTGAAAGTGGATGAATCGTCGCTGACCGGCGAATCGGCCAACGTGGAGAAAAGCCCGGCGGCACTGCCCGCGGGGGACTTTCCGCTCGGCGACCGGCTGAACATGGGCTACAAGGGCACGTTCGTGACCAACGGCCGGGCCACCGCTTATGTGGTGGCCACGGGCATGAATACCGAGCTGGGTAAGATTGCGACGCTCATTCAAACTGAGGAAACGATGACGCCGCTGCAGAAGCGGCTGGCTACGTTGGGCAAGTATTTATCGGCCGTGGCGCTGGTAATTGGGGCCCTCTTTTTCGGGGTGGGCTGGCTGCGGGGTGAGCCGCTGGGCAGCCTGCTGCTGGTGTCCATTTCGCTGGCTATTGCCGCCCTGCCCGAAGCCTTGCCCGCGCTGGTCACCGTGTCGCTGGCCCTGGGCGCCAAACGGCTGATACAGGACCAGGCCCTGATTCGCAAGCTGCCGGCCGTCGAAACGCTGGGCTCGGTCACCTACATCTGCACCGACAAAACGGGCACGCTCACGCTCAACAAAATGACGGTGGAGGACACGTACGCCGCGCCGGCGTTTGCCCTGCCCGTGCTGGATAACCAAACTGGTCTGCTGGCGGCCATGGCCCTCAACAACGACGTAACCCAGGACCCGGCCGGCCACTGGCTGGGCGACTCCACCGAAGTGGCCCTGGTGCAATACGCCGCCGGGCAAGACCACGCCCGCACCGCCCTCGAAAGCCGGTTTCCGCGCATCGGCGAGCTGCCCTTCGACTCCGAGCGCAAATGCATGACGACGCTGCACCAGACCGATCAGGGCGTGCTCTGTATTACCAAAGGAGCGTTGAGCGCGCTGTTCGACCAACTCGACGCGGGGCAGCAGCAGCAGGCTGAAATCCCCGACTTGCGGCGGCGCGTGGATGAGTTGGCGGCCAAAGGCTTCCGGGTGCTGGGCTACGCAGGCAAGCTGCTGCCCGAGCTGCCGGCCAAAGTCACGCCCGCCACCGTCGAAACCGGCCTCAGCTTCATCGGCTTCGCGGGCCTGATCGACCCACCCCGCCAGGAAGCTGGGCAGGCCGTGGCCGAGTGCAAGGCGGCCGGCATTATTGCCGTCATGATTACCGGCGACCACCCCCTCACGGCCAAGGCCATTGCCGAGCAGCTGGGCATCTTATCCAAGCCCGATGAGCTGGTGCTGACCGGGCCGGAACTGACCCAGCTCGACGAGGCGGCCTTTGCCGCCGTGGTGGAAAAAGTGCGGGTGTACGCCCGCGTCGACCCGGCCCAGAAGCTGCGCATCATTAGTGCTTTACAAGCCAAACACCAGTTCGTAGCCATGACCGGCGACGGCGTGAACGACGCGCCGGCCCTGAAAAACGCCGACATCGGCGTGGCCATGGGCATCAACGGCACGGAGGTGGCCAAGGAAGCGGCGGCCATGATTCTGCTCGACGACAACTTCGCCACCATCGTGCACGCCGTGCGGCACGGGCGGCGCATCTTCGACAACATCCTCAAGTTCATCCGCTACATCCTGGCCGGCAGCGCGGGCGAAATAGCCGCCTTGTTTTTTGCGCCCTTGTTCGGCCTGCCCGTGCCGCTGCTGGCCATTCACATTCTGTGGATCAACCTCGTCACCGACGGGCTGCCCGGCCTGGCGCTGGCCTACGAGCCCTCCGAGAAGCACAGCATGCTGCGCCCGCCCATCGACCCGCGCCAAACCATCTTCGCCAACGGCCTGGGCTGGTTTATCGTCCTGGTCGGAATGCTCGTTGGGGGCCTGACCATCGGGACGGAGGCCTGGGCCCTGCGCAACGGCGTGGCGCACTGGCAGACTATGGCTTTCACGGTGCTCTGCTTTAGCCAACTGGGCCTGGCGCTGGCTATTCGGTCCAGGCAGGAATCTATTTTCAGCATTGGCCTGCTGTCCAACAAGCCTCTGCTGGGGGCCGTGGCGCTGACGGTAGGCCTGCACCTGCTGATACTTTACACACCATTTTTCAATGACCTGTTCAGCACCCAGCCGCTAACTTGGCTTGAATTGGGCATCACGGTGGCGGCGTCGAGCGTGGTTTTCTGGGCGGTAGAGCTGCAAAAGCTGATTAGCCGCCGCCGGGGCCGGCCGATGGTGCCGGCTCCGGAAGCTACAGTTCACATGGCCCTGCCCGTGAAGGCGGCGACTTCAAACGCTGCCCACCAGTAAACACCCCTTTCAACGGGTTGCCCAAGCTACAGCCCAGGCCTATCCGCTTGGTAGCTGATTCTGACTTAACGACTTGCCATTGTTGACTGGCGCTGCCGAGACGGCCCGTCCCCCATTGTCCACGGCCCGAGTCCGGCCGCAGGGCCGCTTTGCCGACCTTGCGGCCCCAATGACGGGGCAGTTGTGCGTGGTTTCACCGGTTGCGGTCCTGGCGGTCCTGCACGCTGGCCGCAGCTCATCTGAAGGGACAACCCCAGCGCCTGGCCTGAGCCGGGAATCTGGACCAAGAGGTGCGGGGCAGGCGCCCGACTGGAACTGCGGCTTATTCGACGCCGCCGGCCGCCCAGCGCAGCGTAGCTCGGGTTTGGGCATACTTGGCCTGCAGCTCGACCAGCTTCACGCGGGCCGCCACCAGGCTGGCTTCGCGGGTGTTGAGCAGAAACACCGAGCTTTCCCCGTTCTCAAAGCGGATTTGCTCGCCCTGGCGCAGGCGCCCGGCGTTCAGCACCACCTGCTCCTGCAGGACCAGCTGCTCGCGCAGGGCCTCCCAGTCGTTGGCCACGGTCTCCACGCCGGTCTGGATGTTGCGGGTATCCTGCTGCAGGGCCAGCTCGGTTTCGCTCAGCTTGAGGCGGTTGAGCTGGAGCTTGGCCCGCTCCTGGCGCAGCAGCAGCGGGTAGGCGAAGCTCACGCCCAGCTTGTAGTTGTTCTGCAGGTACGTGCCCTGGAAGCTGGCGCCGGTTTCGGGGTTGAAGGGTTGGCCGGCTTGCAGCAGGTTGTAGTCGAGCGTGAGCTTGGGCAGCAGCTTATTGGCCAGCAGGCGGCGCTCCACACCCAGCTGGACCAGCTTGGCGCGGCTCTTTTGCAGGTCGGGGTGCAGCTGCCGGGCCAGCTCGGTGAGGGCCGCCAGCGAATCGGGGGGCAGGGGCTGCCAGCCGGCGGGGCCGGGCAGGGCCTGCGGGCGCACATCGGCGGGCAGCTCGCGGGGCTGCTGCTGCTCGTCCCAGAGGTAGTTGCTGAGCTGGAGCGTCGCGTTTTGCCACTGCACCCGGGCCTGCACCAGCTGGGCCTGGCGGTTTTGCAGCTCCGTGAGGGCCTCCACCGAGTCGATGGCGGCCAGGTCGCCCAGGCGGACCCGCTCGCGCACGGCCCGGAAGCGCACCTCGGCCAGCTCGGCATTCTGGCGCAGCAGCTCCTGCCGCTGGTAGCTCAGCGTCCAGTCCCAGTAGTCTTTGGCGGCCTGCAGCTGCAGCTTGTTCAGGGCCCCGCGCCGCTCGGCTTCGGCCAGGCCCTGTAGCGCCTGCGCCTGGCGCACCGCCGCCCGCCGCTCATCAATCAACAGACCCTGGGCCAGGGGCACCGAAATGCCCACGTAGCTCAGGCCCGCCGGGGCCGTGTAGTTTTCGGGGTTGACGAAGGTGCCCACGCCCCGCTCGAAGCCCGCCTTCACGTCGGCCCCGAACCAGAGCGGCACCCGCAGCTGGGAGTCCCAGTCGTGGAAATACTCCTTGCCGCCGAAGGTTTTGCCGTAGTACTTGCTGGTCGCCGCGGGGTCGAACTGGCCGCGGGCCAAGCGCACCTCCTGCAGGGCCCTTTCGGGCAGCAGGCCTGCCTGCCGGGCCACGGGGTGGCGCAGCGTCACGAAGGTCAGCAAATCGGCCAGGCTGAATACGCGGCCGGTATCGGCCAGCTCCACCGGGCGGGTTACCAGGGCGGGCGCACCCAGGGGGCCCGTGGGGTAGACCTGCCGGGCCTGGCGCTGGAGCTGCTGCTGGGTGCGCGACGACTGCCCCGGCAGCGGGGCGGCCGGCCGGGTAGTTTGCGCCCCCGCCTGCCCGGCAGCAATACTCAGCAGCAGTAAGCCCAGCCCGAAAATGCGCAAGTGCTTCATTTTGCGTCTTCTTCGGTGGAGGGTTCTTCCTTCGCGGCTTTGTTGGCGTCTTTCCCACCTTTGCCCGCTTTTCCGGCGTCAGCCACGGGGCCGCCCACGTAGTTGGGTGGGAAGCCGTTCACCTGCCGCCACAGCTCGTACCAGATGGGCACGTCGTCGAGCAGGGCCCAGCCGTAGACGCCGGAGCCCACGCGCAGGGGCTTGGGCCAGGCTTCATGGCCTGGGTCGGGGGTGACGAGGATGCGGTACTGACCCTGGGAGTCGATGTTGTCGATGACGGCCACCACGCCGCCGAACGTGCCGAAGCTGGTGCCGGGCCAGCCGCTGAACACCAGGGCCGGCCAGCCGTCGAACTGCAGCCGTACGCGCCGGCCCACGCGCAGCAGCGGAATGTCCATGGGCTTCACGTAGAGCTCGGCGGCCAGCGCCGGCGCGTCGGGCATCACCGTCACGATGGGCTCCCCTTCCTTGACGATTTCACCGATACCTTCTTTCAGGGCCCGCACCACGTAGCCGTCCTGGGGAGCCGTAATCTGGTAGAAGCCCGCCCGGATGCTGAGGTTGGCCAGCTCGTTGCGCATCTTGGCAATCTGGCCTTCGGTATCAAACTGGTAGGCCGTTACCGAGCGCCGGTCCGACTCTGACTTGGCGAGCTTGTCCTGGTATTCGGCCGCCAGCGAGGCCAGCTCCAGCTGGGCGTTGGTGAGGGCCTGGCGGCTGGCGGCCAGCTTGTTTTCGGCGGATTGGAGCTTGGCGGTACTTTCCTGAAACTTGAGCCGGCGCTGCTCCAGCTCCGTGAGTGATTTCAGGCCCTGCTTATACAGCTCTTCCTGCCGCTGCTGCTGCCGCTCGGCAATGGTGAAGTCGTTGCGCGCGGCCACCAGGTCGGCGGCATCGGAATTAACCTTCAGCCGGCTTTGCTCCACGTAGTTGCGGGCCTTGCTCAGACTGACCTGCAGACCGGCGCGCAACGCCGTCTGCTGGGCGCTGAGGGCGGTGCCTTTCGCCCGGTTTTCGCCCAGGGAGCCAATCTTGGCGTCGAGCTGCTCGCCGGTACGCTGCACGAGCTTGGGGTCGAAGTATTTTTCCTTGACTTCCACGATGTCGACCAGCGTGTCGCCCTTGCGCACGTGCTGGCCTTCGCGCACCCGCCAGCGCTGGATGCGGCCGGCAATGGTGCTGGGTACGGTCTGGGGGCGGTCCTGGGGGCGCAGCGTGGTCAGCGAGCCGGTCGAGCGGATGTTCTGGGTCCAGGGCAGGAAGCCGGCCAGCAGCACCAGCAGGCCCAGCCCGGCCGTCCAGCGGGCCAGCGTGCGGCCGGCCCGCGGGGTTTGCACCCGCGCATAGGAGCGAAAGCGCCCGGTCAGCGGGTTGGATTCGTCCAGAGGATGTTCGGCGAAAGGCATGTATTCTCGAATTAAGAAGTAGTACTTAAGAAGTAGCGACGAGGAGGAGTAAGCAAAAAGCGGTTGAGCCAGCGGTAATGGAGCTGGCCATAACGGCCGTTTTTAATCTTTCGCCTGTCATTCTTAATTGAAATTTACGCCAGCAGCTCCTGTAGCTCGGCCTGCCGGGCGACGTCGGCAAACGCGCCATCGGCGACCAGGGTGCCTTCGCGCAGCACGGCCAGCCGCGGGCACAGGCCCAGCAGGCGCAAATCGTTGGAGGCCAGCACCACGGTCCAGTGGTGTTCGGGGGCCAGCACGCGGCGCAGGATGCGCAGCTGCTCGGCGGGCTCCACATTGGGCAGGAAATTGTCGAGCAGCAGCAGGCGCGGCCGGCGCACCAGGGCGCGGGCCAGCAGCAGCTTCTGGCGGGTGCTGTCGGCCAGCGGCGTACCGATGCCCAGCGGCGTGTTCAGCCCCAGCGGGCGGCCGTACACGTCGTCGCGCATGCCCACCAGCTCCAGGGCCCAGGCCACGTCCTCGGACGCCACACTGTTCTGACCCAGGGCGAGGTTGTCGAGCACGGTGCCGTCGAACAGGTGCTGGGGGGCGATGGTGTCGCCTACGTGCTCGCCCAGGGAGGTGGGCGCCAGGTCCTGCAGGGCCAGCCCGTCGTAGGCCACCACGCCGGTGTAGCCGGTGAGCAAGCCCGCCAGAATGCGCAGCAGCGTGGTTTTGCCCGAGCCGTCGTAGCCGGCCAGGCCCAGGTGCTCGCCCGAACCGATGGTGAGGGTGAGCTCGTCGAGCGGGTGGCGGTGGCCGCTGGGGTACTGGTAGCTGAGCTGGCGCAGCTCAGCCCGCAGGCCGCCGCGCACGGCCGGCAGCGGCAGCATGGTACCGCCGGTACCAGTCACCACCGGGAGGTCCAGCACGTGGCCGATTTTGTCGAGCGCGGTTAGCGCGTCGTACACCACGTCGAGCTTGAGCAGCACTTTCTCCACGGCCGAAATGGTGAGAATGATGATGATTTCGGCGGCCACGAACTGGCCAATGTTAATCTGGCGGTTGATGAGCAGCCAGCAGCCGATGATGAGCAGGGTGGCCGTAATCAGGGTTTTGAACGCTACAAAGCCCCAGAACTGGGTGAGCAGCACCCGGAAGTGGCTCTGGCGGGCACTCAGGTAGCCCTCCACCAGCGTGTCGGTGCGGTCCAGGGCCAGCTCCTGCCGGGGCGGATGACGGAAGGTCTGCACGGTGCGGGCCACGTCTTCGAGCCAGGCCACTACCTTGTACTTGTACTTCGACTCCTGCAGGCTGGTGCTCAGGCCCTTGGGGCCCGTCACGCGAATCATCAGGGCCAGCAGCAGCACCAGCAGCACCCCGAAGGCAATGAAAATGGGGTGGTAGAAGGAAAGCAGGATCAGGCCGAACAAAATCTGCAACGCCGCGGCCGAAAACTCTACCAAGATGGTAGCCAGCCCTTTCTGCAGGGTGGGCGCGTCGAGCAGGCGGTTCATTAGCTCCGGCAGGTACTGGCCGTCCAGGGCTTCGGTGCGCACCCGCGGCAGGCGCAGGGCAAAGTCGAGGCTGATGCGGGCAAACAGGCGCTGCTGAATGAATTCGACCAGATACACCTGCATCACCTGCAAGCCACCCACCAGCAGCGTCCCGACCACAATAAAGGTGATGAGCACGACCAGCGAGGTGCTCACGGCCCCGCTGCTGACAAAGCCGATAACCGACTGCACGCCCAGCGGCAGCGACAGGTTGATAACCCCGGCCAGGGCCGCGTACACGTAGAGGTAGGTGATGTCGCGCCGCTCGGAGGCCAGCAGCCGCCACAGGCGCTGGCCGGGCGTGAGAAAGGAAGCATTGGGGTCTGCCATGCAGGAAGGAGGAGTCGGAGTAGTCAGGTACTTAGAAAGGAGCCGGGCCTCCCGGCCGGGCAGGGCCGGCCCGGAGCGCGGGTGCGGCCGCTAGGCCAGGGTAGCAAAAGCCACTTGGGCCAGGAAGGCTTGAAGGGTGTTTTTGTCCTTGTCGCCGGTGATGGCATCGGTGAGCGAAGGTAGGTGCTGGGCGAAGAACAGCTGCTTGCGCGCCGACTCCAGCAAGGTGCTCACCAGCGCGTGGGGGTAGGCGTAGGCGGGGTTAATTTCCTGCACCACGGCCACGATGCTGGCCGCCAGCTGCTTGTACTCCCGAAACAGCCCCTCCCGGTTGTCGCCGTCCACGTCGCGGGTCAGGTAAGATTTGGACGCTTCATGCACGACGATGCGGTAGAGGGCGGCCTCGTCGAGCTGGGTGGTGGCCGGGTCGTCCTCGTGGGCCCGGGTGAGAATACCCAGAATCAGCCGCAGCCGCTCGCGGGCATCGGGTACGTTGTGGGTATGAAACCGGATCTGGTAGCGCAGCCAGGCCCAGTGCCAGCTCACCAGGTACACCAGCAGCTTGTGCTTGTTCTCGAAATAGCGGTAGAGCGAGGCCTCCGTGGACTCCATCCGTTGGGCCAGCTTCTTGAAAGTGAACTGCTCGAAGCCGATTTCATCAATCAGCAGCACGCTCTCGGCCACCAGCCGGCGGCCCAAATCGGTGCCCTGGGGGTCGCGCAGGTAGAGTTTTTCGTTTAAGTCGATGCGGAGGGTGGCGTGCATACGGAAGGAAGACTAGTGTGCGTGAGAGGAAACCCCACCTCAAAGGAAAGGTTTACTGCGCGTTCGGGAGTATCTTTTTTCCGAGCGCGGTGCTATTCGCCTTGGCCCAGCGAAAAGGCCCGTTGCCCGTCCATCAGATACAAGTGCTCCGTTTTGATGATGTACAACTGGTAATCGACCAAGCGGTGCAGCAGAAATAACACGTCCATAAAGGGCACGGGGGTAAATTCCAGCTGTGAGCCGCTCACCAAGGCATCGGCGGCCACAAAGCGGCAGCGCCAGTGGTCGGTGCAAAAGGTTTCGGGGTGGCCGTCGGGGTACACCTTCACCCCGCGGTTGGTAATGAGCTTGAGCTGCATGCGGCGGCCAGTGAGGCTTTCCAGCTGCTGGCCGAGCGCGTCGGCCTGCTTGCCGTCCCAACGCAGGAACACGTCCACACCCACCAGCTGCTGCTGCACGGGGGCCTTGCCGTGCAAGGGCGCGGGGCTAACCGTAGGGGCCGGCGTCGCCGCTTCCCGCGCGGGCATGGCCGCCAGCTGCTGCGGCTCCCGGCCGAGGCGCGCAATCACGGCATCGGCAAATTCCACGGTGCTGACTTTCTGCTGGCTGGTTTCGGGGCGGAAGATGTCGGCCGGGTGCAGGCCGTCTTCCAGCGCGCACAGCCAGGCGTTGTGGAGGCGGGCCGCCACGTCGTGCTGACCCAGGTGGCCCAGCATGAGCACGGCGGCCTGCAGCAGCCCGGAGGGGTTGGCCACGTTCTGGCCCGCAATGTCGGGGGCCGAGCCGTGGATGGCCTCGAACAAGGCCCCGCCGTCGCCGATGTTGGCCGAGCCGGCCAGCCCTACCGAGCCCGTAAGCTGGGCTACCACATCGGAAATGATGTCGCCGTAGAGGTTCATCGTTACCACCACGTCGTAGCGCTCGGGCGTGTCGGCCAGGCGCGCCGTGCCGATGTCGATAATCTGGTGGTCCTGCTCGATGTCGGGATACTGCTGCCCGATTTCCATGAACACCCGGTGAAACAGGCCGTCGGTGAGCTTCATGATATTGTCCTTGGTCATGCACGTGAGCTTCCGGCGGCCGTGCTGCCGGCAATACTCGAAGGCGTAGCGCACAATCTTCTCGCAGCCGGGCCGCGACACCAATTTGAGGCACTGCACGACGTCGGGCGTTTGCTGGTGCTCAATGCCGGCGTAGAGGTCCTCCTCGTTTTCGCGGATAATGACCACGTCCAGGTTTGGGTGGCGGGTCGCCACGGCCGGGTGTAGTGAGCGGTTGGGGCGCACGTTAGCATACAGGCCCAGCGTCTTGCGTAGCGTCACGTTCAGGCTTTTGTAGCCCCCGCCCAGCGGCGTGGTGATGGGGGCCTTGAGCAGCACCCGCGTGCGGCGCAACGACTCCCAGGCGGCCGGGTGAATGCCGGAGCTGTAGCCGGCGTGGTACACCTGCTCGCCGACTTCGATGAATTCCGGCTCCAGCGCCGCCCCGGCGGCTTCCAGCATCCGCAGGGTCTGGGTCATGATTTCGGGACCGATGCCGTCGCCGACGGCTACCGTGATGAGGGTTTTGGGCTGCATGGAGGGTGAAGTATAGGGGAGGAGTAGCCATGGCTCAATCGGGCCCGGCGGCTGCAAATCTATACATACTTTTCAAAATAATAGTTTTACTTCTTAAAAAAGAAGCTCATTAATGCATTTAGATAGCTTTACTAAAAATAATTGGTTCCTGCTGCAACCTTAACATATCGGCTCTTGTATGTAATAGTAAAACTACTAATAATGGTAGTTTAACTTAATTTCCATCCGCCATGATACAGTTGCCGGTTTTCCGCCCCCGCTTACCAAGGCGTCCGTTCGCCACGCTCCGCCCCACTCTTCTGCTCCCGGCGCTGGCCGCGCACAACCTGCTGGGCCGCGAGAAGGTGCGCGTGCTGCTGGAAACGTTCCGCTCCTACAGTCTGCACCGTTCCCTGATGACGCTCCGCCGGCCGCTGGCCGCGCTGCTGCTGGCCGGGGCCACGGCGCTGAGCAGCTGCACCACGGTGCGCCAGGGCGAGGTGGGCGTGAAGCGCACGCTCGGCCGCCTCGACCAGCAAATCGTGGTGTCGGGCCCGAAGGCGTTCAACCCTTTCCTGACGACCATCATCAAGGTGCCCGTCACGACCCAGAACCTGGAAATCCGCTCCAGCCTGCCTTCGAAGGAAGGCTTGTCCATTGCCTCCGATATTTCCATTCTCTACCGCGTGAAGGCCGATCAGGTGCCCAACATCCTGCAAACCACCGGCCTCGCGTACGAGAACATCCTGATTCTGCCCGTCTTCCGCTCGGCCGCCGCCGATGTGTGCGCCCGCTACTTCGCTAAGGACATGCACAGCGCCGAGCGCTCAGTCATTGAGAAGGCCATTCTCACGCAGATGAACGGGGTACTCACCGCGCGGGGCTTCGAGATTGAGAACGTGCTGCTCAAGAACATTGCTTTGCCCGCCGGCCTGGCCAAGGCCATCGAGGACAAGCTCGAATCGGAGCAGGAGGCCCTGCGCATGGAGTTTCTCAAGCAGCGCGAAACCCGCGACGCCGAGCGCCGCGTGATTGAGGCCGAGGGCCAGAAGCGTATCGCCGTGGTGCGGGCCACGGGCGAGCAGGAAGCCGCCATCATCCAGGCCAGGGGCAAGGCCGAGGCCATGCGCATCGAGGCGCAGGCCGTGCGCCTCACCAACCAGCTCATCAACCGCGACCTGAGCCCGGCCGTGCTCCGGTACAAGTCCATCGAGGCGTTCCGGGAGCTGGCGAAGTCGCAGAACTCGAAAACCATTATTACCGGCGGTGGCAGCACGCCTATCGTCAACATGCTGGCCCAATGATGCGGTCCGCTCTGCTCACCGGAGCCCGCCGGTATCCCGGGGCCGCCCCGGCGGGGTGGCTCGCGCTGGCCCGGCGGCCGGGGCGGTGTTCGGGCTGAGCCTGCCCGAACACCATGCCGAAGGCAATGCCCCGCCCGGCGCGTCCTGAGTTGGCCGTCATTCGTTCCGTTTCACCTCCTACTTCATTTTCGCCATGTGCCGCTTGCTTCTTTTGCTTTTCGCGTTGCTGCTGCCCGGACTGCCCGCCGCGGCCCAGGACCTGATACCGGTTCAGAACCGCGCCTTCCAGGTGAAATACGCCGTGCCCCCGCACTGGACCGTGACGCACCAGCGCACCGACTCGGTGGAGGTGCTCCGCTACCACAGCCCCGAGGACGACGCCCGGCTGTGGGTGGGCCAGCTCCGGGGCCGTCACGCCGCGCTGCCGCCCGCCCGCGCCCTGGAGCGGCTGCTGCGCCACCTGGGCGCCACCCGCCACGAGGAGCACCGGGTGTCGTCCCACGGCCTCGACTTTTTGGAAAGCACCGGCACTTGTTTCGTCGGGGGCCGCGAGCTGCGCTACGACGCCCGGGTCACCACTTACCAGGGCCACGTGCTGGTGGTGTATTTCTACGCCACCCCCGCCGTCTTTACCACCCAGGCCCCGCTGCTGCACCAGGTACTGGATAGTCTCACGCCGCTGCGGGGCAAGTGAGTGCCCTATCCAGCTTGCTTTTGCACTTTTTCTTCCTCCTTATTCCCTGACTGCCATGAAAAATTTGCTCTTGTTGTTCGCCCTCCTGTTGCCGCTGGGCCTGCGGGCCCAATCTGAACCCGAAATAAATTACGAGTCGGTGCATAGCGCCCAGTACCAGCTGCAGTACCATGTGCCGGCCGGCTGGGACCAGGTGCGCCAAGCCAACGACACTATGGTGGCCCTTACTCACTTAAGCCCCACCCGGGACATGATGCTCTACATCAGTCAACTGCGTGGGGCCGCTGCCCGCATGACGCCCGATCAGGCCCTCCACCACTTGGCCGAGCAGTTTGGCGTCACGGTCAATAAGCAGTTCGCTACCACCTACAACGGCATCCAGTTCCTGGAAACGACCGGTACGGGCAGCCGCGACGGCCAGCTGCTGCGCTACGATGCGCTGGCCGCCCGGCACCGGGGCCATGTGCTGCTGGTGTGCGTTTCGGGTACCCCCGACGCCTTTGTGACCCACGAGCCCTTGGTGCAGCACATCCTGCACAGCCTGACCCCTTACAAAGCCCGCCGGGAGTCCGGCCGCTAGCGGCCGGGCTCCTGCCGAACCTGGCCTTCGGTTATCCCTGCTCATTGAATACCCATTTTTTGCCCCTTCCATGATATTGTTCAACCTGCTCACGTTGAGCGCGCAGCACGCGCAAACCGCTGCCCACCTGGTGCTAACCGAGCGCCTGGCCACGGATGTGTTTGTCGACGAGGCCATCGGCAACCACTGCCTGGCCGCCGACGGCACCATCGGCACCCAGCCTCTGTACCGGGTGCTGTTCCTGACCAAGGCCCTGCTCTACCGCCGCATCGAGCTGCTGCTGCAGACCCGCTTCCCCGGCAATGACTTCCGCATTTATGCCACGCCCGTCACCCACGTCAACGACGCCGAAGCCGACCGGGTGCGCCAGCTCTGCGCCGTTTGATTTGGCCTGCTGAACCCAATGACCTGGTTCCCTAAACCGGCCAGGCGCTAACGACCCCTCTTTCCCCTTTTCTCTTATTCCCATGAAAACCTTCCCCTTTCCCCCGCACTGGATTTTCCTGGCCTACCTGGTCCTCACGTTTTACTGCCTGGGCGCGGCCGTCATGAACGAGTTTGTGGAGTACCAGAGCTGGGCTGACCTCAGCCCGTACCTGAGCTCGGCCGATTTCGCGGCCTGGCACCTGGCCACCGCCCAGTACACCGTGCCCTTTCTGACGGTCCCGGCTATTCTGCTGAGCGGGGTGCTGGTGCTGCTCTACTGGCACCTGCCCCCCGCCGTGCCCCGCGCCGCGCTGTGGTTGGCCGTGGCGTGCCACGTCGTGTTCTGGCTGTCGACGGTGTTGGTACAGTGGCCCCTGGAGGGCGCGCTGAGCCAGGGCAGCTTTTCGCCCGACCTGATGGAGCGCCTGCTACGCAGCGACTGGGTGCGGAAAGGGCTGCTGCTAGTGGAAGCGCCGCTGGCCATTTACATGGCGCACCGGGCCTTGCGTCCCGCCAATGGGGCGGAGGTGGGCTGGCCAGTCGGGCCGAGCCGGCTACCGGTTCCTTCCCAAAGGCAGCCCGGGTCACTCGCAGGTGCCAAACCCATAAGTAGCTAGCCGATGCCTGGGGCATTTCTCAGTAACGAGCAGGCCGCCCGCTGCGGAAATTTCTACACCGGCCTGAGCCTGGAGCAACTCACCCGGTTTCTCGACCTCAGTCTCCCCCGGCAGGCATTTTCTAGCTGAGGAGTGCCGTGCAACGCTGTACGCTGCGCTACCTGGGGGCCTTTTTTGCCGGACCTTACCGCAGCTACCAGCCATCGTGGTGCAGATGCTGGTGCAACAGATCCAGCTCCCAGGCGAGGTGCTGGACGGCTACCGGACCCGGTCCAATACCTGGTACGGCCACTAGGCTCAGATTGTGGTCTACCTGGGGTGCAGGGCTTACGCATCAAACTGAGGCTAACGTGCTAGCGGCCAATCTTTGCCTTTGCAGGCAGCACCAAGGTATTTATGCTCAGCTGCCTAGTCGCTTCCTTCGCCATTATGTCCGACCCGCGCTACGCTGACCACATCCGGCACCGCTTCCTCAACCTGCTCGTTCTTACCGTCTGTGCCGTGGTGGCCGGGTCATCGTGGTGGGCGCGGACATCGGGCACGTTGTGGGTATGAAACCGGATCTGGTAGCGCAGCCAGGCCCAGTGCCAGCTCACCAGGTACACCAGCAGCTTGTGCTTGTTCTCGAAATAGCGGTAGAGCGAGGCCTCCGTGGACTCCATCCGTTGGGCCAGCTTCTTGAAAGTGAACTGCTCGAAGCCGATTTCATCAATCAGCAGCACGCTCTCGGCCACCAGCCGGCGGCCCAAATCGGTGCCCTGGGGGTCGCGCAGGTAGAGTTTTTCGTTAAGGTCAAGGCGAAGAGAAGTGCCCATAGAGGTGGCAGTCGCTTCTGTTAATGGAAGGGGAAAACTGACAAGCAGAACGCGGTAAAGGCACAAGTGCTTTTGCAGTTAATGGTTTTGCTATCACAAAAAAATAGTGTGAGTCCGGACCGCGAACCTGCACTGGCGGCGGCCGGGTCACGGCTTACCATTTTGGTAGCAAGGCCCCAGTCGTTGGCTTTTTCAGTGTCGAATACTTGCGGCCGGCCTTTTTCGCAACGGGGCCGGGGTTGTTTCAACAGCAGACCCGCGCTATCAGAACTTCTGGGCGTGGCAGGCGGCGCAGTCCGAGAGCGTGGGCAGGGCGTAGGCCTGCTTCTGAATGGCCTCGCCCATGGCGTGCTGGAAAGAATCCAGGAGCTGACTGCGGGCGGCCTCGGGCAGGACCGGCAGCACCTCCTCCAGGGCCGTGCGGTACACGTGGGCCATGAAATTGGGGCCGTAGCGCGCAAAAAACCGGTCGTGGATGTTGCCAAACGACACCCGCTCCGCCGAGGAGACGGCCAGCGACAGGGCCAGCCATTCCTTGGCATTGTTCTCCAGGTCGAATTGTAGTTCCTGCGTCATGGGCTGGTGAGTGGTGGCGGTCGGCCGAAGCGGCTTTCTTACTGGTTCAGAAAGCCATTTTGCCGACCGCCATTGGATGGACCCAAAACTACCGACCCCTTTTCGTCCCCCACATGACAAACATCACCCACCGGTATGAGCTTCATCAGCCCCGGCGGTTTCCTTCAGCAGCCGGCGAGACGCGCCGCCGCGTCCGCCGTGGTACTTTGCCGGGGACAAGGCTTCAGGTTTGGGCGTTTACGAAACGCATCTCTGCGGAGCATTTCGTGAACGACGAATCGTAGACGGGTTTCTTAAACTCGCCCTGCGCTATGGGGCCAAGCTGGCCACTAGGTGTGAGCTGATTCCTGCCGTTCACCGAAAGGAGCGGAATAACAGATACAAACCGAGCCACACCACACCTACAATGAGGTACGCAGCAATCAGATTTATGCCACGCTGTTGAGCTAAGTAAAACATGCCGTAAAAAACGGCCGCGCTTAACAAGCCAAACCACAAATCCTCGGTGTCCCGACCTGTAGGGTGACACAGCACACCCAACACTTAGCTGTATAGTCCCAGCGTGAGGTGGGTCGGGTCCTGGGTAAAGTTAACGGGGTTTTTCTGCCACTGGGCACACACAAATTCATGTGGCGTGAGGCCGCGTAAG